>NZ_JBEXLA010000019.1:0-176828 GCF_040609715.1 Streptomyces sp. NPDC004610 | reverse complement strand
GCAACCCGCTACGACAAGACCGCCGAGTCCTACCAGGCAGCCGTCACCCTCGCATCGCTCCTGATGTGGGCGTGACAATTGAAGACAACTCCTAGGAGCGGCATGAGCACTCGCCTTTGCTGGACCAAGTCCTCGTACTCCGGCGGCAACGACGGCAACGACTGCGTCGAGATCGCGGCCCGCGCCTCCCACATAGCCATCCGCGACTCCAAGACCCCCACCCGCGCCACCCTGCGCATCGGCCCCGCCGCCTTCGCCCCCTTCCTCCAAGCCCTCAAGAACGGGACCTCGGACGCGTGAGCCCGCAGAGCAGCCCATCGCGGCATGCCGATCTCCCGTCAATCGTGGTAGGGAGCCGGGAGGCTATCGAAATCCACCCCCTCCGGAGCAATCGCGCGCCCTCATCCACCCAGGGAAAGGCAGCCGACTCCCCATGTTCTGGTCCCCCGAGTCCGAACTGATCCTCACCGCCTGGCTGCTCGCCTTCCTCCTCGTGGACCTCACCCTGCGCGTCCTGCGACGGCGGAGCGCCCGGCCCGATCGCGAGGTCATCCGCCGGGCCATGGCGGCAGGCGTCTCCCCCGTACAGGCGGCCTACCAGCGGGCGCGCTGGATGCCGGACGCGGCTCAGGTCGCCCTCGCCGGGCTCCTCGCGGACGGGGTCGCCGAGGTGTCGGACGACGGGACGGTCACCGCCGTCGCGTCCACGCCCATGCCGGAGGACCCGGCTCTGCGCGCCCTCGTGAAAGGGCTCCGGGCACGAGGAGACACCGGCACACGGCTGTACGAGGTCCCCGGCGACAGCGACTTCGCGGCGTTCCGGGCGCGCGTGACCGAAGGGGCCCTACCCCTGACGCAGTACCACGGATCCCAGCGCACCGGACTCATCTGGCTCGGGTTCCTCGTGGTCCTCGGGGCCGGGCTCCACGGCGGGCTCTCCGGCGCCCCGGCGCCCGGCGGGATCGAGGAGGCGGAGTTCTGGGCCACGCTGCCCGTGCTCGGCTGGCCGGTGCTGTGTCTCTGGGCCGCCTTGACCTGGCCGGAGTCGTTCACCCCACGCTGGCCGGACTTCAACCGGCACTGCCAGGCCGTCGCCGACGCCGAGTTGGCGCGGGCGACCGCCCGGGATCTCGCGGCCCTGCGGCGGCAGCAGTTCAGGCCGACGCCGCCCCGCGCGGCATCCACGAGCAGCCGGGGGCGGGGGGACGCACCGGACTGGAATGTGGACGTGGACGTGGATGGGGGCGGGGTCGATGTCGACTGAGTCGTGAGGGCCTTGGGGCGGCTATTCGGTCGGCATCGGCCACCACCCGATCGACGGCAGACCCCATGGATCGATCCGCGCCGGGCGGCTCATGTCCGGGCGGTCCGACGCCGGATGCTCCCGGTATCTCGGCACCAGGTCCGACCAGTCCAGCACCCCCCGGATCAGACCCCCCAGCCCCGTCAGATACCTCCGGGTCGCCGGGGTCAGGGACGGTCGCAGGGCCTCTCTCGCCGTGCAGAAGTACGCCACGATGGCGTTGCAGAGGTGGACCGCCTCTGTCATCGCTTCCGGGCGGGAGCAGCCGAGTTCCTCGCCGATGACGTTCACCACGTTGTAGTCCAGCGGGCCCTCCTTCGGCGCGGAGCCCAGGTCGCCGAAGAGGGACATCACGATCGACGCCGCGTCGGTGAGGGCGTGGACCGCCGGGGTCTCCAGTTCCGCGGGGTCGGGGTCCGGGCCGCCGCACAGGTCGACCAGGGCCGCGCCCGCCGCGCCTGCCGCCGTGTACATGCGGAGGTAGAGGAAGTCGTCCAGGGTCGGGAGGACACCGCGTTCCGCGTCGAGGAGTTCGCGCGCCACGCCCGTCATATAGCGGGAGTGGGAGTCCACCCAGCGGCGGAGTTGGGCGGGGGCGACGCGGCCCTCCAGGTAGAGGCGCATGTCCCGCATCAGGAGGATCACCGGGTGGAGGCCCTCGGGGGTGCGCCAGGGGTCGTTGAGGGTGCGGACGAGTTGGGGGGCCAGGAGGGCGTAGTTGCGTTTGCGGTCGGGGATGTCGCCGTGGTCGAGGAACGTGTCGAAGAGGAGGCCCCAGACGATGTAGGCGGAGGAGAAGCGGAGGAGGTCCTCGGGGGCGTCCGGGGTCACCATGCAGGCGCAGTGCGCGGGGGCGCAGGCCGTCAGCATCCGGCGTTCCGGTTCGGTGCCGCCGAAGCCGAAGCGGGCGAACCACGCCAGGGTGTGCTTCTCGATCTCCGGTGCCCGGAGGGGAGGGGTGTGGGGGATGGGGCAGATGATGTGGGAGAGGACCGGGTGCGGAGGATCCAGGGGGTTCGCGGGATGCGAGGGGCTCGGTGCTGGGTTCATTCGCGTCTGTCCTCCTCCGCCCGGGGCTCGTCCGCGCCCTCGGTCAAAGCCCGTGCCGTGTGCCGTAGTACCTCCGTGTACGCCGGCTGCCCGGGGGCCGCGCGGGACAGCGCCCCGCACGCGCGGTCCGCCTCCCTGCTGACCATCTCCCGCGCCGCGTCCAGCGCGCCCAGGCGGGTCACCAGCGCCCGCATGGCGGTCAGGGCCGCCGAGGGGTCGTCGGTGTCGAGGAGGGTGCGGCGGAGGGTTTCGCGGTCGGTGGGGCCCGCGGTGTGGTGGGCCAGGAGGATCGGGAGGGTGGGGCGGCGGTTGCGCAGGTCGCTGATCTGGGGTTTGCCGGAGGGGGTGGAGGGCTGGGCGTCGTAGGGGAGGAGGTCGTCGCGCATCTGGAAGGCCATGCCCAGGTGGTGGCCGAAGCGGCCCAGGCCGTCCACCGTCCGGCGCTCCGCGCCCGCGAGCACCGCGCCCACCCGGCACGCCGCCTCGAACAGCACCGCCGTCTTGCCCTCGGCCATCCGGAGGTAGTCCTCGACCGGGCTGTCGATCGCCCCGGTCATGGTGATCTCGTCGTACGCGCCCCGGCAGACCCGCGTCCCGGCCGCCGCCTGGATGCGCAGGGCGTGGACGACACGGTCCGCCGGGATGCCTCGCCGGGCGCACTCGGTGAGCGCCGCGAACCACTCGAAGTACAGGGCGTTGCCCGCGATGATCGCCCTGGCCGGGCCGAACACCGTGTGCGCGGCGGGGCGGTTCCGGCGTTCCCCGTCCTGGTCGATGATGTCGTCGTGGAGCAGGCTGCCGACATGGGCCGCCTCGAAGCCGACCGCCGCCGGGACGACGGGGTGCAGGGGGGCGCCGCTGGCCAGGGCGGAGCACAGGAGCAGGACCGGGCGCAGGAGTTTGCCCGGGGGGAGCATGGCGTAGTGGTGGAGCGTCGCCATGCCGTCCGGGGCGGCGGGCCAGCGCCAGCCGATCTCGTCGGCCACGGCGTCCCGCAGGGTGTGGAGGGTGGACTGGACACCTCGGTCATCGTCGACGGCGACCACCGTGCGATTCCCTTCAGTTCACCGGGGCAGTCGGCAGGGAGACGCGGGGTGTCAGCTCGAACTGGAGGCGGCGGGGGACGTTCAGGGCCATCAGAGGGGTCGGGCGCAGATCCGCGCCGGCGACGGGTGCCGTGTCCCAGCGGCCCACGATCGTCGCCAGGCCGATGATGGCCTCCGTCAGCCCGTACACATCGCCGATGCACTTGCGGGCGCCCGAGCTGAACGCCTGGAACGCGCCCCTCGGCATCGCCGCGCGGGCCTCGGGCAGCCAGCGGTCCGGGTCGAAGCGGTACGGGTCCGGGAAGACCTGGGCGTTGAGATGGACGGCCGGGGGGCTGATCAGGATCGGGGCGCCCGCCGGGAGCCCCACCCCGCCGAAGTCCACCGGCGCGGTCGTCGCCCGGGTGAACAGCCACGCCGGGGTCTGCACCCGCAGGGTCTCCCGGACGACCCGTTCGGTGAGGGGGAGGGAGGGGAGGTCGTCCCAGCCGGCGGCGCGGCCGTTCAGTACCTCGTCCACCTCGGCGCGCAGCGCGCGGGACACCTCGGGGTGGCGGTCCAGCAGATACAGCGCCCAGGTGAGCGTGGTGGCCACGGTCTCCGAACCGCCGGCCAGCATCGTCATGATCTGCTCCTCGATCTGTGTGTCGCCGAGCCCGGCGGCGATCAGCAGGGAGAGCAGGTCGCCGTGGTCCTCGTCGTCGCGCCGGTAGTCGGCGACGATCCGGCGCACGGTGCCGCGCAGGGCGGCCAGGGCCCGGCGGTGGCGCTGATGGGCGGGGAGCGGCAGCCGGTACAGGGCCTCCGGGAAGAACATCCACTGGAAGAAGCCCGCGCTCAGCGTCTCGAACGCCTCCCGCAGGGTCTCCACCGTCTCGTCGTCGGCGTGCGCCGCGAACTGGGTCCGGATGATCGTGCGCAGGGTGAGGCGGTTCATGGTGGCGTAGCAGTCGATGCGTTCGCCGCCGGACCAGGAGCGGGTGAGCTCCTCGATCTCCTCCTGCATGACGGCGGCGTACTGGGCGATCCGGCCGCGGTGGAAGGCGGGTTGGAGCATTCGACGCTGGGCGCGGTGCTCGGACTGCGGGCAGGTTCCGATGCTGTCGCCGAATAATTCCCTCGCCTTTTTGTAGAACGGGCCGCCCTTGTCGAAGGTCCGGTCGTCGGCCAGAATGCGCCGGACCAACTCGGGGTGGCAGGGCACATGCGCACGGGTCGGGCCGAGCCGCACCTCCACGAGATCTCCGTACTCCGACAGTGAGGCCAGGAATTCAACGGCGTTCCGCACCAGGGGCAGGGCGTGCCCGGCGATCGGAAGTGCGCCGGGCGCACGACCTCCGGTAAAGGGGGGCGTCATGGCAGAGGGCTCCTTGAGAGGGGGGTGGTGACACAAGTCGGGGCGCCTTGGGGTAGATCAGGGCAGGTCAGAGGCGCCAGTCGGTGGGAGAGGAGGGAATATCGTATTAATGGGCGGGGGATTTCGGCGAGTGCCATGCCGAGTGGCCAACCGGGCGGAACTCCCTGATCCTCTCTGCCGCCAAAAGGGTGGTGATCATCCCTCGGCACCGGAATGCTTCACCATTTCCCTCGGGAATCTTCACCGGAGATCAGGCCGAGTTCGGGCCGAGATCAGGCCCTCTTGTTCCGCAGGACCGGCGTCGATACGCTCGATCGTCGTGCGTAAATTAGATGTGCGGTGCGGGGTTTTCACGCCCCCCTGGTCGCTTCCGCTGACCGGTGATCCGGCTCTCGCGATCCGGCGGGAGATCGACCTCATCACCTTCCTGGACCGCCTCGGATATGACGAGGCATGGATCGGCGAACACCATTCCGGCGGAATGGAGATTGTCGGATCACCGGAATTAATTGTCGCGGCAGCCGCCGAGCGCACCCGGCGGATCAGACTGGGTACCGGGGTCATCTCGCTGCCGTTCCACCATCCCCTCGCCGTCGCCGACCGGATCGTCCAGCTCGACCATCAGACCCGGGGGCGCGCGATGTTCGGGTTCGGGCCCGGACTGCTGCCCGGCGACGCCCATATGTTCGGCGTCCCCGCCGGGGAGCAGCGCGCCCGGATGGCCGAGGCGCTGGAGGTCGTCGTACGGCTGCTGGACGGGGAGGTGGTGAGCGGGCGGACGGGTCCGTATGTGCTGCGGGACGCGCGGCTCCAGCTCGGGACCTACACCCGGCCCCGGCCCGAGCTGGCCGTGGCCAGCGCGATCACCCCCTCCGGCGGCCGGCTCGCCGGGCGCTACGGCATCGGCATGCTCTGCCTCGCCGCGGCCACCGGACCCGGCTACGACGTGCTCTCCGTGAACTGGGCGAACGCGCTCGCCGCCGCCGCGGAGCACGGCCGGATCATGGACCGCTCGGCGCTGCGCCTGGTCGCCCCGTTCCATCTCGCGCCCAGCCGGGACCAGGCCATCGAGGAGGTCGAGGCCGGTTTCCGGCGGTGGGCGGAGCATGCGGACGAGGTGATCGAGGGGGGCGCGGCGACGGTCGGGTACGGGGACTTCGACGCGTTTCTGGCCAGTCCGGGGGTGACGGTCGGCACCCCGGCCGACGCGCTCGACGCGCTGGAGCGGTACTGGGCCGCGTCGGGCGGCTTCGGCGCGATCCTGCACCAGATCACCCGGTTCGCCGACGATGCTGCGGGGCGGCGGTCGCTGGTGCTGTTCATGGACGAGGTGATGCCGGTCTTCACCGGCCGCTGCGCCGCCCGCCTGGCCTCCCATTCGTGGTCGGCCGCGCATCGGGGGGTCTGGTACGCCGGTACGTTCGCGGCGGCGGAGGCGGAGATCCGGGCGCATGAGGAGCGGGAGGGGCGGGAGGGGAGAGAGGGACGGTTGCGCGGCTGACGACAGTCACCTCAGGGGCGCCGACCGCCACCCTTTACGCCGGGCCCGCCTCGGCCGAGGAGACCCCTACGCCGGGCCCGCCTCAGCCGGGAAAGTCCGCCTGTGCCGGGCCCGCCGGTTACGCCGGGCCCGCCTCGGCCGAGACAACCCCCCTACGCCGGGCTCGCCTCCGTCGACAGTCGGTGGACGTCCCGGGCCGTCCCCGTCACCCCGGACAGGAAACCCTGGGCGCGTGGTGAGGCGTTCTCGGTCAGCCAGGCCGGGTCGATGTCGCAGACGGCGACCTTGACCTCCGTACCGGCGAGGGCCAGGGGGAGGGTGTGGACGACCGTGGAGGGGAAGCTGAGGATGGTGCGGCCCACCGGGCCCCGGCGGGCGATGAGTTCCAGGGGGAGTTCCGGGCGGACGATCTCCAGGCCGGTCTCGGCGTGGAGGCGGTGGAGTTTCTCGGCGCTCTCGCGGCGGTGGGCGAAGTAGCGGGCGGCGTGGTGGGTCTTGGCGAGGGTGCGGACGGCGTCCACATAGCGCTCGCCGTCCACCACCCCGGTCTCCACCAGGGAGGTGCCGACCAGGTCGGCGCCCTTGGTGATGCGGGGCGGGCCGAAGCGGGCCCGGGTCCAGGCGAAGTCGTTGGCGGTGACCGTGACCCCGTCCGGGATCTCCTCGATCGGCATGGAGGAGAAGATCTCGACGCGGCGGTCGGGTTCGGGGGTCAGTCTGCGTCTCGCCGCCGAGGACACCGGGGCGAACATCAGGTCCCTCGGGCCCTGGCGGCTGCCCTTGCGGTGCCAGCGCACCAGGCGTTCCCCGCGCGCCAGCTGGGTGACGAACTCCATCGTCGCCGTGCCGTCGTCGACCACGACGAGATCGCGGGCCCGGGTGATGGTCAGCAGGAGCTGGACATAGCGGGAGAAGGGGTCGCCCATGACGATGCGGTCCGCCTTGCGGAGGGGGCCCATCAGGCCGCCGACCGTCTGGAAGGGGGCCGTGCTGCCGCCCCTCGCCTCCTCCCAGCGGACCTCGTAGCCCTCGTCGCGGGCCAGCTCGGCCATCCGGCGGAGCTGACCCCGGGTCATGGGGTCGACCGGGGACAGCACGACGAGGGTGAGGCCCGCGCCGGGGGCGTGCCGGTGCGCCCACTCCAGCACATTGAGGAGCTGTACCGGGCTCTCGACGAACGCGAGTGTGCGGTGCTGCTCGGCGGAGCGGGGGCCGGGCACTGTGGCGCGGGGGCTCATCCTCGTACGACCGTCCAAGGGAGGAGGAAAAGGGGGAGGAGGTGAGTCTGTCAGACCTGGACGGGCTCGCCCGCCGCCGCCGCGATCTCCGCCTCGGCCACGACGCCCTGCACCCGGCGCAGCTTCTTCATCGGGCCCAGCTCGGACTCGTAGACCTCCTTGATGCCGTTGCCGAGGGACGCCTCGATGGTGCGGATGTCGCGGACCAGGCGCTGGAGGCCCTGGGGTTCGACGGAGGCGGCCTGGTCGGAGCCCCACATCGCGCGGTCCAGGGTGATGTGGCGCTCGACGAAGGTGGCGCCGAGGGCGACGGCGGCGAGGGTGGTCTGGAGGCCCGTCTCATGGCCGGAGTAGCCGATCGGGACGTTCGGGTACTCCTTCTCCAGGGTGTTGATGACCCGGAGGTTCAGCTCCTCCGCCTTCGCGGGGTAGGTGGAGGTGGCGTGGCAGAGCAGGATGTTGTCCGAGCCGAGGACCTCGACCGCGTGGCGGATCTGGCGGGGGGTGGACATCCCGGTGGAGAGGATGACCGCGCGGCCGGTGGCGCGCAGGGCGCGCAGCAGCTCGTCGTCGGTGAGGGAGGCGGAGGCCACCTTGTGGGCGGGGACGTCGAACTTCTCCAGGAAGGCGACGGCCTCGGTGTCCCACGGGGAGGCGAACCAGTCGATCCCCTTCTCCGTGCAGTACGCGTCGATCTGGCGGTACTCGGCCTCACCGAACTCCACGCGGTGGCGGTAGTCGATGTAGGTCATCCGGCCCCAGGGGGTGTCGCGCTCGATGTCCCACTGGTCGCGCGGGGTGCAGATCTCCGGGGTGCGCTTCTGGAACTTGACCGCGTCGCAGCCGGCCTCGGCGGCGGCGTCGATCAGCTTGAAGGCGTTCTCCAGCTCACCGTTGTGGTTGATGCCGATCTCGCCGCAGACGTAGACGGGGCGGCCGGGGCCGACCTCGCGGGTGCCGAAGGAGCGGACGCGGGAGTGGGCGGAGGGGGCGGGGATGATGCTCATGACAGGGGGGGGTTCCTTAGGTGTCGAGGGTGTCGAGAGAGGGACCGAGGATCCAGCCGGCGATCTCCCGGATGGCGCCGTCACCGCCGGGTAGGGAGGTGACCGCGCGGGCGGCGCCGCGCACGACGTCGTGGGCGCTCGCGACCGCCACCGGCCAGCCGACGAGGGCGAAGCACGGCAGGTCGTTGACGTCGTTGCCGACGTAGAGCACGCGCTCGGGCGCGATGCCCTGTTCCTCGCACCACTGCTTGAGGGCGAGGTCCTTGCGGTCGATGCCGTGCAGGACCGGGATCTTGAGCTTCCGGGCGCGGGCGGCGACGACGGGGTTCTGTTCGGTGGAGAGGACGAGGAGCTTGAGGCCGCTCTTGCGCAGGGCGGCGATGCCGAGGCCGTCACCGCGGTGCACGGCGACGAACTCCCGGCCGTCGGAGTCGATCAGCACCCGGTCGTCGGTCTGGGTGCCGTCGAAGTCGAGGACGACGGCATCGATGTCGTCGGCGGTGGGCAGGGCGCCGGGGCGGTCGGCGTCGAAGATCGTGGCGAGGGCGCGGGCGCGGGCCAGCTCGTGCGGGTCGTCGATCTCCAGCACCCGGGCGGGGTCGGTGCGGACCAGTTCGGTGCGGCCGAAGAAGCGGTGCTGGTGCTCGCGGAAGCCGGGGGCGGCCATGGCGTAGGCGGCGCCGGTCTCCAGGAAGTCCTGCGGGCGGTCCTGGCGGCGCGGCCGGAACGCCTTGTCGTGGTTGACGCCGTAGCCGCCGGTGGGCTCGGCGCCCAGGTCGGACGCCTCGTCGTCGGCGTTGCGCCAGATGAAGCCGTGGAAGGGGGCGACGGTGACGGCGGTGTCGGCGCCGTTGTGCAGGATCGCGCCGACCACGCCGTCGATGTCCTCACGGAGGAGGAAGGGGCTGGTGCACTGGACGAGGAGGACGACGTCCACCGGGGTGCCGTGCAGGGCCTCGTGGGCGTTCAGGGCGTGCAGGACGGCGGCCTCGGAGGTGGCGGTGTCCCCGGCGATGGCGGCCGGGCGCAGCACCACCTCGGCGCCGGCCTGGCGGGCGGCGGCGGCGATGGCCTGGTCGTCGGTGGAGACCACGACATCGGTGACCAGCCGGGCGCCGGCGCACTCGCGGACCGCGCGGGCCACCAGCGGGACCCCGCCGACGGAGGCGAGGTTCTTGGCGGGCACCCCCTTGGAACCACCGCGGGCGGGAATCACCGCGAGCACCCGGCGCTTCGTCGCGCCGTTGCCCGTCTGTGCCTGGGACATGGGTGTTGCTCCTTGATCGGTGCGGCTCACAGCTCCCCCATCCGCCGGATGACCGGAGCGACCCGCTGGACGCCGTGCCGGTAGGCGCCGCGTGCGGCGCGGCGCACTATCTGCCGGACGGGGCCGGGTTCCTTGTCGTGCGCCGGGGCGCCCGGCAGCGGGCTGCCGTCGGGGCCGAGGTGGTGGCGGGCGAGGATGCCGGGCAGATAACCGGGCGCGGTCGCGGGGGTGTAGTACGGCGTGAGGGGGGGGAGTCCGTCGGGGCGGGCGAGGAGCTTGGTGATCCGCTCGCGGGCCGCGTCGAAGGCGTGCGGGTAGCTGCCGTCGGCGCAGACGCCCTGCCGGGAGACCCAGTCCTCGTTGGCGGTGGGCCGGTGCCGGGCGTCGAGCTGGTCCCAGGAGGCGAGGCACCCGGAGCCGACGAAGTGGTGGTTGCCCAGGGTCTCGCGGACGCCGAGGTCGGTGAGGACGACGGTGGGGATCCGGCGGTGCAGCGACTCCAGGGCGGCCGTCGAGCTGATGGTGACCAGCAGATCGGTGCGGTCGAGGACCTCGCCCATGTTGCCGTAGACCAGTTCGAAGTTGGCGGGCAGTTCACCGAAGCGCTCGGCCAGCTTCTGGTAGGGGAGTTCCTCGATATGGGTGGTGTGCTCGCCGGGCCGGGAGCGCAGTTTCAGCAGCACCCGGCGGTCCGGGTGGGTCCGCGCGTGCCGGATCAGCCGCTCCAGCAGATAGGTGCGGTCGCGGCGGCTGTCGGGGACGGAGGGCTGGGCGGCGAAGACCACCGTGTACGGGTCGTGGTCGCCGGGGTGGGGGGCGCCGCCGAGGAACGGGAGGGCCACCTCGGTGACCGCGGAGGGGTCGGCGCCGACGCCCTCGTACACCGCGCGGAAGCGGTCGGCGTCCTGGCGGGAGTTGGCGAGGACGAGGTCCGCGCCGTGCCGCAGCAGCAGTCCGTCGGCGAGCTTCTCGTAGACGACGCCCACATAGCCGGTGACGACGACGGGCCGGTCGCGGCGGTCCGCCCAGGCCCGCCCGAGGCCGTGCAGCATCGCCTGGACGCCACCGCCGACCAGGGACAGCACCAGGATGTCGTACGGCTCCCGCGCCATGATTCTCAGGAACTCCACAGCCGTGACCTCGCGGAGCGAGTCGGCGGGTACTCCGACCTCGGCGAGCTGGCGCGCGGTGGGGGTCGCGCGGCCCCGCAGCAGGTAGCCGTCCAGGGTCGGCGGGACTTGCGGCCCGTCACCGCCTGCGGTTTCCATGGACGCGCCCGGCGCGATACGGCGCGCGGTCAGGGCACCCCACTTCCAGCGGGTGTCCGAATCGGCGAGTACTGCGATCCGTGGGGGCTTCGTTGTACTGAGTGGCGTACTTGGTGGCACAGCCAAGACGCTAGGAACCGATTCCGAGTTATAGCCCAACCGAGACATAACAAAAAGTTAACAGCAGCCCACCGTAAGCCGAACCAGCCCTCCACAGTTGAGAAAGTACACGGGATGCACCGTTCCGACACATCCAGTTCACCCTCCGTACCCGCACCGGAAAGTTACCCGGCAAAACGGTCTTCTAGGCTCTCGCAGGTGCCAAAGCTCTCCGTGATCGTGCCGTTCTACAACGTGCAGCAGTACGCCCCGGACACCCTCAGAAGTCTTCGCATGAACGCCAGGAGCGACTTCGAGTTCGTCCTCGTGGACGACTGCTCGAAGGACGAGACCCCGGCGATCCTCGAACGGGCGGCCGACGACCTCTCCGGCCTCGCCCAGGTCAGATTCATCCGCCACCAGGAGAACGGCGGACTCGCCACCGCCCGCAACACCGGGCTCGACGCCGCCACCGGCGAGTACGTCACCTTCCTGGACGGCGACGACTGGCTCGCCGAGGGGTATCTGAGCGACCTGGTGGGCGCCCTGGAGCACCTCGGCTGCGACTTCGTCCGGACCGATCACGTACAGGCCAAGGCGCGCGCCCGTTCCGTCCACCGCGTCCCCGTAGGGCTGCGCGACACGGTGCTGAACCCCCGCGAGGCGATCCTCCCCGCCGACCGCACCACCTCCGTCGATTACGCCTACGCCTGGGCCGGCGCCTACCACCGCCGGCTGCTGGACAAGGGCCTGCTGCACTTCACCGACGGACTGCGCACCGCCGAGGACCGGCCCTGGATCTGGCAGCTGCACCGCGAGGCGGAGTCCTTCGCCGTGGTCAATCTGCTGGGCGTCTTCTACCGCCGGGGGGTGGCGAGTTCGCTCACCCAGATCGGTGATGTCCGCCAGCTCGACTTCATCCGGGCCTTCGACGAGGTGATCGAGGAGACCGCCGCCGACCGCGACGCGGACAAGCTGCTGCCCAAGGCGGTGCGCACCTACTGCGCGATCATCGCCCACCACCTCTCCGAGATCGAGAAGTTCGAACCGCCGGTGGCCAAGCAACTGCGGGCGATGAGCGCGGCGGCCATAAAGCGGATGCCGCAGGAGATGCTGGGCGATGTGCTCGACACCATGGACCTGAACCGCTCGACCAAGCTGCGCCGGCTGCGGCGCCGGGTCACCTCCGCGAAGGCGGTCGCCTGATGTCCTCCCCCACCACCACGCCCCGGACCACGCAGATCTTCTGTGTCTCCACGCTGTACGGCGCGGCCACCCTCGCCGCCGCCGTCGAGTCGGACTGCTTCACCGAGCCGGACCGCCGGGTGCTGCTGGTCTTCAACAACTCGGCGACCCCGGAGACCACCCCGGCCGTGGACGAGATGCCCGGCTTCGCCTCGCTGCGCCCGCACTTCGACGAGGTGCTCGACTTCAACGAGGCGATCCGGCCGTTCCACCCCGGCGCCTGGGCCCCCCGGCAGGACGACATGCCGCTGCTGGAGCGGTACTTCCGGCTGCTGTGGGACATGGAGGACGACCGGATCACGCTGGTCATGGAGTCCCTCCAGGTCAACCCGGCGCTCTCCCTGGCCCAGATCTTCACCGGCTGCGCGGTGCACGCCTACGCCGACGGGCTGATGAGCTACGGCCCCACCCGCAACAAGATCGACCCGCTGGTCGGCACCCGGGTGCTGCGGCTGCTCCATCTCGATCTGGTGCCCGGCCTCAAGCCGACCCTGCTGACCGAGTTCGGCGTCCCCGCCGAGACCGTGCCGACCCCGGCGTTCCTCAAGGTGCTCGGCGAGCTGACCTCCGGTGAACTGCCCGACGTCCCCGACAACTCGGCGCTGCTGCTCGGCCAGTACCTCTCGGCCCTCGGCATCCTCTCCCCCGCCGAGGAGGAGCAGCTCCATCTGCGGATGATGCGGGGGGCGGTCGCGCGCGGGCACCGGTCGATCGTCTTCAAGCCACATCCGACCGCGCCCGCGAGTTTCGGTCTGGCGCTGGAGGAGGAGGCGGCGAAGCTGGACGTACGGCTGACGGTGGTCGACACCCCGGTCCTCGCCGAGGTGCTGTACGAGAAGGCCCGCCCGGCGCTGGTCGTCGGCTGCTTCTCCACCGCGCTGTTCACCGCGTCCGCGTTCTACGACCTGCCGGTGGCGCGGGTCGGCACCGAACTGCTGCTGGAACGGCTGGCCCCGTTCCAGAACAGCAACCGGGTGCCGGTGGCGCTGGCGCACGCGCTGGTACCGGCGCTGGACGGTCCCCAGGACGACGGCGAGGTGCTGCCGCCCGAGCGGCTCCAGGGGCTGATCGCCGCCATGAGCTTCGCGATGCAGCCGCAGGTCTACCCGGACCTGCGGGGAGCGGCTGAACGATTCCTCGGCAAGCACTACGGGCCCCGGCTCCAGCCGTACTTCAAGCGGCGCCGGCTGACCATGCTCGGACTGCCCGGCGGCATCCCCCAGCGGCTGTCCTTCCTGCCGCACAACTCCACCGCGCGGCGGGTGGTGCGACGGGCACGGGCCCTGAAGAAGGCGGTCAAGCGGTAGGGCACCGGCCCGCACCGGGAAGCAGCGCCGGGAAGCGGTGGGGCGGTGGCCTTCGGCACAGGGTCACCGCCCCACCGCTCACCCGTGTCCGGGCGCGGGCGCGGGTCCGTCTACGGGAACGGGCCGGGCAAACCCCGTCAACCCGCACAGCCCCCTCACTCCCCCACCCACCCCCGCTCCCTTGCGACCAGCGGGCCGTCCTGGAGAATTCATCCACCAGCCACCCGGAAGCCACCCGCGCCCCCTCACGTTCGGGCACATTCGGCCTCCGATTCGGAGAACGGTGGAACAGCGCATGACGAACCCGCTGGCGGGATTGTTCAAGGCACGGCAGAAGGAGACCGCCAGACGGGACCTGTTCGCCCGGTCGCTGCGGCGCTGCGGGGAGTACCTCGCGGCACAGGGCGAGCAGTCCACCGCCCGGCAGGTCCGGCTCGCGCAGGCCATCGGCGCCCTCGCCACCGCGCTCGACGGCCCGGCCGCCGACCCCTTCGACGCCCTGCTCACCGTGGGCGAGCGGGCGGTGGAGGCCGGTGAGGCCGGTGACGAGCGGGCCCTCGCGCTCGCCGAGGAGCTGGCGGGCACCGCGACCCTGCTGCGGCAGCGCTCCAAGGGCGCCTGGCGGCTGCACGCGCGGGCACTGGACGCCCAGGGCCGCGACACCGAGGCGCTCACCTCGTACGACCGGCATCTGGCGCTGCTCCAGGGCGGGGATCCGGCGCCCGGGGTCGCCCGCCGGATCGACACCCTGCGCCGCCGCCGGGCCGCCCTGGACGCGGCCGTCGCGCTGTTCCCCGGCGCGGAGGCACCCCGCCCCGACCAGCCCACCGCCACCCTCGCACCGGAGTTCGCCGCGTTCGTCCGCACCCGGATCGAGCAGTACGGCCCGGCCGACGCCAAGGTGCGGCGGCTGACCGCGCTGTACGGCGGCTACCGGCGGCTCAGCGAGCGGGACGCGCTGCCCTTCTCGTCGGTGGGCACGACCACGCCCCTCGGGGTCACCGGACTGCGCGGGCTGCTGGCCGGGCGGAGCGTGTGCGTGATCGCCGGGGGCACCGACCTGGGCGGCGGCGGCCGGGGCGCCCAGATCGACGGCTACGACCTCGTCGTACGCTGCGACGGCTTCCGGATCGACGCGCCCGCGACCGGCGCGCGCACCGACCTGCACGCGGTCACCCTGCGCGGCGCGACCCCCTGGGAGGGCCCGGCGTGGGGGCAGCGGGCGGGTGTGCGGCTGGTGTTCGGGGACCCGGCGGGGCCCTGGCGGCGGGCGGTGCGGCAGCGGCTGGTGCCCGGCGCGCAGGACCACCTCGGGGACGCCTCGCTGCGCCGCCCGCTGACCGACCCGGCGCTGCTCGGCGAGAGCGCCTGGCCGCCCGCCACGACCACCGCCTTCACCGTGCTGCGGCTGCTGGACTTCCTGGATGTCTCCCCGCGGCTGGACCTGATCGGGCCGGCACCGCTCGGCCGACTGCGGCCCGAGGAGGCCGACTGGGTCCGCTCCCGCGCCCCGCACGCCGACGACAGTGAGATAAGGATCGCCCTGCGATGACCCTGGCCTCCGCGGACGACCGCAGAACCATCACCGGCAAGCGCCGCACCGCCTTCGCCGTCCACACCGACGAGGAGCGGCTGCCGGAACTGGCCACCCTGGTGCGGAGTCTGGTGCTGACCAACCCGGGGGTGTGCGAGGACGTCGTCGTCCTGCACCCCGGGCTGCCCGAGAGCGCCTTCGACGCGCTGCGCCCGCTGCACCCGCGGCTGGTGACCCGCCGCAGCGACGGCCCGGGGGAGATCTTCCGGCTGGCGGGCTACGACACCGTCATCGCCCTGGACCCGTCGATGGTCGTCCTCGGCGATCTGGGCGAACTGCTACGGCTCCGGCACGGCGTGGCCGCCGTACCGCAGCCGGTGTGGGACGGGGAGCGGGAGCGGCGGCGGGTCCTGGCGGACGGGCTGCTGGTGGTGCAGCGGGCCGATGTGGACGACGCGCTCGCCGAGCGGCTGGCCGGTGCCGGGGATCTGGCGGCGGAGCTGGGGGATCTGCTGGTCCCGGTCGACGCCCGCTACGACTTCCTCACCCGGCGGCTGTACGACGACACCGAGGTGCCCGAGCGGGTGGCGGTGCTGCGCTTCACCGAGCCCGCGGGCACCCCGGGGTACGGTCCGGCCGCCGAGGCCCGGCGCCGGTTCGAGCTGGCCGACGACGCGTTCCGGGCCGCCTACCGCGCGCTGCCCGGCGGCAAGCACCCGGAACTGCTGGCCCACTTCGCGCCCCCGCTGCTCGCCGGGCGCCCCTCGCTGGACCTGGCCCGCACGGTCGCCGATGTGTACCGGCAGCAGGGCCGCTACGACGAGGCCGTACAGGTGCTGGCGCCGGTGCTGGCGGGGCGGCTGGACGCGCCGCGCTGCCACGAGACGCTGGGGCTGTGCCTGATGGCGCTGTCGCGCTACGAGGAGGCCGAGACGCATCTGCTGCTGTCGGCGTCCGCGCCCGACTCCGCGCCGCGCGCCTTCGCCCAGCTCGCCCGGCTGGCCTGGCTGCTGGGCCGCGAGGAGGACGCGCACGCCTACGCCCGGGAGGGCCTGGAGGCCGATCCGGCGGACGCGGGGTGCCATGCCTGGTTCGTCCGGACCCGGCCCGAGCGGGCCGGGTCCGCTGCCCCGCAGGCGCCCGCCGCCGAGCAGTTCGCGCATGTGGCGCTGTTCGCCGACGGGAACGAGAACGCGGGCGACAAGGTGCTGCCGGAGGCGGTGCGGATGTGCTTCGACGCCGACACCGGGCCGTACCGCTGGTATCAGCAGCCGGTGCACCGGCTGGTGGACGAGGCTGCGGTGGAGCGGCTCAACGCCCGGCGCGGGGTGATCGTGGGCGGCGGCGGGCTGTTCCTGCCGGACACCTCCCCGAACGGGAACAGCCACTGGCAGTGGAACGTCCCCGATGAGCTGCTGGCCCGGATATCCGTGCCGCTCGCGGTGTTCGCCGTCGGCTACAACGTGTTCGACGGGCAGCTCTACCGGCGGACCCGGTTCGCCGAGAGCCTCAGGGCGCTGGTGGAGCGGTCGGCGTTCTTCGGGCTGCGCAACCACGGTTCGATCGAGCGGGTGCGCGAGCTGCTCCCCGCCGAACTGCGCGACCGGGTGCGCTACCAGCCCTGTCCGACGACCGTGGCCCGGCATCTCATCGACGGCTGGACCGACCCGGTCACCCGTACCGACACTGTGCTGGTCAACGCGGCCTACGACCGCTCGGGGCTGCGCTTCGGCCATGACTACGGGCATTTCCTCGCCGAGCTGGCGGGGGCCCTGCGCACCCTGCGGGAGCGGGCGGACGTACGGTACGCGGCCCATATGCCGGCCGACGAGAAATTCGTCCACGATCTGCGCCGCGAGCACGGCATCACGCTGCCGGTGGAGCGGCTGTACGAGATGACGAACGACGAGATCCGCGAGCTGTACCGCACCGCCCGGCTGGTGATGGGGATGCGCGGGCACGCGGGGATGATCCCGTTCGGCTGCGGGACGCCGATCCTGAGTCTGGTGTCGCATCCCAAGCTGGCGTACTTCCTGTCGGACATCGGCCGCCGGGAGTGGGGGGTCTCGGTGCACGACCGGGAGCTGGGGGCGCGGCTGGTGGAGCGGGCGACGGCGGTGCTGGACGACCATCCGGCGGCGGTGGGCGAGGTGCACACCGCGCAGGACTTCCTGTGGAAGACCACTCAGTCGAACATCGATGAGCTGAGGGAAACGTTCACCAGGGGCTGAAGGTGCTTGAAGGGGCCTGAAGAACAAGAATTCATCTCAGTTACGACCGGACTTCATTGTTCCGCGGCTCCCTCGCTACCGTTGACCGCGAAAGCCTCGTTAACCTGTTCGCTCCCATCGGCAACCATCGAACGTGAGAGGCCGTCCAGCGTGCCCAAACTGTCCGTCGTGGTCCCCATGCACAATGTGGGGGCCTTCGCCGAGAGCACTCTGCGGAGTCTCGCCCAGAACGCGGACTCCGACTTCGAGTTCCTGCTCGTCGACGACTGCTCCCAGGACTCCACCCCCTGGGTGATCGACCGCTGGGCCGACCGGCTGCCCCGCACCACCGTCATCCGGCACGAGCGGAACATGGGCATAGCGCAGGCGCGCAACAGCGGTATCGACGCGGCGGCCGGCGAGTATCTGACCTTCCTCGACGGCGACGACTGGTACGGCCCCGGCCATCTCTCCGAACTGGTGTACGCCATCGAGGAGTTGGGCTGCGACTTCGCCCGCACCGACCATGTCCAGGCCACCGGCACCGAGCGGGTCATCCGGCGCCCCCCGGCCAGGCTGCGCAACCGGGTGATGGACCCGCGCGACGGCATCATGCCCGCCCACACCGAGACGATGGTCGACTACCCCTTCGTCTGGGCCGGGATCTACTCCCGTCATCTCTTCGACGACGGCGGGATGCGCTTCGCCACCGAACTGCGCACCGCCGAGGACCGCCTGTGGATCTGGCGCCTGCATCTGTTGGCCAAGAGCTACGCCTCCCTCGGCCTGAACGGCATCTTCTACCGCCGCGGCGTCGCCACCTCCCTCACCCAGGTCAAGGACGACCGGCAACTCGACTTCATCCCGGCCTACGACACCCTGATCCAGGACGTCCTGGTGGACCGCGAGGCCGACCGCTTCCTGCTCAAGGCCGTCCGCACCTACTGCGCGATGATCGCCTTCCACCTCCGCAAGGTGGACGAGTACGAACCCGCCGCCGCCCAGCGACTGCGCCGCGAGGCCCGCGACGCCCTGCACCGGATGCCGGAGCAGGCCCTGGAGGAGACCCTCCGCACCATCGACCACACCCGGGGCAGGCTGCTCAGCCGGCTGCGTGACGGGCGGAAGGCTGCCTGAGCGATGCACACCACCCAGATCTTCCAGGTCTCCACCCTGTACGGGGCCGCCACCCTCGCCGCCGCCCTGGACGCCGGGCAGTTCGGCCCGCGCGGCTCCGCCCGCCGCATCCTGCTGGTCTCCAACAACGCCGGCACCCCCGAGACCGCGCTGCGCCTGGACGAGATGCACGGCCACGGCCGGATAGCGACCCGCTTCGACGACATCGTCAGCTGGAACCACGCGATACGCCCGTACCACCCGAGTCTGTGGGGCCCGCGCGGCAACGATGTCGGTCTGTGGCAGAAGGCGTTCCGGCTGGCCTGGGGCATCGACGAGCACGATCTGATCGAGCTGGCCGTCGAATCCATCCAGGTCAACCCCGGCCGCGCGCTCTGCGCGATCTTCTCCGAGGCGTCCCTGCATGTGTACGCCGACGGCCTGATGAGCTACGGCCCCACCCGGGACCGGCTGCCGCTGACCCTCTCCAGCCGGATCCAGCGGCTGCTGCACCTCGATCTGATACCCGGTCTGACCCCGCTGCTGCTCTCCGAGTACGCGGTCGCCCCGGAGATCGTCCCCGACGCCGCCTTCCGGGCCGTCCTGGACGAGATATCCGAGGACACCGCCGGGGACCCGCGGCTCGCGCCCGTGCTGGAGCGGGCGCCGACGGCCGTACTGCTCGGGCAGTACCTCGCGGCGATCAACATCCTGAGCGCCGAGGAGGAGGAGAGCCTCCATCTGCGGATGCTCACCGGCGCCGCCGCGGCCGGGCACACCTCGGTGGTGTTCAAGCCGCACCCCACCGCTCCCGCCAGTTACTCGCAGGCCCTGAGCAAGGCCGCCGCCGAGGCCGGGGTCCGGCTCACCGTGCTGGACGCGCCGCTGCTCGCCGAGGCGCTGTACCACCACGCCCGGCCCGAACTCGTCGTCGGCTGCTTCTCCACCGCGATGGTGACCGCCTCGCACTACTACGGCACCCCGGTCGGCCGGGTCGGCACCGGACTGGTCATGGGGCGCCTCAAGCCCTACCCGAACAGCAACCGGGTGCCGCTGGCGATCGTCGACCATCTGGTGGCCGACCTGGAGCGCGGCGCCGCCCCGGCCCCCGTGGGCGCCGCCCCCGACTCCCTCTCCCCCCTGGTCCGGGCCATGGGCTTCTGCATGCAGCCCAACGCCTACGCCGCCCTGCGCGAACCGACGGCCGACTGGCTGCGCGCGCATCTCGACTCCGTACCGGCCGCCTACTTCCCCGAGGCCCGGCTGGCCGAACTGGGGCTGCCCGGCAGCAGCGCCCAGGCCCGCGCCAAGCACCAGGTGCGCCGGGCGAGGCGCGTGGTGCGCCGCGCGGTACGCCGCCCCGGCTGACCCTCCCCGGGCCAGGCACGCCTCCTCCCCCCCAACACTCCCTGACCGTTTCCTCTGAAAGGCGCGCGGTGCAGAACGAGACAGCGGTACGCCTGCCGCACCCCCAGCGGACCACACCCGCCCCGGACGCCCCCGAGGCCACCGGCGCACCGGACTCCGCTCCCCGGCGCGAACACCGCTTCGACGTCGATCTGATGCGGCTGCTCTGCTCGGCGACCATCATGCTCGGCCATGTCGGCGCCCAGTTCATCGACGCCACCGGCAACGACCCGGACAACGGCGCCGGGGTGTACTGGGCGGGCCATGTGGCCGAGGCGCTCAACCCGTTCGCGGTGCCGATGTACTTCGCCATCGCCGGGTGGGCCGTGCTGGTCGGGGCGCCGCCGAAGGACGGGGCGCGGATGTGGCAGCGGGTGGTGCGCAACATCGTGCCGATGTTCGCCTGGACGGCGATCTACCTGATGTGGGCGTATCTGCGGGACCGCAACGACCGGCCGATGACCGAACTGGCGGTGGACTCGCTGTTCGGGTCGGTCGAACCGGCGTACCACCTGTGGTTCATGTACAACTACATCCCGATCATCGTGCTGCTGGCGTTCGCCATGCTGATCAAGGCCGGGCAGCGGCCCTGGCGGCTGGGGATCGCGCTGCTCACCATCTCGGTGCTGCCCGGGGTGATGACCACCATCACCGAGGTCACCGGCCGGGAGACCCCCACCGTGGCCTGGGGCTTCGGCACCTACTCCCTGGTGTACGCGGTCGGCGGCGCCCTGTTGTTCGCGCTGCCCGCCGGGGTGGTGCGGTGGCGCTGGCCGCTGGTGGCGCTGTTCCCGGTCACCGCGGCGGCGGCCCTCTGGTACAACACCCAGGTCCACTATGTGCTCCCCAACGCCCATCTGTTCGTCGCGGCGATGGCGGTGTGCGTACTGCTGCTGGTCAGCCGGATCCGGGTGCCCGAGAAGCGCCGCCCGCTGCTGAAGCGGCTGGCGGGGGCGGCGCTGGGCGCCTACCTCGTGCATGTGCTGTTCGTGGAGGAAATCGTCGGCCGGGTGGTGGAGCCGGATCTCGGCGCGGTGGCGGCCGGGGGGCTGCTGGTGGTGATGGTGGCCGTGGTGATGGCCCTGTCCTTCGCGACGAGCCTGCTGTGGGGCCGCCTGAAGCTGCGGCGCTGGCTGGGCTGACACGGGGTCCGGAGGGGGCGTACGGGCATCCGGGCATCGGACACCCGTACCCGTCCCGGCGCCCCTGGACCACACCCTTCCGCCACAGGGAGTTCCGCAGGTGTTAACTCCCCGCTAAGGTCACATACCTTCCCCCCGGGAACGGCGCACCTAGCCTGTCTGGAACCCGCGAGCCGCACCATCCGACTCGAACACCCGACGGATCGAGGTCTTCGGTTCCATGAACAGCCGCTCCCTGCTCACCAGTTCGGCATCCCGGCGTCTGCTGCGCCCGGTGGCCGACCTCATCGACCGCCGTATCGACCGGCGGATCCGCGCGGCGAACGCGGCCCGGACCGCCGAGCACGACCAGCTCAAGGACGCGGTCGAGACGATGAAGCACCACCAGCTCACCGTCGAGCTGCTGCTCGGCCCGCGCGGACGGGGGCTCTCCCGGATCGTGGCCCACGGCCCCCTCAAGCGGCTGCACGGCGAGGTGGAGACCCTGGTCGGCAGCCGGGACGCCGCTCAGCGCAATGTCGCCGCCGCCTACCGGCTGCTGGTGGCGATGGAGTCGCTCGGGGTCGGCCGGATCGCCGGCGGCACCATGAACATCTGCGGAAAGCTCGGCACGATACCCCTGCTCGACCCGCCGAACGACGACATCCTGGAGATAGGCACCCTCTACGGCATGTTCTCCGCCGGGCTGGTGCGGATGATGGAGCGGGACGGCCGCAGCCCGAGCGTGACGATCGTGGACCCGTTCGCGGGCATCCAGCTCCAGCCGGGCACCCCCGAGCGGTCCGACCCGACCGGCGCCCCGGTGGACGAGCACGCCGTGCGCACCAATCTCACGCTGGCCGGCCCGGCGGGTGCGGCGGCCCGGATCCAGCGGGGTTTCTCCGAGGACCCGGCGACCCGCGAGGCCGTCTCCGACCGCCGCTACGGCGTGATCGTGATCGACGGCGACCACTCGGAGGCCGGGGTCCAGGCGGACCTGGACTGGGCCGAGGAGATCGCCGCGCCCGGCGCGATCGTCGTCCTGGACGACTACGGCGACGCGAAGTGGCCCGGCGTCAAGGACGCCCTGGACAAGCATCTGACGGGCGAGACCCGCTTCGCCTATCTGGGCAAGGCGTCCCACTCGGCGTTCCTGCGCGCCTCGGCCTGACCCCCACACCACCCGCCCATATCAGCCACTCGTATGACACACAGGTGAACCACGGCGGTCCGATCGGCGAATCGCCCCGGTGGTCACCGGAAGGTGGCACTCCACCCCCTTAGTGTTGACGCACGTCAGTTCCCCTCCGGCCGGTGCCGTGCGCTCCGGCCGGGTGGGGCCGCGCAGGCACCAGGGCAGTCGGCAGGGGTGAGAGTGTGACCGGGACGGTCGTCAGTACGGCACAGCCGAGGGCCGGTACGGATACCCGGCCCGGCCCCGTCGTACCGCCGCCGGAGCGGCCCGCGAAACCGGCCCGGGGCGGCGGACGGCTCCGGGCGCTGGACGGGCTGCGGCTGCTGGCCGCGCTGATGGTGGCGCTGTACCACTACGGCGGCCGGGGCGGCGATGTCACCCGGGCCTGGGGCACCTCGCCGCAGGAGCAGTTCCCCACCCTGCACTCCTGGTTCGCCTACGGTCCGCTCGGGGTGCAGATCTTCTTTGTGATCAGCGGGTTCGTGATCTGTATGAGCGGCTGGGGCCGCCCGCCGCGGTCCTTCTTCGCCTCCCGGGCGTCCCGGCTGATGCCCGCCTACTGGGTGGCCGTCGTGCTGGTGACGGCGGTGTTCGCGCTGCCCGGTGTGGTGTACGCGGCGGTGACCCCGAGCGAGGCGCTGCTGAATCTGACCCTGCTTCAGGAACCGCTGGGCGCACACCGGGTGCTCGGCGTGGACTGGACGCTGTGGGTGGAGATCCGATTCTACGCGCTGTTCGCCCTGTGTCTGGTCCTGCCGGGGGTGAACCGGCGCCGGGTGGTGCTGTTCTGCGCGGTGTGGACGCTGGCCGCGGCGATCGCCCAGGCGGCCGACGAACCGGCCCTGACCCTGCTGCTCATGCCCGAGCACGCCCCCTTCTTCATCGGCGGCATGGGCATCTACCTCCTCTACCGCGACCGTCATGACTCCCTCGCCTGGGGGATCGTCGCGGTGAGCTGGCTGACCGGTCAGTACCAGGCGGTGGAGGCGCTGTGGCACCCGAGCGATCCCGGCCAGTTCTCCTACCGCTCGGCCACGGTCGTCGTCCTGATCGTCACCCTCGGTTTCGCCGCGATCCTGGCCATCGCGCTGGGCCGGCTGAACTGGGCGAACTGGCCCTGGCTGACGGTGGCGGGCGCCCTCACGTACCCGTTCTACCTGGTCCACGAGCACCTGGGCTGGGTGGTCATCGACGTCCTCCACCAGGACCTCGGGGTGCCGTCCTGGGCGACGCTGGCGCTCACGCTGGGCGCGATGCTGGGGCTGGCGTGGCTGCTGCACCGGTATGTGGAGCGGCGGGCGACACCATGGCTCCGGGACGCGCTGGGACGGACGCGCTGAGTTCCACCGCCGTTCATCCACGGGTCGGTTTGCGGTGAACTGACGGGGCAGTGGCTGAGAATCCACCGGCATCCACCGGCATCCACACGCACCCCCACGCACCCACGCACCCACGCACCCACGCACCCACGCACCCACGCACCCACGCACAAGGAAGTACCGCTCTCCATGACCACCACCACAGCCCCCCACACCGTCCCCCCGCAGGCACCACCCCACCGGCTCGACGACATCAAGGGCTGGTTCCCGGTCCTCGACCAGACGCTGTTCGCCTGGCTCCTCGACCGGCAGCGGAACGCGGGGCTGCGCGGCGATCTGCTGGAGGTCGGGGTGTTCCTGGGCAAGAGCGCGATCTTCCTGGGCCACCACCGGCAGCCCGGCGAGGCGTACACCGTCTGCGACCTCTTCGAGGGCGACGCCCCCGACGGCGCCAACCGCGCCGAGTCCGCGAAGTCCTACGGCGCGCTCACCCGGGGCGCCTTCGAGTCCAACTACCTCGCCTTCCACGACGAACTCCCCCGGGTCCTCGCGGGCCCCAGCTCCCTCGTCCCGGGCGAGGTCGCCCCGGCCAGCTGCCGCTTCGTCCACATCGACGGCTCCCATCTCTACGAGCACGTCCACGGCGACATCGGCGCCGCCCGGGACGTCCTGCTCCCCGACGGGATCGTCGTCCTGGACGACTTCCGCTCCGAGCACACCCCCGGCGTCTCCGTCGCCACCTGGGAGGCGGTCCTCAGCCGCGGTCTGCGCCCGATCTGCCTCACCACCCAGAAGCTGTACGGCACCTGGGGGGACCCCGGGCCCGTCCAGGAGGAGCTGATCGCGATGGTCCGGGACCGCGACGACTGCGACCTGAGCGTCCAGCACGCCGCCGGACACCGCCTCGTCCGCCTCAAGTCCCGGCGCGGAATGCCCGCCCCCGGCTTCCCCCCGTCCCGCCACGCCCTGGCGGTACCCGCCCCGTCCCCCGACCCCCTCCCCCAGCAGCGCCGCCCCGCCACGGCCACCCCACCCCGCCGCCCCCGCGGCCGAGCCCGCCGCCTGGCCCACGACCTCCTGCCACCCCTGCTCAGCCGCGCGCTCCGCCGGGCGCGGGGGGCGGTGCGCTGACCGTCCCGGCTAGCCGTCGAGGAGGGTGTCGACCACGAACTCGGCCTCGACCCCGACACTCGCGGGCAGCGGCACCCTCCCGCCCCGCCCGAAGCACTCCCGCCCGCCGTACTTCCCGTCGGCGGGATCGGTGTAGAGGATCACTTCGTCGTGCTTGCGGTCGACGACCAGATAGACCGGGATGCCGGCCTGGGCGTAGCACTCGACCTTGGTGTGAAGGTCGTCCGACCAGTTGGACGAGGTCACCTCCACGACGAGGCGGAAGACGTTCGGGGCGTAGTAGTTCTTCTTGATGTGGGCGTCGCGGAAGTCGTCATCCACGACCGCCAGATCGGGAACGGCGAAATCCTCCGGCAGAGACGGTAGCCAGAGTCCGATGCCCTGGACATGCTCCGCTCCGCTGCCGACGATCCCGGCCCCGTCGAGGCCGCGTCCGATCTTGGTCAGCGACAGCGCATGCGAGCCGTCCGGCGATGGTGTCGCAGTGAGCCTCCCGTGGAGAATCTCCACGCGGTGGCCAGGCAGTGCGCGGGCGAGCCAATCGGCGGCCTCGCCGAGAGTCGGCACCTGCTGTAGTACGGCCATGGCGTCCTCCTTCTTCGGACCCACACTTCCTGAGCGCAACCGGCGCCGGGCACAATCGGCCCTCGATCACCCGTACGAGGTGTCACCGCAGGTCAGAACCGCTCACTCGGCGCGTACTCCCCCCACACCCCCCGCAGCGTCCCGCACACCTCCCCCACCGTCGCCCCCGCCCGCAGGGCCTCCTTCATGGGGTAGAGGACGTTGTGGTCAGTGCCCTCGGCCGTCGATCGGAGGGCGTCGAGGGCCGAGCGCACCGCGGCGGCGTCCCGGGTCGACCGGAGGCGGGCCAGGCGTTCGCGCTGGCGGGTCTCGATCGCCGGGTCGACGCGGAGCGGCTCGTAGGGCTCCTCCTCGTCCAGGGTGAAGCGGTTCACGCCGACCACCACCCGCTCCCCGGCGTCCGTCTCGCGGGCGATGCGGTAGGCGTTGCGTTCGATCTCGCCCTTCTGGAAACCCCGCTCGATCGCCGCCACCGCCCCGCCCAGATCCGCCACCCGCCCCATCAGCTCCCGTACCGCCGTCTCCATCGCGTCCGTCAGGCTCTCCATGGCGTAGCTGCCCGCGAAGGGGTCGACGGTCGCCGTCACATCCGTCTCGTACGCCAGCACCTGCTGGGTGCGCAGGGCGAGCCGGGCGGCCTTGTCGGTCGGCAGGGCGATGGCCTCGTCGAAGGAGTTGGTGTGCAGGGACTGGGTGCCGCCCAGCACCGCGCCGAGCGCCTGCACCGCCACCCGCACCAGATTCACCTCCGGCTGCTGGGCCGTCAGCTCCACCCCGGCCGTCTGGGTGTGGAACCGCAGCATCAGCGACTTCGGGTCCCGCGCCCCGAACTCCTCCCGCATCACCCGCGCCCAGATCCGCCGCGCCGCGCGGAACTTGGCGACCTCCTCCAGCAGCGTCGTCCGCGCCACGAAGAAGAAGGACAGCCGGGGCGCGAAGTCGTCCACCTCCATCCCGGCCGCCAGCGCCGTACGGACGTACTCGATGCCGTCGGCCAGGGTGAACGCGATCTCCTGCGCGGGGGACGCGCCCGCCTCGGCCATGTGGTAGCCGGAGATGGAGATGGTGTTCCAGCGCGGCAGCTCGGTCCGGCAGTAGCCGAAGATGTCGGCGGTCAGCCGCAGCGACGGCTGCGGCGGGAAGATGTACGTCCCGCGCGCGATGTACTCCTTCAGTACGTCGTTCTGGACGGTGCCGGTGAGCCGGTCGCCCGGCACCCCCTGCTCCTCCGCCACCAACTGGTACAGGAGCAGCAGCACGGCCGCCGGGGCGTTGATCGTCATGGAGGTGGAGACCTCGCCCAGCGGAATGCCGTCGAACAGCACCCGCATGTCCTCGATCGAGTCGACGGCCACCCCCACCTTGCCGACCTCGCCATGGGCGAGCGGGGCGTCGCTGTCATGGCCCATCTGGGTGGGCAGATCGAACGCCACCGACAGTCCGCTGCTGCCGTGCCCGATCAGCCGCCGGTAGCGGGCGTTGGACTCCGCCGCCGTACCGAAGCCCGCGTACTGGCGCATGGTCCAGGGACGGCCGGTGTACATCGTCGGATAGACCCCCCGGGTGTAGGGGTACGCGCCCGGCTCGCCCAGCCGTACGGCCGGGTCCCAGCCGGTCAGCGCGTCCGGCCCGTACACCGGCTCGATCGGCGGTCCGGACTCCGATTCACGCGCCACCATCCTGTGCCTCGCCTTCCACCGACGCTCACCACCAGGTCCGCACCCCGCCAGAAGCGTGGTTCCTCCCGCTCCCCACCATGCCGTGCCGTTCGTGGCCTGTCGTGCGCGGGGAACATCACAGATGACCCGGAAACACCCGGGTGGACGGCCGGGGCAGTGGAGCGAAGGGACCGCGCATGCGGAGGTACGGCAAGGGGTGGGCGCTGCTCACCCCGGTGGCGGCGCTGATGGCGGTCGGGTCCGCCTGCACCGTCCAGACGACGGACGCCGACGGCAAACCGGTCTCCCCACCGGTACGGATCGACGCCCCCGAGGACGACGCCCGCCCCTCCCCCTCCACCCCGTCCTCCCCCTCCTCCACCCGCGCCCCGGTGCTGTGGACCCGGGGCGACACCGGCCGGGACGTCCGCGAACTCCAGGCCCGGCTGCGCCAGGTCGCCTGGCTGTTCGACGGGCCGACCGGGACGTACGACGAACTGACCGAGCGGGCCGTCGAAGGGTTCCAGGGCAAGCGGGGACTGCCCCGGACCGGCGAGACCGACACCGTCACCTGGCAGCGGCTGCGCGCGATGACCAAGGACCCCGGCCGGTGGGAGCTGTATCTGATGGGCGGCCAGGAGGCCGATGCCCCCGACCCGCGCTGTACGACCGGCCGGGTGCTCTGCATCAGCAAGTCCAGCCGGACACTGCGCTGGATGGTGGACGGCCGGACCCTCGCCACCACCGAGGTGCGGTTCGGCTCCGAGTACACCCCGACCCGCGAGGGTGTCTTCGAGGTCTACTGGAAGTCCCGCGACCATGTGTCGACCCTCTACGACTCCCCGATGCCCTACGCGATGTTCTTCAGCGGCGGCCAGGCCGTGCACTACTCCGCCGACTTCGCCGCCCAGGGGTACGCCGGTGCCTCGCACGGCTGTGTCAACGTCCGGGACGAGAACCTGCTCGCCCAGCTCTTCGCCCAGGTGCGGAACGGGGACAAGGTCGTCGTCCACTGGTGAGGGCGGCGTCCGCCGGGGGAGGGGAGGGTACGGGAAGGGAGGGGATGGGGCGCGGACGGGACCGGGGGAACGTGTCCCGCCCGCGCCGAGTGCACGTGCCGCAGGTACGGGGGGAACCCCGGCACTGTGCAGAGGGCCGATGACCAGTCGGCTCACCTACTACTGCGTCACTCCGGCCGAAAGTGTCACACCAGGGGCGAGGGAACGTTCCTGCCGGAGGCCGAGCCCCTGCCGGGGAGGGGGAAAGGGCTGGTCAGGGGGTGGGTGGGGGGTGGTCGGGGAGCTGGTCGTTGCTCTCGCCGTTGTCGTGGCCATTACCGTGGCCGCTGCCGTGACCACTACCGTCGCCGTCGCCATGGGCGTTTCCGTCGCCCCAGTCCTGACCCTGACCCCAGCCCTGCCACTGCCCGTGGCCCCAGCCCTGCCACTGCCCCTGCGCCGGTTGGCCCTCCTCGTCGTCCCCGTCGGTCTTCGGGGACTTCGGGGACTTCGGCGGCTTGGCGGACTTGGAGGGCTTCGGGGACTTGACGGGCTTGGCCGGCTTCGCCGGCTTCGCCGACTTGGTCGGCTTGGCTGACTTGGCCGGCTTCGCGGACTTGCCGCTCTTGGGTGTCGGGCTGCCCTCGACCTGGCCCTCGCCCTGGGTCTCCGTGCCCGGCCCCGTGGTCTTGTCCTTGCCGCTCGCCGTGCCGTTGCCGCCCGTGGAGGTCATCACCCGGCAGAAGTCGGCCACCCGTGCGGAGCCGCCCGCCAGGTCCTCCAGGGCCCGGCGGCGGTCGTCGGTCAGGGATTTGCCTTTGCTCAGGTCGCGGCACGCCTTGACCGCGTCCTTCCAGGCGGCGGTGGACGGGGCGGACGGCTGGACCGGCGTGGACGGGGTGGGGGCGTCGGCGGACGGGGTGGGGGTGGAGCCGCCGACCAGGGCGCCGCCGGGGGCCGCGCCGTCCTCGGCGTCCCCCTGGCCGGGGGCGGGGGAGGGCCCGGAGGTGCCGGTGGGCGGCCGGACCGGGGCGGAGGCGGCCGGGCCGGGCGGGACCTCGTCGTCGAAGGGCGTCGGGAGCACCCCGGTGCCGGTGGCGGCGGCGATCCCGCCGATCATCACGACGGCCAGCGCGGCGGCGAGGCCGAGCCGCAACTGACGGCCCCGGAACGGCCCCGCCCTGGCGGCCCGGCGGGGCGCTCGCCCGGACCCGTGACCGCCGATGCGGATCAGTCCGGCGTCGGAGGCGCGGGGGGTGGAGAGATCGCCGGTGAACGGACAGTCGGCCTCGCCGGGATCGGCGCGGACCTTGCGGAACGCGGCCAGCGCGGCGGCCTCACCGGGGAGTTCCTCGCCGGTGGGGGGCGGCGGCGGTACGGAGAGTGCGCCCAGTGCCTGGGCGAGCCGGTCGGCCTGATCGCGGGCGTCGTCGTCGAGAGCTTCCAGTGGCTCCCCGCGCAGCAGACGCTCCGCCGTCTCACGGTCCAGCCATCGGTGGTGCTCGTCGGCCATCACATGTCCTTCTGCGTCCGCGAAAGCGAATGCGTCACACTCGCGGACGTCACCGCACGATCATGCGGTTCCCGCTGGGCGGGCAGGGCGTCGAGGGCTTCGGCGGATTCCGGATCGTCGCCGATGAGTTCGGCGAGCCGTTTCAGTCCGCGATGCGCGGCGGTGCGGACGGCGCCCGCGCGTTTGCCGAGTGTCTCGGCGGCGGTCTTGGCGTCGAGTCCCACGACGACCCGCAGGACGACGGCCTCGGCCTGGTCCTGCGGCAGCCGGGCGATGAGGGAGAGGGCGCGGTCGGTGGCGAGGGCCTCGATGGCCTCGCCGGCGGTGTCGGAGTCGGCGGGGCGGCCGGTCAGTTCGGCCTCGTCGCCGCCTATCGCGGGGCGGCGGCCCCGCATGCGTATGTGGTCCAGGGCGCGGTTGCGGGCTATGCGGGCCGCCCAGCCGCGGAAGCGGTCCGCGTCGCCGCTGAACCGTTCCAGATCGCGGGCTATCTGGAGCCATGCCTCGGAGGCCACGTCCTCGGCGTCGGGATCGCCGACGAGTGTGCGTACGTATCCGAGCAGCCGCGGGTGCACCGCGCGGTACACGGTCCGGAACGCGGTCTCGTCCCCGTTCTGCGCCGCAAGCACGGCGGCCGTCAGCTCGGCGTCGTCCCCCAGCACACGCGCGCCCTCTCTGCGCCTGGCCCCGTGCCGCCGCCCGCGTGGTGAGCGCGGTGGGTGCGGCGGTGCGGGTGCTTGCCGTCGTGGTGGTCGGTGGGTGGCCGCGGCACGGGACCCCGGCCGGTTGCGTGGGTCCTCGGTCTGCGGTCCTCGGCGATCGGCGCGAATGGCACGTTACGTCTTGAAACCGTGCCCCGTCCATGACCGTAGAAGATGCAACTAATCCGTGACGAGGTGGGGTGTGACAGAAAACGCAGCGGTGGCGCTGAAGGGAGTACGGGTCGCCGCGCGGCCCGTACCGCGCGACGGCCGGGGCCTCTCCTGTGGGGGGTGGCGGCCCCGGTCGTCTCCGCGGCCCCCCTCCCCGCAGCTGGATCCCATCCCGGCCGAGGTAGGTCAGCCGACGGCGCCCGTGCTCCTGGTCCCCACCAGTTCGAACCGGCGGTCCGTGCCCGGGAAGGGCGGGATCTCCTTGGCCGAGTAGAGACGGTCCTCCGGGCCGTGGGCGATCAGCAGGGCCGTCACGAAGGCCGTACCCGCGCCGTAGGTGTGCATCCGGGTGTCGCAGTGGACCTCCCAGGAGGTCTCGAAGCCCTCGCCCCTCTTCGGGTACGGCAGCCGGGTGAGCAGTGAGCTGTCGTTCGCGTCTCCGGCGGCCGGGTCATTGGTGTGGCAGCCGGACGCCCCGCCGAGTCCCCTGGTCACCGGCCGGGCCACGACCGGGCGCCATTGCAGTGCGTCGCTCCGCGCGGTCCGCCGCTCCGACTCCTCCATGTCCTCGTCCCGGAGGGAGGCGGCGGGGATCTGGCGGGCCTCGGCCACGGCACCCCTGATGTACACCTCCATATCGGCCTCGGGGCTCAGCAGATGGGCGATGAAGGAGATGTCGGTGACGGGCTCGTCCGCCAGGTACTCCATACGTGCCGTCAGCACCCCGAGGCCGACGGTCCTCGGGTACGCCGACGGCAGGTCCTCGCGGGGCTCGAAGGTCAGACGGAAGCTGCTCCTGCCGTCCGCATGGCTCAGCAACTCGGGCATCGAGTCACATCCTTCACTCACAGAACAGTCCAGGGCGGATCACCGCGCACCGGGATGGACAAGGACAAGAGTGCTCAGTCGATCTTGAGATCGGAGAGCGCGTTACCGGCCAACAGATGGCCGGTAACGGCTTTCGGCGCCTGCGATTTCCCACCGTTTTTGCTGCTGTGACGTTTCCGCCCCGACCGACGCTGTGTGAGTGTGCGCTGCGGGGCCGCCGGGGCCGCTGAGGCCCTTGAGACAATGCCCGGCATCGGAGATGCAGAGCACCGCGGAACTGAACCTAGAGGTGGGGTAGTTGAGTCCTCGCAGGACCCACGCGTACAAGCCGCTGAGCCTGAAGCGGCGTGCCTGGCTGACCATCGGCGCGGTCGTGCTGGGCGGGGCGGGAGCGGTGACCTACGCGGTCGCCGACCAGTCCGCCGACCCCGCCGACGGCAAGGGCGGCACCCGCAGACCGGCCATCCACACCCTGAGGCTGAGCGACGAGGGCGGTGGCCGCAAGGGGCTGGAGCGCCGCGCCACGAAACGGTTCAGCGCGGTCCAGCTGACCTGGAACGACCCGGACGTCCAGGCCAAGGGCACCCCCGAGGTCCGTACCCGGGACACCGACTCCGGCACCTGGTCGGCGTGGCAGCGGCTGGAGCAGGAGCCGAACCAGGCCGAGGGCACCGAGCGCGAGCGCGCGGGGCTGCGCGGCGGCACCGAGGCCCTGTGGACCGGCGACGCGAACGGCGTCGAGGTCCGTCTCGTCCGCGCCGACGGCACCGAGGCACCCGGCCAGCCCACGGGGATGGACGTCAAGCTCCTCGACCCGGGCGCGGTCCCCACGGACCCGGCGACGGCCCTGGAACCGGCCGCGTTCACGGCGGAGACGGGCTCCCCCGTACCGACGGAGACCACCACGCCGACCGAGACGGCCACCGCACCGACGGAGACCGCCACCCCGACCGAAACGGCCACCACGCCGACGGAGACGGCCACCACACCGACGGCCGGGCCCTCGGAGACGACCCCGACCCCCACCCCGACGCCCACCATCCCCGCCCCCCGCCCCTCCACCGTCGTCAAGCCGCCCGTCATCTCCCAGGCCGAGTGGGGCGCGTCGACCGACTACGACGGCACCCCCGGCTACGGCACGGAGATCAAGGCCGCCGTCGTCCACCACACCGGAATGGACGCCGACAACGCCCTCTCCTGCGCCGACTCGCGGGCCTACCTCCGCACGCTCCAGCAGAGCCACTTCGCCCGCGGCTACTACGACATCGGCTACAACTTCGTCGTCGACAAGTGCGGCCAGATCTTCGAGGGCCGCAGCGGCGGGATGGATCTCCCGGTCACCGGCGCGCACAACGTCGGCTTCAACACCAACACCCTCGGCATCTCCTACATCGGCAACTACGAGACCGCCAAGCCCAGCCGGGCCGCGCTGGACTCCATCGCGCGGATCGTGGCCTGGAAGTTCGGGATGTACGGCATCGACCCGACCGGCAAGGTGACCCTGACCTCGGGCGTCGACAAGGGCGTGGACGGCAACAAGATCGCCAAGGGCGCGTCGGTCACCCTGCCCCGGGTCTTCGGGCACCGGGACACCAACGCCACCCTCTGCCCCGGCCTCAACCTCTACCCCAAGCTCGCGCTGATCGCCCAGCTCGCCAAGACCCCGGGCATCTCGCACACCCTGCCCACCGCCGACCTCCAGCGGGACGGCGTCGCCGACCTCGCCCTCGGCACCCCGACGGCCAACCGGGTGACCGTGGTCCCGGGCGGGACGGGCGGCCCGGTCCCGGCCCAGCGGACCGGCCTCACCCAGAACAGCGCGGGTGTCCCCGACAGCACCGAGTCCGGTGACGCCTTCGGCACCGCCACCGCCTGGGGCGATGTCAACGGCGACGGCCACGCCGATCTCGCCGTGGGCGTCCCCGGCGAGGACGACACCGCCGGGACGGACCGGGGCCAGGTCACGGTGATGTACGGGCCGGGTCTGAAGACCGGGTACTCCTTCACCACCACCGGCAGCGTCACCGCCAAGGGCGCCCGGCTCGGCTCCGCGGTCGCGGTGGGCGACTTCAACGCCGACGGCCGCGCCGATGTCTTCGCGGCCGGTACCGGCCGGGGCGGCAACTGGCACGTCCGGCTCACCGGCGGTGCCTCCACCTCCGGCCGGATCACCACCGCGACCGCCTCCGTCGCCCATCTGGACACCGCGACCGGCGACTTCAACCGGGACGGCTACCAGGACGTGGCCCTGAACTACCGGGACGCCGGGGGCATCGGCCGGGTCGCCCGGTTCGCCGGCTCCAAGAACGGTCTGACCCTCGCCGGGGTCCTCTCGGTCCGCGGCGGGCGCGCGGTCGCCGCGGGCGACATCGACGCCAACGGCTACGACGACCTCGTCATCGGCCAGCCGTCCACCACCGAGTCGGGGGCGCGGACCGGCGGTCAGATCACCATGCTCTTCGGGACGGCGAGCGGGTTCACCACCACCGGGATGCGGGTCATCCACCAGGACACCACCGGAGTGCCGGGCGCCGGTGAGGCGGGCGACGCCTTCGGCAGCTCGGTCTCCGTCGGCGACGCCAACGCGGACGGTCTCGCCGACGCCCTGGTGGGCGCCCCGGGCGAGGATCTGACCCGGGACAAGGCCAACCGGGCCGACGCGGGCGCGGTGACCCTGCTCAAGGGCACCTCCACCGGCCTCACCGGCACCGGCGCCACCCTCGTCTCCCAGGACACCTCGACCGTCCCGGGCTCCACCGAGAGCGGCGACCGGCTGGGCTCGGCGGTCTCGCTGGCCGATCTGTCCGGGTACGGCCGCGCCGATCTCGCCCTGGGCGCGGACGGCGAGGACGCCACCGACGGGATCGTGCTGTATCTGCCGAGCACCGGCGGCGGCATCGGCTACTCCCGGGCCGCGCTCTACAGCAAGTCGACGGTGGGCACCCCGACCGACGGCCGCCTGGGGCAGGTCCTCGCGCCGTAGCACGGGGTGTGACGCGGGGTCAGGGCCGCCCGGTCGTCGCGTCCCGGCACAGCAGCCGCAGGGAGCCGTCTCCCTCGAAGCAGCGCCGGGCCTCGTCGACCGGGTCCCACAGCCGCCCGTCCGGCGTACGGACCCAGTGGTCGCCGCCACCGGCCCACCACTCGGCGCCGGTCTGACGCACGATCACCTCCCCGGCGTACGCGCCGAGTCCGCGCAGCACCTGCTCGGCGGCGGCTAACGGGGTGCCCTCCCGGCGCAGTTCGGCGATCAACCGGTCCGCGCTCCACAGGGACTGCGCCGAGTAGTCCAACCGCAGCCGGGCGCCCTCGCGCAGGGCGCACACGATGTCGGCGGCCCACCGCACCGGCTTGGCGGCGGCGGAGGGCCGGGCCGCCGCCGTACGGTCGGGGCCGTCGCCCGGGGTCTCACTCATCGCACTCGTCACATTCAGAAGAGCGCTGCGGCCAGGCATTTCGTCACAGTGATCATGGGGCGGCGGCGAACCGGCGCAGGACCGCCGCATCCCGCCCCGGACGGGAACGGAACGCACACCGTGTCCGCACCTTCGGGCTCACCCGTGGCGGGCCCGCCGGGACACCACCGCGCGCAGCACCCGCCGTCCCTCGGTGGACACCTCGTGCGCCCGGCGCAGCCCGCCCCCGCCGTGCTCGCCGAGCAGTTCCAGCACGGTGATCTGGCGGCGCAGTTCGGCGGCGACGAGCGGGGCGAGGGTGTCCGTACCGTCGTCGTGGCGCGGCTCGGCCGGGTCGAGCAGCCGGTGGATCCGCAGGGCGGCCACCGAGCAGCCGTCGGCCCAGACCCGGGCCTCGGCGGCGGAGCGCACCGCCGGGGCGGCGGCCAGCATCCGGCGCACCAGCAGCGCGGCCTCGTCCTCGGCGGCACCGGCGTCCATCTCCTCGGCGGCGCCGAGCCGGTGGCGGACGGTGTCCACCAGCGTGCCCCAGGCGCTGGCGTCACCGTCGTCGGCGAGGTTGGCCCACAGCGGGCGCAGCACCTCGTCGTCCCCGCCGAGCAGCGGTACGCAGCGGTCCAGACAGGCCAGCCCGCTGACGGCGAGTCCGCGTTCGTCGGCCTGAGCGATCAGCTCCACCAGGCTCATCCACGCCTCCGGGTCCGGGGCGCCGCGCCTTGCGGAGCCCGCACTTCCCCCCTGCGTGTACTGCGTACGACCGGGCCGCGATGTCACAGCGGCCCGGTCGCCGCGGGACGGCCACAGAGGGTCGGCCGCAGTGGGACGGCCACAGAGGGTCGGCCAAAGAGGGTCGGCCACAGTGGGACGGTTATAGCGGGACGACCCCGAGCCGGTCGAGGAGTTGGAAGAACAACTTCTCCGCCGCCCCGGAGCCGGAGCCGCCCTCCAGCGCGTCGGCGTCCGCCGTGAAGATCTCCACCAGCGCCTCCGCCTCCACCGTGTGCCCCGCCTCCGCCGCCCAGGCCACCGCCCGCCCGGCGGCGTCGCGCGGCTCCAGGAAGTAGTCCTCCAGCGTGAGGCCCTCCGTCTCCGCGCCGAGGTACCCGGCCATCGCGGCCCGCACCAGACAGCTGCTCCACGCCCCGCTCTCCGGCGCCGCCGCCTCCACCACCACACAGGCGCTGTCCATCACATACCCGAACAGCGCGGGCGCCCCGCTCTCCAGGGCGAGGGCGTTCATACTGCCGACCTCGCCGTCCCCGCCCGGGTACTCCCACACCTGCCAGCCGTCCGGCGCCGACGCCCGCGGCTCCAGCCCCGGGACGCCCGCCAGCGCCTCGTACTCCCTGAGCGGCCGGTCACCGCGCCCCACGACGAAGTACCCCCAGTAGCCCATGTCAGCGATTCCCCGTTCCCCGCCTCGGTCGTGCGCTTCGTGCGCTTCGTACGCGTACGGGTCCATCTCAGCCCAGCGGCCCGCGGGTTCGCAGCGGATCGGGCCAATCCGGGCCCGGCGGTGGGGCAGCCGGGGGGCTCAGCCGAGGCGGTCGGCCAGGGCACGGAACTCGGGCCAGGACAGCTCCGGCCGCTCCGGGTCCCACAGCTTCTGCACGGTCGCCCGCAGCGGCATCCGGATCCCGGCGGCGACCTGGTCCTGGGTCTGGGCGTTCGCGAGATCGCACCAGACGGCGAACGACCCGCCCGCTATCTGCTCCTCGTAGCGGGCCGCGACCGCGCCGGTGCCGCGCAGCACCCGCGGGCTCCACCGCTCGTAGATCCGCTGCCCGGTCGGATAGACGAAGGTCTGCGGCTCGCCGAGGACGTAGTAGAGGAACTCGTCGTTGTAGTTGATCAGCCGCCGTCCGGCGCGCAGATACTCCACGGGTTCGCGGGCGCCGATCTCCTTGCCGGTCCAGTAGGCGACGACGATGTCGTCGTCGGGGGTGACGGAGGGGTCGCCGGAGAGCCGGTAGAAGCCGTCGTTCCAGGCGCGCGGGGTGCGGTCGTGGGCGCGGACGGTGGCGGCGCGGTCGTTCAGCCAGCCGGTGGCGAGGTCGGCGACGGTGCCGCCGGGCCCGTACTCCGCGCGCGCCGCGGCGGCCAGCCCCGGGTAGGACGCCTCGGGGTCGGCGACGGCCAGCGCCCGGTACTCGTCCCCGCCCAGATGCCACTGCGACCCCGGGAACAGCCCGGCGTACTCGTTCAGCAGCTCGTCCACCAGGTCCGCCGCGGCCGGGTCGGCGATGTTCACCGCGCCCCTGGCCGCGACCCCGTTCGCGTTGCGCAGCTGGAGACCGGGGTGGGCGGCCAGGACCGCGCCGAGATGTCCGGGCGAGTCGATCTCCGGGACGACGGTGATGTGGCGGCTCGCGGCCAGGGCGACGATCTTCCGCACCTGGGCCTTGCTGAGATGGACCTTGGAGACGATCTCGGGGTGGGTGTCCGAGGCGATCCGGAAGCCCTGGTCGTCGGAGAAGTGCAGCCCCAGCTCGTTGAACTTGAGATCGCCCAGCTCGCGCACCCGGGCCTCGATCCAGTCCGCGGTGAACGGCTTACGCGCGATGTCCAGCATGAACCCGCGCCGCTCCTTGGCCGGCTCGTCGCGCACCACGCCCTCCGGCGCCGTCCCCCCGTCCGCGACCTCCTGCTTCAGCGTCCGCGTCCCGTAGAACACCCCCGCCTCCCCCGGCCCGCTGATCACCACCCGCCCCCCGCCCACCGTCATGGCGTACGACTCCGGGTCCGCCCCCTCGTCCCCGCCGAGCGCCAGCCGTACGTCACCGGCGCGGGTGTCCGTCCGCTCTCCCGCGTAGGTCAGCCCCAGCTCCCCGGCGAGCAGCCGGCCCTCGTCGGCCAGCGCGGGGGCGTCGACCACGACCCGGTGCCCGGGGGCGGGGCGCCAGCCGGGGCCGCGGGCCGGGGTGTGGGAGCGGACCGCGGGTATGGTCCGGGGCGGCTGGGACAGGGGGTAGGTGCGGGTGGGGCTCGGGGCGGTGCTGGGTGTGACCCGGGCGGAGACCTCCGTACCGGTGCCGTCGGCGGGGGCGTCGCCGCCTCCCGTGGCCCACAGTCCGAGTCCGACGCCGAGGACCACCACGGCAGCGGCGATCAGCAGCGCACTGCGCCGCACGATCCGCTGGTCCGCCTCGGCCTCGGCCGGGCGCCGGTGCTCGCCCACCTCGTCAACGTAATACCGATGCGTCCACCACACGTTCCGAAACTCTCCCGTCCGAGTGAAATTCGGATAACCGTCGGACAGGGATGACCCCACTCGATAGCGTGGCGGCACATCCTTCACACCGTTCGCACCCGCACCGTCGGCCCCACACCGGCCATCGCCCGCACCACGCCACCCTCTGCCGACACCTCGACGTGAATCGCCTTCTTCCCGAGCAGACCCGCACCGAGCCGCCCGACACCCTCCGGTGCTTCAACGACACCCCGGCCGCCGCCGCGCACCGCGCCCTGCTGGAGTGCCTCCGCAGCCCCCGCTGGGCCGAGCGCCTCACCGCCCACCGCCCCTACCCCGACCTGGACGCCCTCCTCGCCGCGTCCGACGAGGCCGCCTACGACCTCACCCCGGCCGAACTGGCCGAGGCGCTGGCCGGTGAGCCCCTGCCGACCCTGCCGGACGGCACCTACTCCGCCGCCCACACCGCGCTGAGCGCGGCCCACGCCGCCTACGAGTCCCGCTTCGGCCATGTCTTCGTGGTCTGCCTGGACCACGTACCGCCCGCGGAGGCCCTGGACCAGTTCCTCACCGCGATCCGGTCACGATTGACGAACGATCCCGAGGACGAACGGGTGACAGCGGCCGAGGAACTCCGCCGCCTGGCGAGGGGACGGCTGGTCCGTCGCCTCAGGGGCGCGGAGGACTGCGCGAGCAACCACCACGAACCCGCACTCGGCAAACCACAGCAAACCCACCCTCAGTAGCCGCAATCCCCCATCCGCGTGCCACTTTGATCACACAGCCACACCCCCGCTCAGCGCGGAGCGCAACCGTGGATACCATGCTGAGGGCCGGTGGACCGTACCCGGCCGGGCCCGACCGACAGCACAAGCCGGCGCGGCTCCAATCCCCGCTCCCGGAGGAACTTCCGTGCCGGCTGGAACGCTGTACCGCGGCCGGGAAGGAATGTGGTCCTGGGTGGCTCATCGAGTCACCGGCGTCCTCATTTTCTTCTTCCTGTTCGTACACGTGCTGGACACCGCTCTCGTGCGTGTCTCCCCCGAGGCCTACGACGATGTCGTGGCCACGTACAAGACGCCGATCGTCGCCGTGCTGGAGTACGGCCTCGTCGCCGCCATCCTGTTCCACGCGCTCAACGGCCTGCGTGTCATCGCCGTCGACTTCTGGTCGAAGGGCGCGCGCTATCAGAAGCAGATGCTCTGGACGGTCGTAGGCATCTGGGTGGTGCTGATGCTCGGGGCGATCTACCCCGTCCTCGGCCACGCCGCTCGTGAAGTGTTCGGGAGCTGACGCGTATGTCCACGACTGAGAAGACCGCCTCCGGGATCGGCCCCGTCGAGAGCGCGCCCGTCTATACGGTCGACAACCCCGCGCCGCTGATCGAGCCGCCGCGCCAGCGCACCAGGAAGACCCCGCGCTCCACGCGCGGCAACTTCGAGATGGCGGCCTGGCTGTTCATGCGGCTGTCCGGCATCGTGCTGGTCGTCCTGGTCATCGGCCATCTGCTGATCCAGCTGGTGCTGGACGGCGGTGTCTCCAAGATCGGCTTCGCCTTCGTGGCCGGCCGCTGGGCGTCCCCGTTCTGGCAGGTCTGGGATCTGCTGATGCTCTGGCTCGCGATGCTGCACGGCACCAACGGTCTGCGCGTGGTCATCAACGACTACGCGGAGCGCGCGGGCACGCGGCTGTGGCTGAAGGGCCTGCTGTACACCGCCACGGTGTTCACCATCCTGCTGGGCACGCTGGTGATCTTCACCTTCGACCCGAACATCCGCTAGGCACGGGGTTACGAGACTCATGAAGATCCACAAGTACGACACCGTCATCGTCGGCGCCGGTGGCGCGGGCATGCGCGCCGCCATCGAGTCGACCAAGCGCAGCCGCACCGCCGTGCTGACCAAGCTCTACCCCACCCGCTCCCACACGGGCGCCGCGCAGGGCGGTATGGCCGCCGCGCTGGCCAATGTGGAGGAGGACAACTGGGAGTGGCACACCTTCGACACGGTCAAGGGCGGTGACTACCTGGTCGACCAGGACGCCGCGGAGATCCTGGCGAAGGAGGCCATCGACGCCGTCCTCGACCTGGAGAAGATGGGCCTGCCGTTCAACCGGACCCCGAACGGCACCATCGACCAGCGCCGCTTCGGCGGGCACTCCCGCAACCACGGCGAGGCCCCGGTCCGCCGGTCCTGCTACGCGGCCGACCGCACCGGCCACATGATCCTCCAGACGCTGTACCAGAACTGCGTCAAGGAGGGCGTGGAGTTCTTCAACGAGTTCTACGTCCTGGACCAGCTGATCACCGAGGTCGACGGCGTCAAGCGGTCCTCCGGGGTGGTCGCCTACGAGCTGGCCACCGGCGAGATCCATATCTTCCAGGCGAAGGCCGTGATCTACGCGTCCGGCGGCACCGGCAAGTTCTTCAAGGTGACGTCGAACGCGCACACCCTGACCGGTGACGGCCAGGCCGCCGTGTACCGGCGCGGGCTGCCGCTGGAGGACATGGAGTTCTTCCAGTTCCACCCGACCGGCATCTGGCGCATGGGCATCCTGCTGACGGAGGGCGCCCGCGGTGAGGGCGGCATCCTGCGCAACAAGGACGGCGAGCGCTTCATGGAGAAGTACGCGCCGGTGATGAAGGACCTGGCGTCGCGCGATGTCGTCTCCCGGTCCATCTACACGGAGATCCGGGAGGGCCGCGGCTGCGGTCCCGAGGGCGACCATGTCTACCTCGACCTCACCCATCTGCCGCCGGAGCAGCTCGACGCCAAGCTCCCCGACATCACCGAGTTCGCCCGCACCTATCTGGGCATCGAGCCGTACACCGACCCGATCCCGATCCAGCCCACCGCGCACTACGCGATGGGCGGCATCCCGACCAACGTCGAGGGTGAGGTCCTCTCGGACAACACCACCGTCGTCCCCGGGCTGTACGCGGCCGGCGAGGTCGCCTGTGTCTCGGTGCACGGCGCGAACCGGCTGGGCACCAACTCGCTCCTGGACATCAATGTGTTCGGGCGCCGGGCGGGGATCGCGGCGGCCGAGTACAGCCAGGGCGCGGACTATGTGGAGCTGCCCGAGAACCCCGAGGCGTTCGTGGTCGAGCAGATCGAGCAGCTGCGCGCCTCGACCGGCAGCGAGCGGGTGGCGGTCCTGCGCCGGGAGCTCCAGGAGACCATGGACGCCAACGTCATGGTGTTCCGTACCGAGCAGACCATCAAGACGGCCGTCGAGAAGATCGCGGAGCTGCGCGAGCGCTACCGCAATGTCTCGATCCAGGACAAGGGCAGGCGGTTCAACACCGACCTGCTGGAGGCCATCGAGCTGGGCAATCTGCTGGAGCTGGCCGAGGTCATGGCGGTCTCCGCGCTGGCCCGCAAGGAGTCCCGCGGCGGTCACTACCGCGAGGACTACCCCAACCGCGACGACATCAACTTCATGCGCCACACCATGGCGTACCGCGAGGTCGGCGCCGACGGCAGCGAGACCGTCCGGCTCGACTACAAGCCGGTCGTGCAGACCCGCTACCAGCCGATGGAGCGTAAGTACTGATGGCAACCCCCGTTCTGGACAAGGTGGAGGCGGAGTCCGCGGCGTCCCCGTACATCACGGTGACGTTCCGTGTCCGCCGGTTCAACCCCGAGGTCTCGGCCGAGGCGATCTGGGAAGACTTCCAGCTGGAGATCGACCCCAAGGAGCGGGTCCTCGACGGTCTGCACAAGATCAAGTGGGACATCGACGGGACGCTGACCTTCCGCCGCTCCTGCGCCCATGGCATCTGCGGCTCCGACGCCATGCGGATCAACGGCAAGAACCGGCTGGCCTGCAAGACCCTGATCAAGGACATCAACCCGGACAAGCCGATCACGGTCGAGCCCATCAAGGGCCTCACGGTCCTGAAGGACCTGGTCGTGGACATGGAGCCGTTCTTCCAGGCGTACCGGGACGTGATGCCGTTCCTGATCACCAAGGAGACCAACGAGCCGACGCGTGAGCGCTTCCAGACCGCCGAGGACCGGGAGCGTTTCGACGACACCACCAAGTGCATCCTGTGCGCGGCCTGCACGTCGTCCTGCCCGGTGTTCTGGAACGACGGCCAGTACTTCGGCCCGGCGGCCATCGTCAACGCCCACCGCTTCATCTTCGACTCGCGGGACGAGGCGGGTGAGCAGCGGCTGGAGATCCTCAACGACCGCGACGGGGTGTGGCGCTGCCGGACCACCTTCAACTGCACGGACGCGTGCCCGCGGGGTATCGAGGTGACGAAGGCGATCGCCGAGGTGAAGAAGGCGCTGATCACTCGGCGGTTCTGACGCTCCCTTCCGGTCGGTGTCCGGCCGGTCCCTCGGGCCCCGTCTCCTGGTGAGGCGGGGCCTTCGGGTTGCTACAGCTGGCTGAGGATCGTCGGGTCGGTGATCTCCGTGTCCGCGGCCAGCATCGTCGCCTTGCTGAGGATCACGGCGAGCAGCCGGTCCCCCTCGAAGGGGAGGTAGCCGGAGTCCGGGGTGGCCGAGGCGCTCTTGGGGACGATGCACAGGTACTGGTCGTTGGGGGTCATCAGGATGTTCCCCGAACCGAGGTGGATCTTGTACGTGTGGCGCTCGCCCTTGACGTGCAGGAAGCGGCCCTCCAGATGGCAGCGGTCGGCTATCGCGAGCCGCGGCACGAGCCGCTCCAGCAGCGCGCGGCGGGTCTGCGCGGTCTGGTTCAGCTCCCCGAAGCCGTACGACGTCCAGTAATCGCGGTAGCGGCCCTCGGGGCCGCCGTCCTGCCAGGTCGGGTCGTTGCCGACGCTGGCGACGCCGACGAACAGATCCACGTCCCGCAGCACCTCGGACAGGACCAGGGGCGGGATCCCGGCCAGCGGCAACGCCTCGACCGGCTCGGCCCCCTGGCGCAGCCACATCCGGTACTCGCCACCGCAGCAGTGCGCCGAGTTCTCCGGGGCGTCGATCGGGTAGAAGCGGACCTGGTCGGTACGGAGCCGCAGAAAGCTGCCGGAGTCGGTGGTGTCGGTGCCGTACTCCATGCCGTCGCCGGCGATCCAGTACTCGGCGCGCAGGCCCCACTGGGGCAGGTCCCGGGTGGCCGGCGGGGCCTCGTCGTCCACGCAGAGGCGGAGCTTGTTGCGCCAGCCGCGGATCGCGGTGAGGGAGTGGAACTGGTGCTGGCGCAAAATGTGCGCGGCGAACCGGTTGGAGTAGGTGCCGGTGGCGCGCTCGGCGTCGGTGAGGAGGTACACCTCGCGGTGGGCCTGCTTGAACGGCTGGGTGATGCCGTGCCGCTCCAGCCAGTCGCGCCAGGCGACGATGGTGGCGGGCTCGGCGCCTACCGGGTGCCAGAGGGCGACCTCGCTGCCCTCGGTGACGGGGGTGTCGGCGAGGGTGCGCAGCTCGCCGTCCGCGAACCCGGCGGTGGTGCCGTCGACGGTCCAGAGCAGACGGCGGGCCAGGGTGCCGACCAGGGGGTGGTCGAGGTAGCGCTCGCGCCAGGCGGTGAAGGACCAGGTGCGGCGGGCGAGGAACTGGCGGTCCAGGCGCTCGCTCTGGGCGGAGAGCATCTTGTCGATGTCCTTGACCGCCGCCTTCAGCTCCTTCAGCTCGTCGGCATGGTCGCGCCGGACGGCCGCGGGGACGCCCTTGACGGTTTTCCCGGCGGCGTTGCGCCAGGTCAGCACGGCCTTGGTGCCGTGCACCTCCAGGAGGGCGGTGGACTCGCCCAGAGCGTGTTCGGCGCGGCCGACCCCGGTCAGGCCATAGCCCGGGACGGCCAGCTCCTCGATCTCCTCGCGGCTGAGGCCGAGCGCCTGGGCCCGGGTGTCCAGGGCGGCGTCGACCAGCTTGAGGGTGCCCTTGTAGGTGACCCGGGTGGCGAGGCGGGCCAGCTCGGCGAGGGCCGACTCGTGCTCGATCCGGGCGAGGGCGTTGACGGCGGCGTTGGCGACCTTGGGGTTGACCGGGCCGATCCCGGGGGCGCGACGGAGGGAGGTCTCGGCGAGGAAGGCGAGGGTGCGGGTGGTGGCGGGGGTTGAGGTGGCGGGCGCTGCGGTGGCGGGGGTTCCGGTACCGGGCGCTGCGGTGGCGGGGGTTTCTGTGGCGGGGGTTGCGTCGGGGACCGTGCCCGTGCCCGGATCCGTGCCCGCGTCCGGGGTGGCGGTCGGCAGGAAGGACAGCAGCCAGATCAGGCCCCGCAGGGCCGTCGCGTTGTACGGGTCGAAGGTGGCGTTGGGGTCACCGGCGTACTGCGCGGGCAGCAGCGGCACCGTACGGGGGCGGCCCACCAGGCGCAGCCAGTCCAGCACCCGGCCGCGCACCTCGTCGGCGCCCACGGTGTCGATCAGGGCGCGGCCGGTGCGCTCCCACCTGGCGGACGGGCGGGCGGAGGTGGCCGTGGTGGTGTGCGCGACCAGCTTCCGCCAGTCCTCGCCCAGGTCGGTGAGGTCGGCGAGCGCCCGGTCGGCCCATGCCTCGCCGGGGTTGAGGACCGGGGAGGTGGGGGCGATGCGCTCGACCAGCGGGCCCAGCTCCTTGCTCGCCTGCCACACCGAGAGCCAGGAGCGGCGGATCAGGGCGACGAACATGCCGGGCAGCACCCGCCCTTCGTCCAGCTCCAGCTCGGCGAGGCGCACCAGATGCGCGGTGTCATAGTTCACCTCTTGCTGGGCGGCGAGTTCCATCAGGGCCGCGCGGGTGTCGAGGGGCTGGTCGGTGACGAGGTCCCGGGCCCGGAAGTTGCCGAGCAGGACGACGATGTGGCGGCGGTCTGCGGAGCCCGTCGCCGCGCTGTGGTAGTGGGCCGTGAGCTGCCTGACCAGCTCGGACCTGAATGCCTGGTCGGTGCTGTGGAGGGCGGCGACGACCTTGGCGGCCTCCCAGCCCCAGTGGTCGTCGATGACTTCGGCGAGGCGCAGCAGCTCGGGCAGCAGTCCGTCGAGCCGCCCGGCGGTGATCAGGCGCAGACTCGGGCCGACCTCGTCCGCGAACCGGCCGGTGCCGGTCATCAGCCACCCACCAGGGGGACGAGCTTGAGGAAGGTGACCTCGGTGCCGAGGGACAGCTCTATCTCCTGGTCCGGGTCGGTGACCTGGCGGTCTCCCACCAGCACCAGGAAGCCGTTGCCCGCGAACGCCCTGAGGGCCAGCTCGGACTGGGCCTCGGGGTCGATCCGGCGGGGGCTGCGCAGCGCGTATCCATTGAGCGTGCGCTCGGTGTCCGTGGGCTGCACCAGGCCCTGGAAGACGCCCGGGGTGCGGGCGTTGAACTCGGCCACCTCCTGGAACACCCGGCGCCGGATCAGCTCACGCACGGTGAGCCGCTCCTCGGCGATCTCCAGTCCCCAGGACGCCGTACGGTCCCCTGTCGTCGTCTCGTCGACGAACGTCACCATTCCCATGCCGACGACAGTACGGGGCGGCACTGACAATGCCGGGTCGCGGCCGATGATCGGCCTACGCTGACGGTATGTCAGACAACCAGTCGTACGAGCTGCTCGGCTTCGACAACGTACTGCTGCCCGTCGGGGACCTCGGCGAGGCGGTGGCCTTCTACGAACGAGCGGGGTTCACGGTCGGGTTCCGCTTCGACGAGGCCGGGATCGCGCTGCTGAGGGTCGGCGCCGAGGCGCCGGGGGTGCTGCTGCGGCACGAGGAGGGCGTGGGGCACCGGCCGCCGCCGTGGCCGTCGCCCCGGACGTGGCTGGAGGTGCCGGACGCGCGGACCGCCGCCGACCGGCTGGCCTCGGCCGGGATCGCGCCGCTGGACCCGCCGTTCCCGGTGGCCACGGGGTGGACGGTGGAGATCGCCGACCCCTGGGGCAACGTCATCGGCTTCACGGACTACTCCAAACGCCCCGAGCTGGGCCGGGCGGGGCAGGGAGCGGGGCAGCGGACGGGAGCCTGACCCCGGCCGGGGTGGAGAGGGGCCGGGATGGAGAGGGGCCGGGCGGGGGTCGTTAGTCTCTCTCCCCATGCCCGAGAAGACCGATGGCGACGACAGCGGCGAGAACGGCGAGAACGGCGAAGGCACCGGCGGGTCCGGGGGCTCCGGGTTGGTCGGCGGGTCCGGGGAGCCCGGGGAGCGCGTTGCCCTCAGCAAGTCCGAGCAGACCCGGGCGCTGATCCTGGAGACGGCCATGCGGCTGTTCCAGGAGCGGGGCTACGACCGCACCACCATGCGGGCCATCGCCCAGGAGGCCGGCGTCTCCGTCGGGAGCGCGTACTACTACTTCGACGGCAAGGAACACCTCATCCAGGGGTTCTACGACCGGATCGCCGCCGAGCACCAGCGCGCGGTGCGCGAGATCCTGGACCGGGAGACCGCCCTGGAGGCCCGGCTCACGGGCGTGCTCACGGCGTGGCTGGACGTGGCCACGCCCTACCACGAGTTCGCGGTGCAGTTCTTCCGGAACGCCGCCGACCCCGACAGCCCGCTCAGCCCGTTCTCCCCGGAGAGCGAGCACGCGCGCGTGCAGGCGATCAGCGTCCACCGGGAGGTCCTCGCCGGTTCGGCGGCCAAGGTCCCCGGGGAACTGCGCGAGGCGCTGCCGGAGCTGATGTGGCTGGCCCAGATGGGGCTGTGCCTGTACTGGATCTTCGACCGCACCCCGGGCCGCGAACGCAGTTACCGCCTCGCCGCGCGCGGGGCCCGCCTCACCGCCCGGGGCGTCTCCCTGGCCCGCTTCCGGGTACTGCGCCCGCTGGTCAGAGAGGTGCACGAGCTGTTCACGGACTTCCTGCCGGGGATGACGAAGGAGGGGTGAACCCCGCCGGTCATCCCCTTCGGGTGAACGGAGTGGGAGAGGACATGCCGTGAACGGCCTGCCTACGATGATGCTCTCGACACCAGCCCCCAGGAGGCACGTGATGTCCGCCGCTTCCGCTGAAGAGCCCTTCGACGAGCCGTTCTCCCTCACGGCCATCGCCGACGAGATCATGGAGCGCCATCCGGGCTACCGCGTCGAGATCGTCGGAGGCCACCTCCTCGTGACCCCAGCACCGGATGCCCCCCATGCCCGTGCGCTCACCAATCTCATGATCCCGTTCATCGCCGCCGGACTGCACGGCGGGGAGACCGAGGTTCTCCAGAACGTCGGCGTCTGGCTCCCCACCGGCGTCGAGGACTACGCCATCCCCGATCTGGTGGTGGTGGACGCCGATGTCGACGACCATGTCGTGGAGCGGAACGCGTACGACCCGGTCTGCTTCCGCCTCGTGCTGGAGGTCACCTCCAGCAACTGGCGGGACGATCTGAAGACCAAGGCCACGGCCTATGCCGAGGCGAGGATCCCCGTCTATCTCGTGGTCGACCGCAAGCATCAGCGCCTGCATCTGCTCACCGAGCCGGACGGGGGCGCGTACACGAACCACCGTGTGCACGCCCCCGGTGACACGGTCGTCCTGCCCGAGGTGATCGGCGGGCAGGTCGTCCTGGACGTGGAGCAGATCATCAAGGACGGCCGACGGAAGCTCAGTTGACCAAGTTCACCCCGTCCTCGGACTCCGCCTCCGCCCCCAACTCCACATCGAACACCACCGCCCCCTCCCCCACCCGCACCCGCCGCGCGCGGGACGTGTACGGGTGGGCGGTGGCCGCCAGCAGATAGGTGCCGGGGCCCGGGACCGCCAGGATGTACGAGCCGTCCGCCAGGGAGACCACCCGGTCGAGCTGATGGCCGTCCGGGGTCAGCAGGGTCACCGCCGCGTCGGTCACCGGTTCGCCGTCCGGGGTGCGGATGAAGCCGTGGATCACCGACGCCGGGCCCTCGGGCGCCGTTCCCGCCGCTGTCGGCTGCTCGCGCGGCTCGACCGCGAGATGCGGCAGCCGCTTCTCCAGGCCCGCCGGGAGCCACCAGTTGGACCGGCCCAGCAGATGCATCGCCGCCGGGACCAGGGCCGTCCGCAGGACGAACGCGTCCAGGGCGACCGCCGCGGCCAGGCCGATGCCCGCCATGGCGCCCTCCAGATCGCCGCTGAGGACGAAGGCGGAGAAGACACAGATCATGATCAGCGCGGCGCAGTTGATCACCCGGCTGGTCTCGGCCAGCCCGACCCGTACCGCGCGGGCGTTGTCCCCGGTGTGCACCCACTCCTCGTGCATCCGGCTGACCAGGAACACCTGGTAGTCCATGGACAGCCCGAAGAGCAGGGACAGCATGATGACCGGCAGGAACGCGGTGATCGGGCCCTCCTTGCCGATGCCCAGCAGTTCCGTGCCCCAGCCCCACTGGAAGATCGCCACCAGGACTCCGAAGGACGCCGCCGCCGCGATCAGGTTCATGACCGCCGCGGTCAGCGGCACCACCAGCGACCGGAACGCGACCATCAGCAGCAGAAAGCCCAGCGCGATGATCGTCGCCACGAAGTACGGCAGCCGCTCCCCGGTGACCGAGGCGAAGTCCTTGAACACCGCCGTCACCCCGCCCACATGGGCCTCGGCCCCGGACGCCGGGATGACCTCGTCACGCAGCCGGTCGATCAGCCGGTCCGTCCCCTCGGACTGCGGGGAGGTCTCCGGCACCACCTGGAGGACCGTGACCCCGCGCGCGGGCGGCGCCGCCGCGACCTGGGCCACGCCCTCCGTCGCCCGGATCGCCTCGGTGAGCGTGGCGGGCGCCGTGCCGTCCACCACCACCTGGAGCGGGCCGTTGAAGCCCGGCCCGAAGCCCTCGGCGAGCAGGTCGTACGCCTGCCGGGTGGTCGTGCTGTCCTGGTGGTTGCCCTGGTCGGTGGCGCCGAGCCGCAGCGACAGCACCGGCAGCGCCAGCACCGCCATCACCACCAGCGCCGCCGCCGCGATCGACCGGGGCCGCTTCTGCACAGCCGACGCCCAGCGCGCGGCGAGTCCGTTCGCCTCGGCCGGTTCCGGGCCCGTCGCGCGCAGCCGGGCCCGCTGGCGCCCGCTGAGCACCCGGAGGCCGAGCAGGCCCAGCAGCGCGGGCAGCAGGGTGACGGCGGCCAGCACGCTCAGGACGACGGTCAGCGAGGTCGCCACCACGACCCCGTCCAGGAAGCGCAGATTCATCACCAGCATCCCGGCGAGCGCGATGCACACCGTGCCGCCCGCGAACAGCACCGCCCGCCCGGAGGTGTTGAGCGCGGTCACCGCCGCGTCCTCGGGCTCCATCCCGCGCAGGATGCCCCGCCGGTGCCGGGTGACGATGAACAGCGCATAGTCGATGCCGACGCCGAGCCCGATCAGCGAGCCCAGCAGCGGCGCCACCTCGGGCACATCGACGGCATGGCTGATCAGCATCGTCGCCAGCATCCCGGTGCCGACCCCGGCGACGGCCACGACGATCGGCAGCAGCATCGCGAACAGCGAGCCGAACGCCAGGAACAGCACGATCGCGGCGGCCACGATCCCGACCAGTTCGGCCGTGCCGGTCGGCGGCTCCTGGATCCGGGTGATGGCCTGTCCGCCCAGCTCCACCTGGAGTCCGGGCCCCCGCGCCGACTGCGCGGTGTCCACCACGTCCTCGATCAGGGCCTTGGGTATCGAGTCGGCCTGCTCGGCGAAGGTGATCTGGGCGTACGCGATCCGCCCGTCGCCGCTGATCCGGGCCGCCCCTTCACCGTCGTCGCCCGCATAGGGCCCGGCGACCGCGCCGACCCCCTCCATCCGGCCGATCTCGGCGAGCACCGGCTCGATCCGGGACCGTACCCCCGCGTCCCCGACCGAGCCCTCGTCGGTCTTCCACACCACCGTGTCGGTGTCCCCGGCGCTGGCCGGGAACGCCCTCTCCATCAGCTCGTAGGCCGTCGTGGAGTCCGTGTCGGGCAGGGAGAACACATTCGCGTAGTCGGTGCCCGTCGCGCCGGCCGAGAAGCCGAGGCCGACGAGCCCGCCCACCCACACCAACAGGACCACCAGGCCGCGTCGATAGCACCATCGTGCCAATGCCGCCACGCTCAAACTCCTTCACTCGGTCCGTCCCCCGGGTCCGGGCACCAGAATTGGCGACGGCACCGGTCCGGCGACATCGCCCGGCCATGACTCTCAAGGAACTCCAAAGCGCGCGCCGGGCCCGTTGTCAGTGCCCGGACCGATACTGGGGGCATGTCGACGGCTCCTGGCACCGTGCTGGTCGTGGAGGACGAGGAATCCATCGCGGACGTCCTCGCCATAGCGCTGCGCTTCCATGGCTTCGAGGTGATGATCGCGGGCACGGTCCGTGAGTCCCTCGCGCTCAGCGAGCGCGTCCGCCCCGATGTGGCCCTGCTGGATGTGATGCTCCCGGACGGCGACGGCCGCGCCCTCGGCCGTGAGCTGCGCGCCCGCCGCCCCGGCCTCGCCCTGGTCTTCCTCACCGCCCGCGACTCACCGGCCGAGATCGTCGGCGCCCTCGCCTTCGGCGACGACTACATCACCAAGCCGTTCAACATCGACGAGGTGGTCGCCCGGATCACCGCGGTCCTGCGCCGCACCCTCCCGGCCGACGTCCTCCCCGAGCGCCCCCCGCTGCGCCACGGCGACCTGGAGCTGGACGAGACGACGTACTCGGTGCGCCGCGCGGGCCGTACGGTCGAGCTGACGCCGACCGAGTACGCGCTGCTGCGCTTCCTGGTGCGCAACGCGGGCCGGATCGTGCCCAAGGAGCAGCTTCTGCGCCATGTCTGGCAGTACGAGCACGCCCCGCCCGAGTCGACGGTCGTGGAGACCTACATCAGCTATCTGCGCCGCAAGCTGGACACCCTGGGACCGCCGCTGATCACCACCCGGCGGGGCGTGGGATACGGGCTGGAATGACCGCGCCCACCACCGCCCTGGCGGCGAAGCTGAAGACACTCCGGCGGCCCCGGCTCCCGGGGCGCGACCGGCGCTCCCTGCGCCTGAAGCTCACGGCGGCCAATGTGATGCTGCTGGCGCTCGGCATCGTCGTCGCGACGGCCGTCAGTCTGATGACCGCGCGCCACTATCTGCTGGACAAAGTGGACTCCGAGCTGGTCAGCTCGCGCACCTCGCTGGAGACCGCCGGATTCGACCTGGGTCAGATCGAGTCGCTCAGCCAGGTCGGCATCGCCCTGGACAAGTTCGGCGCCACCGGGGGGCACGAGTCGCTGCCGGGCCCCAACTCGGTGTTCGTGGTCGTCGATGCCTGGGGCCGCCCGACCGCGGTCGGCTCACTGGAGCCCACCGCCCGCCAGCGCGCCATCGCCGCGGCCGTGCCCGACGCGGTGGCCGTCGCCGCCTCCCCCACCCCGCGCGACCTCGAATTCGAGGGTGAGCGCATGCGCCTGATCGGCGTCCAGCTCTCCGACGGCGCGGTCGTGCTGATCGCCATGTCCGTGGAGGCGCTGGACGAGGGCATGCAGCGCGCCCTGCGCACGGACCTGGCGGTGGGCGCGCTGCTGCTGCTGGTGCTGGGCTGTGTGACGATGTGGTCGGTGCGCCGCCATATGCGGCCCCTGGAGGACATGGTGGAGACCTCCACGGCCATCGCCGAGGGCGATCTCACCCGGCGGGTCCCCTCCCGCCGCGATCCCACCACCGAGGTCGAGCAGTTGCGCCTCGCCCTCAACTCCATGCTCCACCAGGTGGAGTCGGCGTACCGCACCCGTGAGGACAGCGCGGCCCAGCTGCGCCGCTTCGTCGCCGACGCCTCGCACGAACTGCGCACCCCGCTGGCCGCGATACGCGGCTACCTCCAGCTCTACGACAAGGGCATGCTGCGGGCGCGCGAGGACCGCAGACGCGCCTGGGACCGGATGATGGCGGAGGCCGACCGGATGGGCCGTCTGGTGGACGAACTGCTCACCCTGGCCCGTCTCGACCAGCAGCCCGAACTCCGCTTCAGGAACGTCGATCTGAGCGGGCTGGTCCGGGACGCGGCGGAGGATCTGCGGGTGCAGCAGCCGCAGCGCCCGATATCCGTCGGCGCGGACGGGGCGCTGCTGGTCCGCGCCGATGAGTCGGGGCTGCGCCAGGTGCTGGGCAATCTGCTGGCCAACGTACGGATCCACACGCCCGCCGAGGTGCCGGTGCGGCTGGCGGTGGAGCGGGTGGAGGGGGTGGTGCGGCTGTCCGTGACGGACGCGGGGCCGGGGCTGGACGAGTCGGACGCGGCGCGGATCTTCGACCGGTTCTTCCGGGCGGGCGGCGGCGCGGGCAGCGGCCTGGGCATGGCGATCGTGCAGGGCGTGGTCCGGGCGCACGGCGGCGAGGTGAGCGTGCGGACGGCGCCGGGGGAAGGGCTGGCGGTGACGGTGTCGCTGCCGGGGCGGGTGCCGGTGGAGGTGTGAGGGGGATGTGGGCTCAGGGGTGCGTCGGGCGCTGGCGGGGTGGGTGCGGTGCGGTCAGATCCAGTCCAGCCGCCACAGCCGGAAGACCCCGGTGCCGTCCGTGAGGTCCTGGCCGCCGCCCACCGCCTCGTCGGCCACCACGTACTCCTTGCGCTGCCACAGCGGGATCACCGGGGCGTCGCGGGCGACGAGGTCCTGGAGGTCGCTGAAGTCGTCGGCGGCGCGGCCCCGGTCGGCGTACCGCTGGCCCTCCTTGATCAGCCGGTCCACGGTCTTGTCGCTGTAGCCGGTGTTCATGCTGGAGCCGGTGCCGACCAGGGGGGCGCCGAAGGTGTCCGGGTCGGGATAGTCGGCGACCCAGCCGACGGCGTACGCGTCGAGTTTGCCGCCCGCCCACAGCTCCTGGAACTCGGTCCACTCATGGCCCTTGACGGTGACCCGGAACAGTCCGTCGGCCTCCAGCTGCCGCTTCAGTTCGGCGGCCTCCTCGGCGGCGGCGCCGCGGCCCTGCCCGTAGGAGAGGGTGAAGGCGACCGGCAGGGAGACATCGGCGTCGGTGAGCAGGTCGCGGGCCTTGCGGGGGTTCTGGGTGGGGTACTGGTCGAAGAAGGACGTGGTGTGGCCGTTGATACCGGCCGGGATGAGGGAGTACAGCGAGTCGACGGTGCCCTTGTAGACATCCGCGGCCAGCTTGTCCCGGTCGATCAGCCAGGCGAGCGCCTGACGGACCCGTTCGTCGTGCAGGGGGGAGCCCTCGCGGGTGTTGAGGTACAGATTCCGGGTCTCGGAGCTGTCCGCCTCGAAGACCCGCTGGTCGGGGTCGCTGGCGGAGAGCCCGGCGACGGTGTCGGGCGGCAGCTGGCGGGTGGCGACCTGGACCTCGCGGGACTGGTAGGCGCGGTCGAGGGCGGTGGAGTCGGTGTAGTAGCGCAGTTCGACGGGGCTGCTCGAACGGTCCACGGCACCCCGGTAGTCGCTGTTGGGCGTGAGCGTCGCGCTCCTGTCCTTGGTGTACGACGACAGCAGATACGGCCCGGAGCCATCGGCGCCGGGGCCGGTGCGCAGCGCGTTCGCCGGGTACGCGTCGGCGTCGACGATGGCGCCCGCGCCGGTCGCCAGCCGGTAGGGGAAGGTGGCGTCGGCCGCGGAGAGCCGGAAGGTGACCGTCTCCCCGCGCGCGCTGACCCCGTCCAGGGTCCCGAAGAGAGGGGCGGGGCCGACATCGGAGTTGATCCGCAGCACCCGCTCGATGGAGAACTTCACATCGTCGGCCGTCATCTCCCGGCCGCTCGGGAAGGTCAGCCCGGAGCGCAGCTCACAGCGGTAGGTGCGCAGCCCGGAGTCGGTGAATTCGCAGCTCTCGGCGGCGTCGGGGACGGGTGAGGTGCCACCGGGCTCGAAGGTCAGCAGCGACTGGAAGAGATTGCTGAACAGCGCCCAGGACCCGGCGTCATAGGCCCCGGCCGGGTCCAGCGAGGTGACCGCGTCGGTGGTGCCGACGGTGATCGTGCTGCCGTGGTCCTCCTCCGACGGCACCAGTTGCCAGGCGGCGGCCCCGACGGCCACCAGCACCAGTACCAGCGCGAGAATCCGCATCCGGACGGATCGCATCGCCCAGCCCTCCCCAGAGCCTCGGCGCGTCAGCGCCCGATCGCCTCGGGCACGTCGGCGTCTGATTGCCTCGGCACGTCGGCGCCCGATTGCCTCGGCGCGTCAGCGCCTGATCGCCTAGGCGCCCGGCGTCCACAGCAGCTGAGCGCCTCAGCACCCGGGCGCTTGAGTGAGAAGCCACCTCCCCCGGTGGCGAAGTCACCCAATCACAGCGTGTTCCGGCGGGGGAAGGGGCTTCGGGGCGGCATGGCAGAAACTTGAGAGAGGGGGCGCCGGTGGGGGGTGCGCCCCGCGCTCATGCCTCGCGGGCCGCCAGCTGGATCACCGTGATGTCCGACTCGGCGCCGACCCGGGTCGGCGGGCCCCACGCGCCCGCGCCCCGGCTGACGTACAGCTGGGTGTCGCCGTACCGCTCCAGACCGGCCACCGTCGGGTTGGCGGCGCCGGCGAGGAAGGTGCCGGGCCAGAGCTGGCCGCCATGGGTGTGACCGGAGAGCTGGAGGTCGACGCCGTGGTCGACGGCATCATGGATCTGCACCGGCTGATGGGCGAGCAGCACACAGGTACGGCTGCGGTCCCGGTCGCCGAGTGCCTGGACGAAGTCCGGGCCCTGTCCCTCGTCCTCCCCGGCCACGTCGTTGACCCCGGCGAGGTCGAAGTGGGGCAGTTCGGTGCGGGCGTTCTCCAGGGGGGTCATCCCGAGCCGCCGTACCTCGTCGACCCACTGCTCGGCGCCGGAGAAGTACTCGTGGTTGCCGGTGACGAAGTAGGTGCCGTGCCGGGCGCGGAGTCCGGCGAGCGGGGCGGCGGCCGGGCCGAGGTCCTTGACGCTGCCGTCGACCAGGTCACCGACCACGGCGATCAGATCGGGCTGGGTGGAGTTGATGGTGTCCACGACCCGCTGGGCGAAGCCCCGGCCGAGCACCGGGCCCAGATGGATGTCGCTGACCACCGCGATCCGGAAGCCGTGCGCCGCGCGCGGCAGCCTGGCCAGCGGGACGGTGACCCGCCTGATGCTCGGCCCGTTCAGCACGCTGGCGGTGCCGTACCCGACGGTCCCGACAGCCGCCGCGGCGGCGGCACCGGCGACCACCCGGGACACGAACAGGCGCCGGGAGGGGGCGGCCACGAGGCGCGGGGTGGCCGTTCCGTCGGCGTGTCGCGGCGTGTCGTCACCGCCGGTGAGCGGTTCGGAGGGCATTCCCGGCGTGTCGGCGGCGGGGCGGGTGCCCTGTAGTAGGGCGTGGGCCTCGGTGTCGACGGGGACGGCGACGGGGGCGGGGCGGGTGCCCTCCGCGGCAGGGGCTCCGGTGACGGGGCGGGTGCCCTCCGCGGCAGGGGCTCCGGTGGCGGGGCGGGTGTCCGCTGTGCCGGGGGCCTCGGGCACGGTGGCGGGGCGGGTGCCCCCCGCGGCAAGGGCCCCGGTGGCGGCCTCGGGCACGGAGGCGGGGCGGCGGCGCTCCAGGTAGCGGCGCAGCAGGGGCCGTACGATCTCGCCCGCGAGGACCGCGAGCAGCAGATAGAGCGAGAGCGCGAGCCACAGGAAGCCCGGCCAGGCCAGGATCTGCTGGACCACGAACGGGGCACCGGCGCGCTCCGCCATGAGCGCGGCGATGGCCAGGACCCAGCCGCCGGCTATCAGTAAGGCGCCGCCTCGGCGCAGCCATCCGGGGCCACTGGTGGTGTCGCGGACCAGGCGGCGCCAGAGATACCAGTTCGCCGCCACCAGGACGCCCAGGACGGCGAACACGAAGACGAAGACCACGCTGTTGTTGTCCCTTGCTGTGCGGCGCCCCAAGGGGCGCTCTCGGGGGGTGCGCCCCCGGGGCGCGCTGCCCGCTGCTCTGGCACGCCTGCCGGGGGATGACCGCTTATGACGTGTGACGCAGTGTGCGCACCGAACGCAACCCGACCCCTCCGACAACCGTCCCCAATACGAAGGAGACGATCGCCAGGGACAGGTGCACCCAGAAGTACGCCGTGGGCCGGCCGTCGTCGAACGCGAGCCCGCTGCCGTCGTTGATCAAGTTTTTGACGAAAGTGACCCAGATGACCCAGCTCCACACCCCGAACGCGAGCAGGAACCAGGAGAGGGGGCGGCTGAGTTTCATATGTTCAGTATCACCGCCGGGTGTCCGGTTCCGCTTTCGGGGTGAGGGCGGGGGTGGGACTTCCACAGGTCGCCCCTGTACGTTCTCGGTCGTGTCCGCTCACCAGCAGACCGCCAGGCGAAGCCTGTTGGTCACTTCCGCCGTTCTGTTGACCCTGTCGCTGACCGCTCCGGCGGCGGTCGCGGCGCCGAGTCCGTCCCCGAGTTCCTCCCCGAGCCCCTCGGGCACCCCCTCCGGCACTCCCTCGGCGACCCCGCCGGCCACCATGTCGACGGTCGGCGGCGAGCGGCTCGGCCGGCCCGGCACCCAGGTCGAGCTGGCGCCCGGTGTCCCGGTGATCCCCAAGGATGTCTCCGCGCGGTCCTGGATCGTGGCCGACGCCGAGTCCGGCGAGGTGCTCGCGGCGCACAACGCGCACTGGCGGCTGGCCCCGGCGAGCACCCTGAAGATGCTGTTCGCGGACACGCTGCTGCCGAAGTACCCCAAGGACCAGGAGCACAAGGTCGCCCCCTCCGACCTGGCGGGCATCGGGGCGGGCTCCAGCATGGTGGGCATCAAGGAGGACGAGACCTACACCGTCCACGATCTGTGGCTCGGTGTCTTCCTGCGCTCCGGCAACGACGCGGTGCATGTGCTGTCGGCGATGAACGACGGTGTGGAGAACACCGTCCGGGAGATGAACGAGCACGCCGAGGAGCTCCAGGCGCTCGACACCGAGGTGGTCTCCCCGGACGGCTATGACGCCCCGGGCCAGGTCTCGTCCGCCTACGATCTCACCCTGTTCGCCCGCTCCGGGCTCCAGAAGAAGGACTTCCGCGAGTACGCGGCGACGGCGACCGCCGACTTCCCCGGTGAGACAAAGAAGGACAAGAAGGGTAAAACCACCCGCGAGTCCTTTGAGATCCAGAACACCAACCGGCTGCTGACCGGGGACACCGGACTCGCCCAGTACGAGGGGATAGCCGGCGTCAAGAACGGCAACACCACCAACGCGGGCGCCACCTTCACCGGCGTCGCCGAGCGCGACGGCCGGGTGCTGCTGGTCACCGTCATGAACCCGCAGACCGAGGCGGGCAACCAGGTCTACAAGGAGACGGCGAAGCTGTTCGACTGGGGCTTCAAGGCGGCGGGCAAAGTCGAGCCGATCGGCGAGCTGGTCGCGCCGAGGGGCGCGGCGCCTCAGCCCGGCGGGACCGCCTCCGGCGACAGCACCGGTGACAGCTCCGGCGAGGCGGGCGGCGGCGACGCGGCGGGCGCCCCGGTCGCCGCCGACACGACGAGCGGCGGCTCGGGCGGGATGGGCGTGGCCCTGGGCATCACGGGCGGTGTCCTCGCCCTGCTGGGGGGCGCGGCGTTCTTGGTCAACCGGCGGTGGCCGCTGCGGAGGCGGTGACGGGGGGTGGGGTTCCCTGCGGGGGCAGGGGGCAGGGGGCTGTGGTGGGGTGGGGTGGGGTTCCCTGCGGGGCGGGTTTCCCGGCGGGGCGAGGGGTTCGGTCGACGGGGGCGGGTTTCCCAGCGGGGCGGGGGCGAGGGCCAGCTTTCGGGCGAGGTCTGTGACGTGGCCGGGGCCTCCAGGAGGGTCGGAGTGCCGTCAGGGCGGAGTGCCACCAGCGCCGGAGCGCCGGCAGGCGGTGGGGTCAGTTCCGGTCCTTCTGTGGGTCCGGGCCGCCTGGCTCGTCTTCGCCTCCCGGTGACACCTGGCCGTCCCTCGGGCCGTCGTCCGCGACCCCTTCTTCCGTCCGCTCTGACGCCTCCGCGTCGCCCTTCCCCGGGGCCTCCTCGGGCACCTCGGCCCGCCCAGCCCTCTCAGGCACCTCGGCCCGCCCCGTGCCAGACGCCCCCGCCCCCGCGGATGCCTCCGCCGTCCCCGTCCCCGCCGTCCGCACCCCCTCCGACACCCCTTCCGCCTCCCCCGCCTCACCAGCGACCTCCGCACCCTCCTCCCTCCTCCCCGTAGCCGTCCAAGCCGCGCAGAACAGCACCAGCTTCGCTGTGAAGTTGATCCAGAGGAGCAGGGCGACCGGCACACCGAAGGCGCCGTACATGCTCTTCGCGGCGACGCCCTGGATATAGCCGCTGAGCAGCAGCTTGAGGAGTTCGAAGCCGACCGCGCCGATCAGCGCGGCCTCGATCAGCCGGCGGCGCGGCGGTTCGACGCCGGGCAGCAGGGTGAGGACGTACAGCAGGAGCAGGAAATCCGCGAGGACGGCGATGGTGAACGCCGCCGCGCGCAGCAGCACGCTGCCCCAGCCCGCCTCGTCGATGCCGAGCCGGTCGACGATCCAGCCGACCAGCGCCGAGCCGACGGTGGAGGCGGCGACGGTGATCAGCAGCGCCCCGCCGAGCCCCAGCAGGACCCCCGCGTCCTTGCCCTTGCGCAGGACCGGGTTCTCGTCGGCGTCCGGCAGCTCCCACACCGCGCGCAGACAGTCCCGGGTGGAGCCGACCCAGCCGATGCCGGTGAGCAGCAGCACCGCACCGGCGACGAGACCGACGGTTCCCGCGTTGTCGACCAGGCCGCCGATGTTGAGCTGGTCGGAGATGCCGGGCACCTGGTCGGCGATCTTCTCCTCCAGCTCGGCCCGCCGACTGTCGCTGAGCGCGGCTGCGGCAATCGCGGCGACCACGGTGAGCAGCGGAAACAGTGCGATGAAGCTGATGAACGTCACCGCCGCGGCCAGTCGCGTCCACTTCACCCGGTCGAGGCGCTCGTACGACTGCCAGGCGTGCGTGGTCATCAGGCGCGCGATGATCGGCCCGATCAACGGGAGCTTTTTCAGCCAGTCCATGATCCGACTGTGCCCCTGTTGTGGCCGCCCGATGTCCGAGCACGCCGAAAACGCGCCACCCGAACTCAGGCGCCGCGGACTGCCCTACGCACCGCACAACACACCACACAACGGACCGCACAACGAACTGCACCACGGACCGCACGACGAACTACACAACCAACTGCACCACGGACCGCCGACATCCCACTAATCACCCGTTTCGGGGAGGGTCGTCACGGATCACCGCGTCGACCAACTGAACTCCGGCATATAGGGCGATACGGTCACCGACATGCTTGCCGACACCGCGCGCCTCCCCGTCTTCCGGAGCCTCATGAGGGAACACCCCGACCTTCCCCGGTCCCTGCTCGTCCTCGGCGGCACCTCCGGGATCGCACTCGCCACCGCCCGCCGGCTGATCGCCCGCCGCACCCGCACCGTATGGCTCGCCGGACGCCCCTCACCGTCCCTGGAACAGGCGGCCCAGGAGCTGCGCGCGCTCGGCGCGGAGGTCCGTACCGTCCCCTTCGACGCCCTGGACCCCGGCTCCCACGAGGCCGTGCTCGGCAAGGTCTTCGCGGAGGGGACCGTCGACATGGTGCTGCTCGCCTTCGGCGTCCTCGGCGACCAGGCCCGCGACGAGCGCGAACCCCTCGACGCCGTGCGGGTCGTCCAGACCAACTTCACCGGCGCGGTCTCCGCGGGCCTGATCAGCGCCCGCGCCCTCCAGGACCAGGCGCACGGCTCCCTGGTCGTGCTCTCCTCCGTCGCCGGGGAGCGCGCCCGGCGCTCGGACTTCATCTACGGCGCCGGAAAGGCCGGCCTGGATGTCTTCACCCAGGGCCTGGGCGACGCCCTCCACGGCACCGGCGTCCACGTCATGGTCGTCCGCCCCGGATTCGTCCGTACGGGATCCACCGCCGCGCGGGAGCCGGTTCCCCCGGTGACCACCCCGGAAGCCGTGGCCACGGCCATCGAACTGGGCCTGCGCCGCCGTTCGGAGACCGTATGGGTACCGGGCGCGCTGCGGATGATGATGGCGGCGCTGCGGCATCTGCCCCGGGCGGCCTACCGGAGACTGCCCCTGTGAGGCGCGGCGCCTGAGACCCGCCCCCAGGGGGCCGTCAGTGCGCGGGCAGCGTTCCCCGCTCGGCGGGTGCGGACGCCTGCGGCGGGACCACGGGGGCACCGAAGGCGAACTCCCGGAGCTTGCGCCACACCCCGTCCGGGCCCTGCTCGTAGAGGGCGAACCCGGTGCAGGGCCAGAGTGCCTCGTAACCGGACAGCTCCTCGAAGGCGCGGTCCATGGCGGCCTCGTCGATCCCGTGCGCCACCGTCACATGCGGGTGGTACGGGAACTGCAGCTCGCGCGCGACCGGCCCGGACGCGTCCCGCACCTGCTTCTGGAGCCACGCGCAGTCGTCGGCCCCCTCGACCACCCGGACGTACACCACCGGGGAGAGCGGGCGGAAGGTGCCGGTGCCGGACAGCCGCATCGGGAAGGGCCGCCCGGTGGCCGCGACCTGGACGAGATGCGCCTCGATCGCCGGGAGCAGCGCGGCGTCCACCTCGGTCGGCGGCAGCAGGGTGACATGGGTGGGAATACCGTGCGCCGCGGGGTCGCCGAAGCCCGCGCGCCGCTGCTGGAGCAGGCTGCCGTGAGGCTCCGGGACCGCGATCGACACGCCGATCGTTACGGTCCCCACGTCGTCTCCTGTCGTCGTGCCGGACATGCCGGCTGTGCCGGATACATCGAGTACACCTGTGCGCCGCGCCCCCGGCGGTTGCCCCGTACCCGCCCGGCTCCACGGTCCCCACGCGCGCGGGTGGCCACTGGCGCGGCCATCCGGATATCGACTGTACGACCACGGCGGGGCCCTGGGCAGGCGCAGGCATGGTGATATGCAGCGCTGTACGGGGGTACGGGGCACACGCCCCGCTCACCCGGCGCCCGGCTCAGTGCTTGGCCGGAAGAAACCCCACCCGGTCGTACGCGGAGGCCAGCGTCTCGGCGGCCACCGCGCGGGCCTTCTCGGCGCCCTTGGCCAGGATCGCGTCCAGCGTCTCGGGGTCGTCCAGATACTGCTGGGTGCGCTCCCGGAACGGTGTGACGAAGTCGACCATGAGCTCGGCGAGGTCCGTCTTGAGCGCGCCGTACCCCTTGCCGACGTAACGCTTCTCCAGCTCCTCGATGTCCGTGCCGGTGAGGGTGGAGTGGATGGTGAGGAGGTTACTGACACCCGGCTTCTGCTCGGCGTCGTAGCGGATCACGGTGTCGGTGTCGGTGACCGCGCTCCTGACCTTCTTGGCGGTGGCCTTGGGGTCGTCGAGCAGATTGATCAGGCCCTTCGGCGTGGACGCCGACTTGCTCATCTTGATCGACGGGTCCTGGAGGTCGTAGATCTTCGCCGTCTCCTTGAGGATGTACGGCTTCGGAACGGTGAACGTGGCGCCGAATCGGCCGTTGAACCGCTCGGCGAGGTCCCGGGTCAGCTCGATGTGCTGGCGCTGGTCCTCGCCCACCGGCACCTCGTTGGCCTGGTAGAGCAGGATGTCGGCGACCTGGAGGATCGGGTACGTGAACAGGCCGACGGAGGCGCGGTCGGCGCCCTGCTTGGCGGACTTGTCCTTGAACTGGGTCATCCGGGACGCCTCGCCGAAGCCGGTGAGGCAGTTCATGACCCAGGCCAGCTGGGCGTGCTCGGGGACATGGCTCTGGACGAAGAGCGTGCAGCGCTCGGGGTCGAGACCGGCGGCGAGTAGCTGCGCGACGGCCAGCCGGGTGTTCGCCCGCAGGTCCTTCGGGTCCTGCGGGATCGTGATCGCGTGCAGGTCGACGACCATGTAGAACGCGTCGTGGGTCTCCTGGAGCGCCACCCACTGGCGGACCGCGCCGAGGTAGTTGCCGAGATGGAACGAGCCTGCGGTGGGCTGGATCCCGGAGAGCACGCGGGGACTGTCAGAGGCCATGCCCACCATTCTCTCAGGTACGCGGGACCGATCAGAATCAGGCCACGGGCCGTTCGGCGGGCGGGTGGGGGGTGGGGCGGGGCGCGGTCTTGACCAGGGGAAACGGGGTGCGGCGGCCGTCGTCGGGCGCTCTCCGTCGGCCGGGGCGGGGCGCTTGCCGCGGGGCGCTGCCGCGCGCCCCTCTGCCCCGGGGCGTGCGCCCCCTGCTCCGCTTCTTCTCTCGGCCTTCTTCGCTCGGCCTTCTCTCTCCGCCTTCTCTCTCTGCTTCTTCTTCTCTCCGCTTCTTCTCTTCTCTGCTGCTTCTCTCTCCATGATTCGTCCCGGCGAGATGGGAACCGATCGGCGGTGGGCGGTGTACCAAGAATGTGAACACGCGGGAGGGGGTCCGCATCGTCGATGAGGCCGCGGTGATCGCCCGCGTACGCGCCGGAGAGCCGGAGGCGTACGCGGAGCTGGTCCGTGCCCATACGGGCATGGCCCTGCGGGCGGCAGCGGCACTCGGAGCGGGTGCGGACGCGGAGGACGTGGTGCAGCAGGCGTTCGTCAAGGCGTACTGCGCGCTGGGCCGGTTCAAGGACGGCTCGGCGTTCAAGCCCTGGCTGCTGTCCATCGTCGCCAATGAGACGAGGAACACAGTGCGTACCGCGGCCCGGCAGCGCACGCTCGCCGGTCGCGAGGCGGCCTTCGTGGAGGCCGAGCCGTTGATACCGGAGTCGGCGGACCCGGCGGTGGCGACGCTGGAGAGCGAGCGCCGTGACGCCCTGCTGGCGGCGATGGAGCAGCTGAGCGAGGAGCATCGGCTGGTCGTCACGTACCGGTATCTGCTGGAGATGGACGAGGCGGAGACGGCCCAGATCCTGGACTGGCCCCGGGGCACGGTGAAGTCCCGGCTGAATCGCGCGCTGCGCAAGCTGGGCCGACTGCTGCCGGACTTCCGGCCCGGGAGGGGAGGTGAGGAGCATGCGTGAGCCCGGACATATGGAGGACCGGGGGGGAGGGGACGACGGTGGGGGTCCCGCCGATGGCCGGATGCGCGGGGTGCGCCGGATGCGCGGGGTGCGCGGGGTGCGCAGAGGGCAGGGGGTGCAGGGGGTGCAGGGAGTGCAGGGGGTACGCCGGGTGCCGTCCGGGTTGCCGGAGGAGTTGCGCTCGCTCGGCCGCTCCCTGGACACCCATGGGCCGGACGCGTCGGAGTCGATGGTCGAGCGTGTCCTGGGGCAGATACTCGCCGAGCATCTCGCCATCGAGGCCCCCGAGCCCCCGGGACGCGGCGACCGGGTGCGGGACGGCCTGCGCGCGGCCCGCCGCTGGACGCGGCGGCGCCGGCGCTCGCTCACCGCGACGCTGTGCGCCCTGCTGGCGGTGCTCGCCCTGACTCCACCGGTACGGGCTGCGGTCCTGGACTGGTTCGACTTCGGCGGGGTCGAGGTGCGCTACGACCCGTCCGCGCCGGCGCCGGATCCGGCGCAGGTGCCCGGCTGCGGTGCCTCGGTCTCCCTGGCGGAGGCCGAGCGGCGCTCGGGCTGGCAGCCGCTGGTCCCCGAGGCGCTGGGCGCGCCGGACGGGGTGGCGGTCACGGCCGAGCGGGACCGCAGATTCCTGCTGACCCTGTGCTGGCGCGAGCCGGGCGGGACGATCCGGCTGGAGCAGGACATCGGGGTCCTGGACCTGGGCTTTGTGAAGCAGGTGAGGGACGAGCCGGAGTGGATCCCCCTGGGGCCGCCGACGGACCCGGACGGCACTTCCGCGCTCTGGTTTCCAAAGTCGCATGAGCTGACCTACCAAGTGCTGGCCGCCGACGGCGACCGCTTCTCCCGGGAGACCCGCACGGCGGGGCCGACCCTGCTGTGGACGCATGACGCGGGCGCGCGGCACTTCACCCTGCGGCTGGAGGGCGTGGCCGCGCGGGATCGGGCGGTGCGGATCGCGGAATCACTGCCGGCACCCGAGTGACATCCGGCCAAAAAAGTGGGCGGGGAGATGGGAACCCGAAGGGGTCGGGCGGTGTACCAGAAGTGAGAGGCGGCCCGGAGGCGGGCCGTACGGAAACCGTCCGGATGGGGGTTGGGGATGCAGAGCAGGTGGAGAGGGAGGGTTCATGAACTGACCGCCGCCGTCGGGGCGTTGGCGGCAGCGCTGGTCCTGATGCTGTGGGCGGCGCCGAGCGCTTCGGCGGGTGGCCCGACCAGTGTGCTGATCGTCTCGCCGCAGAGCATGGAGGCGACGGCGCTGTACGCGATGGACCGGAGGTACATGGAGCTGGAGAGGTTCGTGAGCACGGAGGGCGGGGGCTCGGCCGACCCGCCGCCCGCGGTGAGCGAGGCCGGCACCCGCCAGATCAATGTCACCTGGATGGCGCACGACATAGCACCGCACCGCCTGGACCGGCTCTTCCTCACATCGAGCACCCGAGATGTCTGGGTCCACACCGTGGCCGACCCGGCCTCCGGTAGCGGCGTCTGGCATCTGGCCAGTCATACGGAGCGGCTGCGGACGCTGCTCAAGGAGCTGGGTGTGATGGGCGAGGTCTCCCCCGACGGATCCTCCGGTGTGTTCCCCGCCCCGGTGGGCGACGCCCCCGACGCGGGCGGTGTCCAGGAACCGGCCGCCGAGCCGACGCCTGAGCCGACGCCCGAGCAGACCGCGGGCTCGTCACGACCGGTCGCGGCGACCGCGGCTGCCGACACCGAGGACTGGTGGTGGGCCCTTCCGGGCCTCGCCGCCGGAGCGGTCCTGGCCCTGGCCCTGCGCCCCCTGGCGCTGCGCCTGCCGGGCGTGGTCGCGACGGCCCGGCTGCGCCGCAGCGAGGAGGGGCCACGACAGGAGCTGCGGGACAGATGACCGCCCGCCCGGGGTGGTGCGGCTCCCCGGGGGAGAGCCGCAATCCGGGGGGGCCTCACCCCCGCCCCGCCCGGCGGTACCGCGACCGCGCGGGCGGGGTGGGGGAGGGCGGGCGGGCGGGTCAGCCCAGGTCGATCTCGGGGTAGAGCGGGAACCCGGCGACGAGATCGGTGGCGCGGTGGGAGATCTCGTCGGCGATCTTCGGGTCCAGGATGTGCTGGGCCTTGGAGGGGGCGCCCTTGCTGGTGGTGCCGGGCTCGGTGGTGGTCAGTACCCGGTCGATCAGGGCGGCGACCTCGTCCATCTCGGCGGTGCCGAGGCCGCGGGTGGTCAGGGCGGGGGTGCCGATGCGGATACCGGAGGTGTACCAGGCCCCGTTGGGGTCGGAGGGGATGGCGTTGCGGTTGGTGACGATGCCGGAGGAGAGCAGGGCCGCCTCGGCCTGGCGGCCGGTGAGCCCATAGGAGGTGGCGACATCGATCAGATTGAGGTGGTTGTCGGTGCCGCCGGTGACGAGGGTGGCGCCGCGGCGGATCAGGCCCTCGGCGAGGGCGCGGGAGTTGTCGACGATGCGCTGGGCGTAGTCGCGGAAGGAGGGCTGACGGGCCTCGGCGAGGGCGACGGCCTTGGCGGCCATGACATGCGGGAGCGGACCGCCGAGGACCATCGGGCAGCCGCGGTCGACCTGGTCCTTGAGGGAGTCGTCGCAGAGCACCATGCCGCCGCGCGGGCCGCGCAGCGACTTGTGGGTGGTGGTGGTGACGATCTGGGCGTGCGGCACAGGGTCGAAGTCACCGGTGAGGACCTTGCCGGCGACCAGGCCCGCGAAGTGGGCCATGTCGACCATCAGGGTCGCGCCGACCTCGTCGGCGATCTCCCGCATGATGCGGAAGTTCACCAGGCGGGGGTAGGCGGAGTAGCCGGCGACGAGGATCAGGGGCTTGAACTCGCGGGCGGAGGCGCGCAGGGCCTCGTAGTCGAGGAGGCCGGTGGCGGGGTCGGTGCCGTAGGAGCGCTGGTCGAACATCTTGCCGGAGATGTTGGGGCGGAAGCCATGGGTGAGATGGCCACCGGCGTCGAGGGACATGCCCAGCATGCGCTGGTTGCCGAAAGCCTGGCGGAGTTCGGCCCAGTCGGCGTCGGTGAGGTCGTTGATCTGGCGGACGCCGGTCTTCTCCAGGAAGGGGGCTTCTACACGGTCGGCGAGGACGGCCCAGAAGGCGACGAGGTTGGCGTCGATACCGGAGTGCGGCTGGACATAGGCGTGCCGGGCGCCGAAGAGTTCGCGGGCGTGTTCGGCGGCGAGGGACTCGACGGTGTCGACATTGCGGCAGCCGGCGTAGAAGCGACGGCCGACGGTGCCCTCGGCGTACTTGTCGCTGAACCAGTTGCCCATGGCGAGGAGGGTCGCCGGGGAGGCGTAGTTCTCGGAGGCGATCAGCTTGAGCATCTCGCGCTGGTCGTGGACCTCCTGGCCGATGGCATCGGCGACGCGGGGTTCGACGGCACGGATCACATCGAGGGCGGCGCGGAACGCGGTGGACTCGGTGGGCAGGGGCTGCTGGTCGGACATCTCGGCCTCCGGGTGGCGCGGCTTGACGCGGACACGGTTCACGGTTCGGCCCAGGCGCACGGCACTCGCTCGGCAGCTCCGCGGCGGCGATACGCCCCTGCGGTTCTGCCGGGGCCGCTCCCCGATGGTCGGTCCCATCCCAGCACGCCAGTCACGGCCCGCGGCCAGCCTACCGGCGCCGGGGAGGGCGCAGGCCCCGACGTCCACCATGCGGGCGAGCCGGACCCGCGGCAGACCGGCGGGGGAGAAAGCGCCCGGCGGAGACGGCCGGTGGCCCAACGCTTCTCAAGGAGTGAGGGCCGGCCGACGATCCCGATAGGAGCCGAGGTCGTCTTCCGGAGGTTGGTATGTGTCCGACACCGCCGTTGCCCCCCATGTCGTCCCTGTCGTCCCCTGGTTCTCCGGGGTCCCGTACGCAGGAGCTGATCGCCGCCGCCGAGGCGCACAGCGCGCACACCTATCACCCGTTGCCGGTGGTGGTGGCCGACGCGGACGGGGCGTGGATGACGGATGTGGAGGGGCGGCGCTATCTGGATCTGCTGGCCGGGTACTCGGCGCTCAACTTCGGGCACGGCAACCGGCGACTGATCGAGGCGGCGAAGGCGCAGCTGGGGCGGGTGACGCTGACATCGAGGGCGTTCCATCACGACCGGTTCGCGGCGTTCTGCCGGGAGCTGGCGGAGCTGTGCGGGATAGAGCTTGTGCTGCCGATGAACACCGGGGCGGAGGCGGTGGAGACAGCGGTGAAGACGGCACGGAAGTGGGGGTACCGGGTGAAGGGGGTGCCATGGGAGATGGCGAAGATCGTGGTGGCCGCGGACAACTTCCACGGCCGTACGACGACGATCATCAGCTTCTCCACGGACCGGGCGGCGCGGGCGGACTTCGGGCCGTACACGCCGGGGTTCGAGATCGTGCCGTACGGGGATCTGGCGGCGATGCGCGGTGCGATGACGGAGAACACGGTGGCGGTGCTGCTGGAGCCGATCCAGGGGGAGGCGGGGGTGGTGGTGCCGCCGGAGGGCTATCTGGCGGCGGTGCGGGAGCTGACGCGGGAGCGGGAGGTGCTGTTCGTCGCGGACGAGATCCAGTCGGGGCTGGGGCGGACGGGAAGGACGTTCGCCTGTGAGCACGAGGGGGTGGTGCCCGATATGTATGTGCTGGGGAAGGCGCTGGGCGGGGGGATCGTGCCGGTGTCGGCGGTGGTGTCGAGCGCGGAGGTGCTGGGGGTGTTCCGGCCGGGGGAGCACGGATCGACGTTCGGCGGGAATCCGCTGGCGTGCGCGGTGGCGCTGGAGGTGATCGCGATGCTGCGGTCGGGGGAGTTCCAGGAGCGGGCGGCCGGGCTGGGGGCGTTTCTGCACGGGGAGCTGGCCGGGCTGGCGGACGGCGGTGCGATCACGGCGGTGCGGGGGCGCGGGCTGTGGGCGGGGGTGGACATCGCCCCGCGGCACGGCACGGGCCGGGAGATGGCGGAGCGGCTGATGGACAGGGGGGTGCTGGTGAAGGACACCCATGGGCACACCATCCGGATCGCCCCGCCGCTGGTGATCGGCCAGGAGGATCTGCGGTGGGGCCTGGACCAGCTGAGAGCGGAGCTGACGGCGTAGGCCCGTCCGCGCTGTCACCGGGGACGACGGCACCGGCGTGCGGCGAGGGCGCACGGCTCCGGACCCGCCCCGCGGCCGGCCCGCCTCGAACCCTCACCGGGACACACCGATCGGCGGTGCCGACGCCACCCCCGTAGCGTCGGCACCGCCCCTCCAGCGGGCGCCGGTACTAGCCTTCCGCGGCGCCCGCGATGACCGCCGCGACCGTGGCCGGGCGGGAGATGTAGACAGCGTGGCTGCCGGGGGTCTCGGAGACGGTGGCTCCGGCGCGCTCGGCCATCTCGCGCTGGACGGCCGGGGGGATCATGCGGTCCTCGGTGGCGACGAGGTAGCGGGACGGCTTGGTGCGCCAGGCCGGCTGGGTGACCGTCCCGGCGAGGGCGTCCACGCCCCAGGGGACCTGGGCGTCGGCCATGAACGCGGCCTGGCCGGCGGGCAGATCGGCGGCGAAGGAGTGGGCGAACCGCTCCCGGTCCAGGAGCAGGAACCCGTCGCGGGGCGGCAGGATCGGCGGGACGGGCGCTCCGGGGGCGGGGTTGGCGGTCAGGGTGGCGACGGACTCGCCCTTCTCCGGGACGAAGGCGGCGATATAGACGAGGGCGGCGACCTGCGGGTGGTTGCCGGCCTCGGTGATGACGGCGCCGCCGTAGGAGTGGCCGACCAGGACGGTGGGGCCGTCGAGCGCGTCGAGGACATGGTGGGTGAGGGTGACATCACCGGCGAGGGAGAGTGTGGGGTGCTGGAGGACATCGACGTGGTAGCCGTCGGCGGTCAGCTGCTCATGGACGCCCTGCCAGCCGGAGCCGTCCACGAAGCCACCATGGACCAGCACGATGTTCTTGATTGTCGCCATGGCTGCTCCTGCCCGGAGGGACAGACCCATCGCCTGTCCAACACCATCGAGTCAACCGCCGGACCCCGCTGCGCACCATGCAGAACAGCACGCAGAACTTCACCCACAGGGTCCGCCCCACGCCGTCGCCCGGCCCACCACCGACCCGGCGCACCCCCGCCACCTGGGCCGACCCACCCTCCCGCGCCCTCACACCCTCGCCCACCTCAACTCCCCCGCCCCTAGACCACCTCAGCCCCATCGCCCCCGCTCAGCGCCTCGCAGCGGTCCGCCGCCGTGGCGTCTCCCGTCAGCCGGTAGACCTCCGCCGCTCGCGCATAGGTCAGTCCGCTCTCCTGTGCCCGGTCCTCCAGGGCGAGGAGTTCCGCCAGGGATTCCAGGAACTGGCCCTGGCGGAAGTTGACGTCGAACCGGCCCAGCAGTTCGGTGGCCTCGGTGAGGGCGTCGATGGCCTCGGTCCGCCGCCCCAGCGCCTTCAGACAGTCCCCGTAGTAGCCGAGGGCGTGCGGCCGGGCGAGGACGATGATGCTGGGGGTCATGCCGGACTTCTCGTCGTTCAGCAGGTCGAGCACCTCGCTGTAGTGGACGAGGCCCTCGGCGTGCCGTCCGCTGCCGTGCAGACAGTGGGCGACATTGGTCACACAGGAGGTGTAGGAGTCCATATCGCCGAGGGTCTTGAAGAGATCGGCGGCCTGGCGGGACTCGACCGCGCCCTCGGTGAGCCGTCCCAGATTGCGCAGCGAGATACCCGCGTACTGGTGGGCCCAGGCGATCTGCGCGGTGACCTCGCCGCGGACGGCGATGTCCAGGGCCTGGCGGGCGTAGCTCAGCCCGGTCTCGGGGTCGCCCAGCGGGATCGCGTAGACCCAGGCGACATAGTTGAGCTGGGTGGCGTGCTCGGGCAGATCGCCGAGGGCAGCGGCAGCGGCGGCGCCCAGACTGAACACCTCGTGCCAGTGCGGGGCGTGGATCCAGCGGTCGGAGTACCAGTGCATGGACTCTGCGCAGTCCAGGACCGCCGTGTGACGCCCCTCGGCCGCCGCGGTCCGCAGCGCGGCGAGCCAGTTGTCGGCCTCGGCCCGCAGCCAGCGGTCGGCGTCCTCCAGGGAGGAGAGTTCGAAGAGTTCGGGGTCGGGGCCCTCGGGGCTGCCGTAGGCGGGTTCGAACCAGCGTCCGGCGGTGATGGCCATGTCGAGGAGCCAGGTCGTGGTGCGGTCGGTGACCGCGGCCCGCTCCTCGGCGGACTCCTCCTCCTGGAACCGGTCGCGGGCGAACAGCCCGACCAGGTCGTGGAGGCGGTAGCGGCCGGACCCGGCGTCCTGGAGCAGTCCGAGGTCGACGAGTTCGTCGAGGGCGTCCCAGGAGTCCTCGATCGAGGTGCCGCCGACGACCGCGGCGAGCGCCGCGTCGAAGTCACGGCCGGGCACGGCCCCCAGCCGCCGGAACACCTGCCGCGCGGAGCCGGGAAGCTGCTCGTACGACATGGCGAACGCCTTGGCGATCTTCAGATCGCCGGCCTTGAGCTGGTCGAGGCGGCGGCGTTCGTCGGAGAGCCGGGCGGCGAGGTCGGCGGTGCTCCAGCCGGGGCGGCTGACCAGCCGGTTGCCGATGATCCGCAGGGCGAGGGGCAGTCCGCCGCTGAGCCGGGCGAGCCGGGACAGCGCGGACTCCCCGTCGGCGGTGGAGCGTTCGCCGACGATGCCGGAGAGCAGTTCGGTGGCCTCGGTGAGCTGGAGCGGGCCGAGGGCGAGCCGGCGTACGCCCTCCAGGCCGGCCAGCAGTCGGCGGCTGGTGACCAGGGCGCCCGCAGGGCCGCCGCCCGGCAGCAGGGGCCGGGCCTGTTCCTCCGAGGCGATGTTGTCGAGGACCACCAGGACGCGTTTGTCGCGGAGCTGGGCCCGGTACAGGGAGGCGCGGCCCGCGGTGTCGGCGGGCATCTGCGGCTCGCTGATGCCGAGCGCGCCGAGCAGCAGGGCGAGGGCGTCGTCCACGGGCAGTGGGCGCGGGGACATCCCGAGGAGGTCGAGGAAGAACACCCCGTCGGGGAAGCCGGGCCGCAGGGCGTGGGCGGCGCGCACGGCGAAGGTGGTCTTGCCGAGCCCGGCGGACCCGGTGATCAGCCCGACCAGCGGCACCCCGGGCAGATGCTCGGCGCGCACCAGCTCGTCGATCCAGGCGAGTTCGGCGGACCGGCCGGTGAAGTCGGCAACCGAGCTGGGCAGTTCGCACAGTCCGGTGGGGCGGGTCCAGTGGTCGCGCAGGCGACCGTCCCGGGCGAGTTCGATCAGCTGGCGCCGGTCCTCCTCGGTGAGGGCGAGGGCGTCGGCGATGGCGACGACGGTCCGGTGCTGCGGCCCTTTGCTGCGACCGCGTTCCACATCGGACAGGGTCCGCGCGCTGACCGCGGCGGTCTCGGCGAGCTGTTCCAGCGTCAGCCGCGCGGCCCGCCGGTGCCGGCGCAACAGATCCGCGAGGCTCGGAGGTTCGGAGATGGGGCCACCCCTTCCGGCAATACGATCATTTGACCGGCTTCCCTTCCGGGCAGCGTACTCGCGCGAACACGGAGTGCGCCCGTCCATCTCATCGATCACTTATCGATCACTTGCGGATCACATGGGGATCACATGGTGTGAATCGCGCGGATCACGCTCGCCGCACCCTCTTACGGCAGGATCATATGCGCCAGAAACCGGGCATACCCACCCGTCACCAGCCCCTCCGACTCATGACTCACGACTCACGACTCCCGTATCCCGAGCCCGCCGACTCCCCCTCGACCACCCACGCCCCCAGCACCACCCGGTTCCCGTCGAAGTCGGGCAGGGACGCCAGCTCCTGACAGCAGAGAGGCCCGTCCGGCACCGAACGCCCCGCATCCCCCACCCATGCACCGACACCCCCGCCCCCTCCCTCCCCAGCAGCGGCTTCGCCACATACCCGCTGATGGTGGCCAGTTCGCGCGGCCCATCCAGATACGCCGGCAGCAGCTGCGGATGCCCCCGGATACAGCTCCCAGAGCACAGCGAGCAGCGCCTTGTTGCTGAGCAGCATCTCGGTCTCCTTGAGATACGCGACGTCATCAGATCTTCGCCCAGCTCATCGGCGCTGGAGTGGGCGAAGTACAGCGGGGAGCCCGGCGGCAGCAGCCCGGCCTGGTTCCGCCAGGCGGCGACGAGCCGTTCGTGCATGGAGTCCCACTGACCGGCGCCGGGGAACCGTTCCTCCATCCAGAACCACTGCGGTGAGACCGTCTCCACCAGCGAGGTCGGGGTGTCGGCGTTGTACTCCAGCAGCTTCGCCGGTCCCCGGCCGTCGTGGCGCAGATCGAAGCGGCCGTAGACGAAGGGCTGTTCGGCGCGGCGCCGTCAGGACTCGGCGACCGCGGCAGCCACCCGGGGATCGGTGACGCCGAGGTCGGCGAACCGGCCGGTGGCGACGATGTGCCCGGCCGCGGCGAGACCCATCCGGTGCAGTTCCTCGACGACCTCCTCCAGCGCCTCGACCTCGGCGAGCGAGAAGACGTAGTAGACGCTCTCGTCCCAGTAGGGCCGCAGGGAGTCGTCGGGGTACCGGTCAGCGGATAGATCAGCCCCTGCTCCTCGACGGTCCGCTGCCAGCCCGGGGCGGGGCGGACGGGGCGCGATGGTACGGCGTTCCATGGTGTACGCCGGTTCAGCCGCCGCCGCTGGAGCAACTGCTGGAGCAGCCGAAGCCCCCCGGTCGACGGCCTCGCTGTGGCTGAAGGTGTCGTCGTCGGCGTGGCTGGCGCTGGCATCGGCGTCGTAGTACCAGGCGGCGTCCGCCTGAGCCCCGGTTCCGGCGGTAATGAGCCTGCGACCAACAACCGTGCAACCAGCCCTCCTCCAAAGGGAACTGACGTGCGAATACCCTACGGCAGCGCCCGGCACAGCGCCTCCAGCGCTCCCGCCCACGCATGGTCCGGTGGGGTGGCGTACCCGACGACCAGCGCGTCCGCCGCGCGGGCCGTGGCGCGCGGATGCCGGAAGCGGGAGAGCCCGAAGACCGAGAGCCCCTGCCAGGCCGCCGCCCGCAGGACCGACTCCTCCGTCCCGGGCGGCAGCCGCAGTACGGCGTGCAGCCCGGCCGCGATCCCGGTGACGGTCACCTCCGGCGCCCGTACGGCGAGCGCGGCGACCAGCGCGTCCCGGCGCCGCCGGTAGCGCTGCCGGGCGGCCCGTACATGACGGTCGTAGGCCCCGGAGAGCAGGAACTCGGCGAGGGTGAGCTGTTCCACGACCCCGGTGGCGCTGCTGCCGATGGTGTCGGCGACCTCGGTCACCAGGTCGGGCGGCAGCACCAGCCAGCCGAGCCGCAGTCCGGGGGCGAGGGACTTGCTGGCGGTGCCGAGATAGACCACCCGGTCCGGGGCCAGGTCCTGGAGGGCACCGACGGGCTGGCGGTCGTAGCGGAACTCGCCGTCGTAGTCGTCCTCCAGGACCAGGCCGCCGGTCCGCCGCGCCCAGTCGGCCAGGGCGGCACGGCGCTCGGGCGGCAGCGCCAGCCCGAGCGGGAAGGAGTGCGCGGGGGTGAGGAGCACGGCCCCGGAGTCATCCGGCCCGCCGCCACCACCGCCGCCGCCGCTACCGGCATCACCGCCGCGGACGACCGTGCCGAGCCGGTCGAACGGCATCGGACGGGTCGTCAGCCCGGCCCGCTCGACCAGGTTCCAGTGCGCGTCGAGCCCGTAGGACTCCACGGCGAGGGTGTCCAGACCGCGGCGGCGCAGCACCTGCGCCAGCAGGCCGAGGCCATGGGCGAAGCCGGAGCAGACGACGATCCGCTCCGGGTCGGCCCGTACGCCCCGGGCGCGGGCGAGATAGCCGGCGAGGGCGGTCCGGAGTTCGGGTCGCCCGCGCGGGTCGCCGTAGCCGAAAACCTCGTTCGGGGCGTCGGTCAGGGCGCGGCGGGCGGCCTTGAGCCAGGCGGCGCGCGGGAAGGAACCGAGGTCGGGCGAGCCGGGTTCCAGGTCGTGGGCGGGACGGCCGGGGGTGCGCGGGGTGACCGCCCGGCGGCCGGGGGGTGCGGGTACGGGACGGTCGGCGACCCGGGTGCCGGAGCCCTGCCGGGCGGTGAGCCAGCCCTCGGCGACCAGATCGGCGTAGGCGTCGGCGACGGTGTTGCGGGCGATCCCGAGATCCACGGCGAGGGTGCGGGAGGACGGCAGCCGCAGCCCGGGGGCGAGCCGCCCCGTCCGGACGGCCTCGCGCAGCGCGTCCGTCAGCCCCCGGCGCAGACCGGCGCCGCCGGAGGGCGCCAGATGCAGATCGATCCCGAGCCCACCGGAGGGCTCCCGCCCCGCCGCCGGACGTACCTCGGGACCCGAATTGGCCCACTCCTTCTCCATGAAAATGGACCATACCCCCGGGCCGCACCACTCATAGGCTCCAACCCATGACCACCGAAACCGCCACCGGTACCAGGAACGAAGCCGCCACCGGTACCAGGAACGACACCGGCACAGAAGTGACCTACGCCCCGGAGATCCCCCAGCGTCTGAGGATGGCCGAGCTGGCGCCCGAGGTCTACAAGGCGATGATCCGGCTGGACACCGCCGCCAAGCGGGGCCTGGACCCCACGCTCCACCACCTGGTGAAGATCCGCGCCTCGCAGCTCAACCACTGTGCGTTCTGCCTCGACATGCACAGCAAGGACGCCCTCGCGGACGGCGAGAGCGTGGAGCGGATCATCGCGCTCGCCGCCTGGGACGAGTCCCGGCACTTCTACACCGAGAAGGAACTCGCGGCGATCGAGCTGACCGAGGCGGTGACGGTCCTCACCGACGGTTTCGTCCCGGACGAGGTCTACGAGCGGGTCGCGCCGCACTTCGAGGAGGGCGAGCTGGCCCAGCTGATCGCCGCGATCACGGTGATCAACGCCTGGAACCGGATCGGGGTGACCACCCGGATGACCCCGGGCCACTACCGCCCGGCCGGCTCCCGGTGACCGCCCGCAGCACCGCGCTGGACGCGCAGGTCCGTACGGCGATGCAGTCGGTCAGCGCCGCCGCCAAGCGCGGTCTGGGCGACCCGGCACTCGCCGAGCTGGTCCAGATCCGGGCCTCGCAGCTCAACCACTGCGCGTTCTGTCTGGACATGCATCTCGCGCTGGCCCGTCAGCACGGGGTGCGGGAGCGGCAGCTCGATCTGCTGGCCGCCTGGGAGGAGTCCGGCCCGGAGTTCGACACCCGGGAGCGCGCCGCGCTGGCCCTGACGGAGGCGATCACCGTCCTGACCGACGGTTTCGTCCCGGACGAGGTCTACGAGGAGGCGGCCCGCCACTTCGACGGCCCCCGGCTCGCCCATCTGATCGCCCTGATCACGGCGATCAACAGCTGGAACCGGCTGATGGTGACCCGCCGCATCCCTCCGGGCAGCACGGACTGGTGACCCCGGAGGGACGGCCGGCCACGAGCGGACCGCTGACCTCGAACGGACCGCGGACCCCGGAGGGCGCCGAGCCCGCCCTCACCCGCACAGCCCGTCCGGCGAGCAGAACCACTCCACCCCCGCCTCCATCAGCTCGAACTCGTCCTCCCGCCCGTCCGAGTCCCGCCCATAGGCGGCGATGGCGTACCCGCCGCCGTTCATCGCGCTGAACCGGGCGTCCACCACATGCCAGGTCCCCACATCCGGCTCGTCACCGATCGAGTCGGCCAGGTATTCGAGCCGCGCTCCGGTCACCCGGGAGGCGGTCAGCTCCTCGAAGGAGAGTTCCCGGTAACCGTCCGGCTTGAGGGTCTCCGCCGACCGGAACAGCGCGAAGGAGTCGTCCGGCACCACCTCGGCGATCTCGAACACCTGGACCCGCCGGTCCCCTTCCGGGGAGCGGTAGTTCACCACGTCGAAGCCGTACTGCGACGGCTCGGCGTCCCGCTCCCACCCTTGAGGCACGGCGATCCGGAACCCTTCGGGATCGACGACGACCTCATAGCCGGAGGGCGGCGGGGAGGGGGAGGGGGCGGAGGAGGAGGCACCGGCGGTGGGAGGGGAAAGGGAGGAGGAGGGGGAAGGAGAGGCGGCGGAGGGATAGCCGGATGCGGCCGTCTCCGTACCTCCGTCCGTCCCCATACCTCCGTCCGTCTCCAGACCTTCGTCCGTCCCCGGCAACACCGACTCGGAGGAGCCGTACCCGGACCCCGCCTCGCCGCCACCCCCCTCCCCCGACTCATCCGGCCCCCGGACCAGCATCATCACCACCGTCACCCCGACGACCACCACCCCCGCGACTACGGCCACCCCCAGCCGGGACGGCTCGCGCCAGAAACCGGCGAACCCGACAAAGGGGCCATCAGAGGCCGCTCGCGGCGGCCCCAGCCCATCCGGCACCAACGCATCCGGCCCCGCCTCAATCCCGTCCCGCCCCGGCACCGGCACCGGATTCGACACCGGCACCGGACTCGACATCGGCATCGGCATCGGCATCGGCATCGGCGGCAAAGACACCCGAGCCGTCGACTCCCCCGCCCCGTCCTCCCACCGCTGGGTGTCCTCGTTCCAGATCCGCCGGTCGGAAGGCCCTTCCCCCGGGCCCGTCACAGCAGCCCCGCCACCGCCGTGGCCACCGCTCCCGCCGACGCCAGCAGCGCCATCAGCGCCTCGGAATCGGTGAGCAGTCGCCGCAGCCGCTGGAGCCGGGTCCGCTCCACCGCGCCGGTACGGTCGATCTCCTCCTCGGCCCCGGCGAGTTCGGCGTCCAGCGCGGCGGTACGGTCGTCCGCGCGGACCCGGGTGAGATCGGCGCGCAACTCCCCGATGGCCGACAGCAGTTCGGCAACCGCCGGATCACCGGCCCCGGCACCGGCCCCGCCATGGTGGCTCTCGGCGTGCGCATGGCTGCCGATGGCGAAGGTGCTGCCGGAGACATCACCGATGCGGACCGTCGGTTCACCCTTGCTCGTCCCACCCTCAGTCGTCATCGCCGTCGGGTCCCTTCTTCGTCATGTTCCCCGTCGTGGAGTGGGCCTGGGCCCGGTCGCCGACCGCGAAGGTGCTGTCCCGGACGGACCCGATGTGGACCCCGCCGTTGCTGATGTTCACGACCTTCTGGACGAACTCGCCGGTGCGGTAGCCGTGCGCGGCGAGGGCGGCCTTCACGCCCTCGGCGATACGGTCCTGGATGCTCTTGAGATAGCGGTCGACGTCCATCTGCTGGAACAGCGATCCCGTGGCCGCGGAGCCCAGTTCGCGGACGGACACCGCGGGGCCCTCGGGCAGGGCGGCACCATGGCCGCCGGTGAGCGTGGCCCAGCCGTGGGCGGCGCCCCGGGCGAGGGTGACCAGGGACCGTACGGCCGAGCCGGGAACCTGTCCGACCGCCCAGGCCGCCTTGGCGACGGCGTTGATGCTGCGGAAGCGGTGGGCGGCGCGGTCGGCGTCCTTGAAGTCGGCCCGGATCGGCTGGAGGACATGCGGGGCGATCTCCAGCATCAGCATCCGCCCCTGAGTGTGGACCCGGACGAACACGGTGACGACGAGTTCCTCCTCCCAGCCGCCGACCCGCACCCGCAGAAAGTGGCGGCGCTTCTCGGCGCCCTCCTCGACCGCGCGGGTGCGGTGGCGTTCGAATTCCTCGGCGCCGAAGGGGGCGTCCACGCGCCGCCGGAGCCCCTCGGCTGGCAGAAAGACACACTCGTCGATCTCCAGCCGCCGCAGCCGGTCCCGCCCGGCGTCGCCCGCGTGCTCGGCGGGCACCCGGAGCGCGGCGAGCAGCGGCTCGACGGTGTCGAGGACGATCCGGTTGCCGAGCGGCCGGGCCGCCCCGTCCTCCTCCGGCCGCAGTTCGACGGCCAGCACCCAGGTGTCGTGGGCGGCGCCCGCCCCGCAGAAGGGACGGGCCTCGTGGTACATGATCAGCGGCTTGTGCTGCTCCAGCCGGATACGGTCCCTCAGCCGCCGGAAGCGCTGCCCCTCGGCGCTCTCCGCCGGGTCGGAGACGGCGTCCGGGAACCGCTCCGGCGCCAGTTCGGCGCCCATCACCCGGGCGAACTGGCCGCGCTGCCCGGCGTTGCACACCGCCACCGCCAGCAGCACCACCAGGGCAAGCCAGACCTGGGCCGGCCCGATCTGCCCGTCCCCACCGAACACCGGCGCCGCCGACCCGCCCTCCTCCCCCACGAACAGGACGATCAGGACGGTGATGAACAGGAACACCAGGAAGCAGAACCGGCCCAGCCAGCGCAGGACGAGCGCCACGAACCGGCGCAGCGGAGCGGGATGTTCGGCGGTGCCGCGCACCACACCGGCCAGCGCCAGCACCACCTCGGGCAGCAGATACCCGATCAGCAGCATGTCGGTCACCACCACGCCGACGATCCACAGCGCGACGATGGCGGCGGCCCAGGTCAGTTCCAGACGGCGGGCGCGCAGGGCGTGGGCGAGGACGCGGGCGGCGTCGTGGCCGAGCGAGGGCGGGGCGATCCGCTGCTCGTGGAGATACAGCTCCTCGATCACCCGGTCCCGGTAGGCGGCGCTCAGATAGGTCCCGGCGCAGAGCAGCCGGGTCGCCTCACTGGCGTGCGGCGGGACGGGCGGTGATACGGGCGGCGGCGGCTGAGATGGCGCGGAAACGGTAGTCACACGGCTCCCCCGAGGCGCGGATGATCCAATTGCCCCTAAATAAAGGCAAGTTGAGATGCATCAGCATAGGGGCGCACACCCCGGCACGTACGGCGTACGGACACCCTCGGGCCCGGAAAACACCGGTGACAGGAAAACGTGTGAGGTACCGACGCCCAACGGGCGCTGGGGGTACCCCCTCTGGGGGAGAACTGCGCGACCAGCCCCCACGCGCCCGCGGACGACGAATGCCGAGGAACCGGCGTCAGATCAGACCGAGCCCGCGCACGGCGTCCCGCTCCTCCGCCAGCTCCCGCACCGACGCGTCGATCCGCGCCCGCGAGAACTCATTGATCTCCAGCCCCTGGACGATCTCGTACGCCCCGTCCTTGCAGGTCACCGGGAAGGAGGAGATCAGGCCCTCGGGGACACCGTAGGAACCGTCGGACGGGATGCCCATCGACACCCAGTCGCCCTCGTCCGTGCCGTTGACCCAGCTGTACACATGGTCGATCGCGGCGTTGGCGGCGGAGGCCGCGGAGGAGGCGCCCCGGGCCTCGATGATCGCCGCACCGCGCTTGGCGACGGTCGGGATGAAGTCGTCCGCGAGCCACTGCTCGTCGTTGACGACCTCGGCCGCGTTCTTCCCGGCGAGGGTGGCGTGGAAGATGTCCGGGTACTGGGTCGCGGAGTGGTTGCCCCAGATCGTCAGCCGCTTGATCTCGGAGACCGGGGTGCCGGTCTTCTTCGCGAGCTGGGTGAGCGCGCGGTTGTGGTCGAGGCGGGTCATCGCGGTGAACCGCTCGGCCGGTACGTCCGGCGCGGCGGCCTGGGCGATCAGGGCGTTGGTGTTGGCCGGGTTGCCGACGACCAGCACCTTGATGTCGTCCGCGGCGTGGTCGTTGATGGCCTTGCCCTGCGGCTTGAAGATGCCGCCGTTGGCCTCCAGCAGGTCACCGCGCTCCATGCCCCTGGTGCGCGGACGCGCGCCGACCAGCAGGGCGACATTGGCACCGGCGAAGGCGACGTTCGGGTCGTCGGTGATGTCGATGCCCTGGAGCAGCGGGAACGCGGAGTCGTCCAGCTCCATCGCCGTGCCCTCGGCGGCCTTGAGCGCCGGGGTGATCTCCAGCAGACGCAGCCTGACCGGCACGTCCGCGCCGAGCAGCTGGCCGGAGGCGATGCGGAAGAGCAGGGCGTAACCGATCTGGCCGGCCGCGCCGGTGACGGTGACGTTCACGGGAGTGCGGGTCATGGCGTTCTCCGTATGACAGCTGGCGGTGGGGCGTCCCGGCCCCGGGCGGATGATCGATCTCTTGGCATCAAGACAGATCCAGCGGTCAGGCTATCGCGCATCCCCCGACGGGAACGGCCCGGGTCCTGTGGCCGACGCCACAGCGGCCACCTGCCGCGAACAAGGGGTTCCCCGCCCTGCGGAAGAGAAGGCAGAAGAGAAAGGGGAAGAGAAAGGGGCGGCCGTCCGTCGGGGAGAGGGGGGACGGAACGGCCGCCCTGGCGGGGTCCGTCACCGGATCCCGTGGGGGTACCGTCCGCTTTCCCGGCCTCAGGGCGACCATGCGCACGAGCGTTAACTCGTACGAGTGAATCCCGCCGTCCGCTCACCCGCATACCGGGGCAAACCGGTGATACCGGTCCGCCCCGCGCCGCTCCGTGTTACCGGGTAGACCACCACCGAGTGCGCCGCTACTGGGTGCACCCGGTCTCGCCGGTGGCCAGCGTCGCGCAGGCGACCGCCTTCTCGGCGTCCTCGACCGCGACCATCGGGGTGTACGCGATGGTGTCCCCGGCCTCGGTGATGGTGCCGATCTGCTCGGCGCCGCCCGCGCTGATGTCGACCGCGTCGCCCGTGGTGCCCAGGGTGATCCGGCCCCACGCGGCCTGGCAGGTCTTGCTGTAGCGGACCTCGACGGTGGTGGTGCCGACGACCGCGCTGGCGGTGGTGGTCACCAGATCGCCGCTGCACCCCATGGCCTCGGCGTCCTTGCCCACACAGCTCGCCCCGCTGCACTCCACGCCCGGCGGAAGCTCGACGCTGGCGGTGACGGTGGGGCTGGGCTTGGGTTCGGTGCCCTCGTCCGCGGTGTCGCCGCCCCGGGTCAGATAGAACGCCCCGGCGACCACGACCAGCACGCCCACGACCCCGGCGAGGAACATCGTCACCCGCCGCTTACCACCCCCGGACCCGGACCCGTGGCGCCCGCCCCGGGACGGCTCCCCATACGCCCCGGCACCCGCACCCGCACCCATACCCATCCCGGTCCCTGCCAGCGGCGACCCCGACGGCGGTGTGGCCGCCCCCTCGGGCCTGCCCTCGCGCACCCCGGAACCGGGCCCGCGCACGCCGGTGCGCGACGGCCCCTGGTACCCGGCCAGCCGCCACGAGTTCACGGCGTCCTCGGGCCCGTCCGACGACGAACCGGAGGAACCGGACGGCTGCTCCGGCCCGGACGACGACGTCCGCTGCGGCCCAGACGTCCCCGCCGGACCCGATGGTCCTGCCTGCCCCGCCTGCCCTGTCCGTCCCGCCTGCCCTGCCGGTCCCGATGGTCCCGACGGCCGCTGCGGCACCGTCGGCGACACCCCCGCCGGTCCGGCGATCCCCGGTGTCACAGCCGGTCCACTCGGTCCGCTCGGCCCACTCGATCCGCTCGATCCCGGTCCGTCGTTCCTCCGGGCCGACCGTCCCTTGGCCTTGCCGGGCTGGGCGCCGAACTCGCTGAGCGCGGCTCGGGCCTGGGAGATCCGGATGGCCTCCATGGTCATGTCGTGCCGCATCTCGGAGCGGCTCCAGGCGCGCTCGGCCAGCTCCCACATGGTGGTCAGATGGACCGGATTGGTGCCGGTGACCTCGGCCAGGGCGACGATCGCGCCCTTGGGCGCGAGCAGCCGTCCATTGAGATAACGCTCCCAGGACGTCTTGCTGTATCCCGTGCGGTCGGCGACGGCCGCGACGTTCAGACCGCTGCGGTCCACGAGCCGGCGCAACTGGCTGGTGAACTCCCTGATCTGTGGATCGAGTTCATCGGGCAGTGCCTTCCAACGAGGCATTGCGCTTCCCCCTCTTCCCCCCGGTACGTGCTGGTTGTTCCCCGCGTCGCTGCCCCGCGTTGTTCGCCCGCGTCGTTCCCCCCGCGCGAGATGCCCCGGTGCCGAGCCCCGGTCTGGACTACCCACGGGGATGCGCCGGATCAGGATCTCAGTTTCCCGGGGTGGGGGCGCACGGGAGCACGGGGCCCGCGGGCATGCACCGTCGCACGCCCGAAGACCGGTGGTCCAGTCTGCACTCACGAGCTACCGCACGAACAACCGCGGAGCGTCTGGGACGCCCCGGTTCATCACATTAACCCGTCAGCAGATTAGCTTCACGGCGCGCGCACACCGTAGCGGAACGGTCACTTCCGTGCCACAGGTCCCGGACAGCCGTTGAAGGGGCCGTTCCGGTGCGACAGCGTGGGCGCACCGGCGGTCCGTCCTTCATCGGGGGTGAGGACGGGCCGCCGCCGGAACGGCCCCCGGGGCTACTGGTCGACCGTGAAGTGCAGGGTGTCCTTGAGGAACGGGATCTCCAGCCAGGGCTTCGGCTGGGCCATCATCGCCAGCAGCACGATCGACAGCCCGAGCACCCCGTAGGTGACGATGTCGGTGAAGCGGGAGCGGACGGCGAGCATGCCGACGCCGGGCAGCACGAACCGCAGGACCGCCCCGGCCAGCAGCCCGGCGCCGATCAGCAGCGTGCCGTAGCGGAAGACGTCGAGGGCGGTCAGCAGCAGGCCGAGGCCGACGAGGGACAGCACCGTGAGCATCGGCCACTGGCGGGCCGGGGCGGGGGCGTCGCCGCCGGCCGCCCGGCCGCCGCCCTCGGGGCGGGCGGTGTCCCGGGTGAACAGGGGGAAGCGCCGGGTGGTCCGGCGCGGCCGGCCCTCGGCGTCGGGGGCGCTGACCGCGTCGGTCGCCGCGGGCTCCTCGTACTCGGCGGCGGCGGCGCCGGTGCCGGAGTCGGCGCCGGGCTCGACCTCGGACTCCGACTCGGCGCGCTGCTCCTCGGTCCTGCCGTCAGCCGACACTGCGCTCCGCCGCCTCGACCACGTTGACCAGCAGCTGGGCCCGGGTCATCGGGCCGACCCCGCCGGGGTTGGGGGAGAGGAAACCGGCCACCTCGGCCACATCCGGATGGACATCGCCGACGATCTTGCCCTCGGCGCTGCGCGAGACCCCGACGTCCAGGACGGCCGCGCCCGGCTTGACGTCCTCGGCGCGCACCAGATGGGCGGAGCCTGCGGCGGCGACGATGATGTCGGCGCGCTTGAGGTGGGCGGCGAGATCGCGGGTGCCGGTGTGGCACTGCGTCACCGTGGCGTTCTCGGTGCGGCGGGTGAGGAGGAGGGGCATCGGACGGCCGATGGTGACCCCACGGCCCACGACGACCACCTCGGCGCCCTTGATCTCCACGCCGTAGCGGCGCAGCAGGGTCAGGATGCCGTTGGGGGTGCAGGGCAGGGGGGCGGGCTCGTTGAGGACGAGACGGCCGAGGTTCATCGGGTGGAGTCCGTCGGCGTCCTTGTCCGGGTCCATCAGCTCCAGGATCCGGTTCTCGTCGATGCCCCGGGGCAGCGGGAGCTGCACGATGTAGCCGGTGCACTCGGGGTCGTCGTTCAGCTCGCGGACGGCCGCCTCGATCTCCTCCTGCGTCGCCGTGGCGGGCAGCTCGCGCTGGAGGGAGGCGATACCGACCTCGGCGCAGTCGCGGTGCTTACCGGCGACGTACTTACGGCTGCCGGGGTCGTCCCCGACCAGGATCGTGCCGAGGCCGGGCGTGACGCCCTTCTCCTTCAGCGCCGCCACGCGGACGGTCAGATCGGACTTGATCGCGGCTGCGGTGGCCTTGCCATCGAGAATCTGGGCGGTCATGACCCCATCCTCCCGGATGACCGCCCCTCTGTTCCAATCGCCGATCCTCCCAAGATCGGTGATGTTGCACTTGCACAACACATCCCGCCCGCGGCTGGACAATCCCGCCAGGGCTGAAGAACGATGTGAGACACAGTGCCGCGGGCAGTACCGGGGGGACGAACCGCTTTCTGTGACTCCTTCTCCTCCACACCGTGCCGCCGCGCGTCGTCCCCGCACAAAGCGACAACGGAGGAATCCCCGCCATGAGTTTCGGCGACCAGAACAACCCCTATGGCGCCCCCCAGGGCGGCCAGCAGCCGTACGGCCAGCAGCAGCAGCCCAACCCGGGGTACGGCTACCCGCAGGCGCCGCCGGTCAGCCCGTACGGGGGGCCGCCCGCGCCGACCACGATGCCGGGCACGGTGAACACCGCGCGTGTGCTGCTCTGGGTCATAGTCGGGCTCCAGGCACTCGGTGTCGTGCTGTTCGGCTTCTCCGCGGTGGCGATCGACCAGGCGCAGGACGACCCCGCCTTCGAGCAGCTCGCCGACTACTCGACCGGCATGCTGTGGGGCCTCGTCGTCCTCGCGCTCGCCTGGCTGATCTGGGCGGCGGTGCTCGCCACCAAGTTCAGTTCCGGCACCAACGGCACCCGGGTGACGATCCTGGTGTTCGGCATCCTGACGGCGGTGCTCGCCCTCTACCCGTTCACGATTCTGGGCATCATCCACCTCGTGCTCGGCATCCTGATCGCTGTGTTCGCGGGCAACGCGAACGGTAAGGCGTGGTTCAACCGCCCGCGGTACTGATTGCGTCCGCGATGACCGAGGGCCGCCTCGTCACGCCTTCACGGCGGTGACGAAGGCGGCCCAGGCGTTTGCGGAGACGATGAGGGTGGGGCCGGTGGGGGTTTTGGTGTCGCGGACGGGGGTTATGCCGGGGAGGTTGGTGGCGACCTCGACGCAGTCGGCGCCTTGGGCATCGCTGTAGCTGCTCTTCTTCCAGGCGGCGGAGCCGAGGTCAAGCCTCCTGCTGAGCTTCATCTCTGTATGTCCTCGCTGCTTCTTCGATCAAGGTCAGGGACGTCTCCGGTGGGAGGGCGACGGCCCGCAGGTGATCGTAGGCCCTTTGGTAAGCCTTCACACGGGCCGGGAAATCGACGATCTGCCCGTCGAAGTTGGTGTCCGTCCACACCAGTGGCGGCGCATCCGCGAACGTCATCAGCTTGGCCATGGCGTGCTGCAGGGGAACCCAAGCGGTGGTTTCCGGAACGATCTGGAAAATGCTCTGCGTCGACCGGATCACCTCCAGGATGTGCTCCAGTTGCTCGGCCATCAACAGCGGCGGCAGGGCGGCCCGCTTGATGACCGACTCGCGCAGGATCCCCCAGTAGAAGGGGCGGTCGTCCCGCTTCCACAACTCCGCGCGCGCTGCCCGCGCGCAGACGCGCGCCTCAGTCGTATCCGGGTCTGTGCCCGGAGCCTCGTACCGGATGAGCCATCGCGTGTACTCCTTGGTCTGCAGGAGTCCCGGGATGACATGGGGCTGCCACTCCTCCAGCGTCTCCGCCTGCTTCTCAAGGTCGGGTACGTCCTGGAAGTACAGCGGGTGCCCGGAGTTCCTCGCCTTGGCGGCATCTTCACAACGCCGCTCGAAAAACCCGTCCGTTCCCAGTCTCCGATCCACGTGCCGGGCCAAGTCGATCGGCATCCGGCGTTCACCGCGTTCGATCTGGCTGAGATACGAAGCTCCGCGAAAGCTCCCTTCGACCATTTGTTCCAGTGTCAGCCCTGCCAACTCGCGGCGATAGCGCAACTCGGCGCCATAGAAACAGGGGATGTTCTCCGAAGGGTCGGGATCCTTCTTCCCGGGCACAACTCATCACCGCCATTGCACAGTTGCCGTTGCGCAAAAGAAAGCCCTTCCACCGTATGCACTCCGCCTCCACTCTGTGACTGTTCCGTCACACCACGCTCTTGGAGGCGTACTCATGCAACCCCCCTACGAGATCGATGTCTGCGTGGAAGATCTGCGCGCGGCCTTACAGGCACATGGCATCACGCTTCCCTCGCTCGGTGCGGATCTGCCGGCGTTCGCAAGCGCAGGACTGCCGCCACTGGTGACGCTCGGCAACTGCAACACCACCACCGCCCGCGCCCTCGCGAGGGCATTGCGCCAGGCGGCGGCCGAATGACCGGACAGCTTGTGGCCGAAGCGCTGACCCTTGCGCTTCTGGCCGAGCCCGAGGCGGTGCCCGAAGCACGGCGGGCGGTGCGGAACCACCTGAGGACGCCCTGCCCCGACGTGCAGCTCTGCCTGACCGAACTGCTCACCAATGTGATCCGGCATGTCGGTCACGGCACACCCGTGACCGTACGGCTCGCGCGGACGGCTGATGGCCGAACCCGGCTGGAGGTCACCGACTCAGGACCACCGGCCGTACTCGTCGCCCGGCACCCCGGCCGGGACGAAGAGACCGGCCGAGGGCTGCTGCTGCTCGACTCGATCGCCGAGCGCTGGGGGATGGTTCGGGCCGCTGACGGCAAAACCGTCTGGTGCGAGCTGACCGAACCACCCTGCAACCTTTGAGGTACCCCTCCCCCCGCCCCTCCCCCACCGTGGTCATCACCGCGCCGCCACGGGGGAGGCGCGGACTTCGGGGAGCGTGACCATGAGGCGGAGCCTCGCCGTGACGTCGCTGCTCGTCCTCCTCGCGGCAGCGACCGGCTGTGAGGAGGACGGGGCCGGGCGGGAGCTGAACGACGCCGAGCGGCTGCTGATCCAGCGTGCCGAGCAGAGCCTCGTCAAGGAGTGCATGGAGGACGCGGGGTTCGCGTACTGGGCGGCCGAACTGCCGGACGAGGAGGAGCTGAAGGGCTCGGGGTACGTCCTGACGGACCCCGGCTGGGCCGGGCGCCACGGCTACGGCAGCCGGTTCCAGGACCGGTTGGAGCGGCGTCAGCGGGAGGACCGTAACCACGCCTACGCGAACGCGCTTCCCGAGGACGACCGTGTCCGGTACGGCAGGGCGCTGGAGGGCGGGCCGTCCGGCGGGATGCTCCGCGCGGCGCTGCCCGCCGGGGGCACGGTCCAGACCCCGCGCCAGGGCTGCCAGGCGGCTGCCAAGGGCGCGTTGTACGGCGACTTCGAGGCATGGTTCAAGGCCGAGAAGACGGCGACCAACCTCAGCGCGCTCTATCTGCCTCAGTTGCTGGCGGACCCCCGTTTCACGGCCGCCCTCGGCGCCTGGGCCGGGTGCATGCGCGAGGCGGGCCATGACTACGCCGACCCACCCGCCGCCCGCGAGGCGCTCCCGAAGCTGATCGAGGGCCTCGTCCCCGAACAGGCGTACGCCGTCGAGGTGGACCTCGCGGTCACCGAGGCGACCTGCGCCACCGAGACGCCGCTGGCCACCACGGCCCGCGCGCTGGAGAGCGAGTACCGGGAGAGACAGCTCGACCGCTACGGCGAGGACATCGCGACGTACGAACGGCTGGGCGTCGCCGCCCTCGCCCGCGCCGAGCGGATCACCGGCTCGTCCACCACACCCGCACCGACAACCAAGGAGTGACCTGTATGCGCAAGATCCTCGCCACCACCGCGACCCTCGGACTCACCGCCCTCGGCGTGATCCTCCCGGCGTCCGGCGCCCAGGCGTCGGCGGCCTGCGACACCGCGTGGAACAGTGCCGTCAGTGGCCGCTTCTACGCCTACGACCACACCCAGTGCAGCGGCTTCATGGGCTCCACCGAGAGCTGGGACTCGGACTGGGGCAACAGCTCCGGCCCCTTCCAGGGCGATGACACCAACAAGGCGTCGTCCATCCTGCACAAGGGCACGTCCGGGCTGGCCGTCCAGGTCTTCAACGGCACCGGCCAGGACTGGGCGGGCGGCCACACCTGCCTCGCGAAGTCCGAGTACTACATGTCCAGCCTCAGCGGTCACACCTTCACCAGCGGCGAGCCGGTCAACAACGGCATCAGCTCCCACCGCTGGGTGGCCAACGGCTCCTGCGGGAAGTTCCTGAACTCCTGAGTTCCTGAGTTCAGGAACTCCTGAATCTCCCTCAGGAGCCGTCGGGTGGCTCGGGTCAGTGGAAGAAGTGCCGGGTGCCGGTGAAGTACATCGTCACGCCCGCCTTGCGCGCCGCCTCCACGACCTGCTCGTCGCGGACCGAGCCGCCCGGCTGGACCACGGCCCTGACCCCGGCGGCGGTGAGGATCTCCAGGCCGTCGGGGAAGGGGAAGAACGCGTCGGACGCGGCGTAGGCGCCCTGCGCACGCTCGGCGCCCGCCCGCTCGACGGCGAGCTTCGCGGAGTCGACCCGGTTGACCTGGCCCATGCCGACGCCGACCGAGGCGCCGTCCTTGGCCAGCAGGATCGCGTTGGACTTCACCGCGCGGCACGCCTTCCAGGCGAAGGCCAGCTCGCGCAGTTCGGCGGGGCCGAGGGCGTCGCCGGTCGCCAGGGTCCAGTGCGCCGGGTCGTCGCCGTCGGCCTGGAGCCGGTCGGTGACCTGGAGCAGGGCGCCGCCGTCGACGGCCTTGACCTCGACCGCGTTCGCGGGGGCGCCCGGTGCCTTCAGGACCCGGATGTTCTTCTTGCGGGCGAGGGCCTCCAGGGCGCCGTCCTCGTAGTCCGGGGCCACGATGACCTCGGTGAAGATCTCGGCGACCTGCTCCGCCATCTCCTTGCTGACCGGGCGGTTCACCGCGATCACCCCGCCGAACGCCGACAGCGGATCACTGGCGTGCGCCTTGCGGTGCGCCTCGGCGACATCCGCGCCGATCGCGATCCCGCAGGGGTTGGCGTGCTTGATGATCGCCACGCAGGGCTCGTCGTGGTCGTAGGCGGCCCGGCGCGCGGCGTCCGTGTCCGTGTAGTTGTTGTACGACATCTCCTTGCCGTGCAACTGCTCCGCGCGGGCGAGGCCGCCGCCCGCCGGGTCGACGTACAGGGCGGCCGGCTGGTGCGGGTTCTCGCCGTAGCGCAGCGTGTTCTCGCGCTCCCAGGTGGCGCCCAGGAAGTCGGGGAAGGGGGAGTCGTCGACGGGGGCGTACTCGGTCGCGAACCAGTTCGCCACGGCCACGTCGTAGGCGGCGGTGTGCTGGAACGCCTCGGCGGCCAGGCGCTTGCGGGTGGGGAGGTCGAAGCCTCCACCGGCGGCTGCGGCCAGCACGTCCGCGTACCGGGCGGGGCTGGTGACGACCGCCACGGACGGGTGGTTCTTGGCGGCGGCGCGGACCATGGAGGGGCCGCCGATGTCGATCTGCTCCACGCACTCGTCGGGGGAGGCGCCGGAGGCGACCGTCTCGCGGAACGGGTAGAGGTTCACCACGACCAGGTCGAAGGGCTCCACGCCCAGCTCGGCGAGCTGCTCGCGGTGGGTGGCGAGGCGCAGATCGGCGAGGATGCCCGCGTGCACCTTGGGGTGCAGGGTCTTGACCCGGCCGTCCAGGCACTCCGGGAAGCCGGTCAGCTCCTCGACCTTGGTCACCGGGACACCGGCGGCGGCGATCCGCCCGGCCGTGGAGCCGGTCGAGACGAGGGCGACGCCCGCCTCGTGCAGGCCGCGTGCCAGCTCTTCGAGGCCGGTCTTGTCGTAGACGCTGACCAGCGCCCGGCGGATCGGCCGCTTGGTGCTCTCGCCGGTGGCGGTGGCACTGGCGCTGGCGCTGACACTTGCGCTGGCGCTGGCGCTGGCGGTCTCGGTGGCGGTCACGGGATAAATACCTTTCGTCCCTCGATGCGATAGCCGTTGCGGGCGAGCCGCCCCACGACATCGACGAGCAGCCTTCGCTCGACTTCCTTGATGCGCTCGTGCAGCGCGCTCTCGTCGTCCTCGTCCCGGATCTCGACCACGCCCTGGGCGATGATCGGGCCCGTGTCGACGCCGTCGTCGACGAAGTGGACGGTGCAGCCGGTGACCCGGGCGCCGTACGCGAGCGCGTCCCGGACGCCGTGGGCGCCGGGAAAACTGGGCAGCAGCGCGGGGTGGGTGTTCACGAACCGGCCGCCGAACCGGGCGAGGAACTCCTTGCCGACGATCTTCATGAACCCGGCGGACACCACGAGGTCGGGTTCGTGCGCGGCCACGGCCTCGGCGAGAGCGGCGTCCCACTCCTCGCGGGTCGGGTAGTCCTTGACGCGCCGGACGAAGGTCGGCAGCCCGGCGCGCTCGGCGCGGGCCAACCCCTCGACACCGGTGCGGTCGGCGCCCACGGCCACGATCTCGGCGCCATAGGCGGCGGTGCCGGTCGCGGCGACCTCGTCGAGCAGCGCCTGGAGATTGGTGCCGGATCCGGAGACCAGCACGACGAGGCGCTTGACACGCTCGACCACGGGTTCGTCCCTCTCAGGTTCTGGGTTCTGGGTTCAGGGCTCTGGGCTCTGAAGTTCTGCTGGTTCTCGCTCTGGTTCTGGTACTCGTTCTGGTACTCGTTCTGGTTTCGGCCGTGGTTCGGGGGAGATGCGCATCAGGGGTATGTGCGTTCGTACGAATGCTTCACGCCCCCGGATACGGGGAAGCCTACGAAGCGGCCGACCGTCAGCAACGATACCGGCACACCGGACAGCCCCCACGGGACGGGGGCGTGGCCGGAAGGTAGCGTCTGGGGGAGCCGGGTCGGGAACGTGCGTGGGGCACGAAGCGTTTCAGATGGTGACGGCCCGGTCACCGCACTGCCAGCCCCGACTGCCCGAGCCGTAGCGCTCCGCTGCGACCACGCCCCGACCCACCTCTCGATCCACCCCTCGACCACGCCCCGACCAGCCTCGACCACCAAGGGATGACGCTCACTTGATGCCGGACCGCACTCCGCGACTCCTCATGTCGACCCCGCTGCCGGAGCGGGGTGGGCGGCGCAGCGGTGTGCTGCTGCGGGAGCGCCCTTCGTCGACGCCGGACACCTCGTCCGGGAACCCTGGGAACTCCGGGAACTCCGGGAACTCCGGACAGGCCGACAACCCCTTCGCGCCACCGCCCGAGGGCAGGCCCGACCAGCCCTGGCAGCCGCGCCGCCCGGAGGGGTCGGACGGTTCGTCGGGACCGCCGGAGGGCGGGTCGAACGGGGGCGAGGGTGGTGGCCGTCCGGCCTGGGGCGGTCAGTGGAGCGACCGGCAGCCCGGCCGCTCCTCCGGCGGCGGCTTCGGTGAGCGGCCCGGCGGTCGGCCCGAGGGCCCCGGCGGCGGCCCCGGCTCCGGCTCCGGTGGCCCCAGTCCCCGCTGGGACCCGACCGACCCCGCCCAGAGACGCGCGCGGTACGCGCTGCTCAGCGGGATGTGGGCGTTCTTCTTCGCCCTCTTCAGCTGGCCGTATGTGGCACTGCTGCTCGGCGCGCTCGCCCTGTACTGGGGCATCAGCGCGCTGCGCGCCAAGCCGCGTACGCAGGACCCCGACAACCCCGCCCCGCAGCCGACGGGGCGTCCACAGACCACGGCGGCGGTCAGCGGGATCGTGACGGCGTCGCTGGCGATCGTGCTGGTGGCGGCGACCTTCGTGGCCCAGCTCGTCTACCGCGACTACTACACCTGCCGCAGTGACGCCCTCACCAATGAGCAGCGGCAGTCCTGTGATCAGCTGCTGCCGGAGCAGTTGCGGGATGTGCTGGGGCAGGAGGGCTAGGAGTCGTTGGGGGTGGTGGTGGCCGCCGGGGGCGGGGACTTCGTCGGCTCCTTCGGCTCGGTCGACTCCGTGGGCTCCTTCGGCTCCGTGGGCTCCTTCGGCTCCGTGGGCTCTGCCGCTTCCTTGGCTTTCGTCGCTTTCGTGGGTTTCGTGGGTTTGTCTTTCGGTGCCGCTCCTGGGGAATCGGGGGCGGCACCGGTGGTCTCCGCCGTCTCCGGTTTTCCGGGGCTCTCGGGGTTCTCCGGCTTCTTCAGCTTCACTGGCTTCTTCGGCGTCCCTGGCTTCCTCGGCTTCTTCGGCTTCTCCGGGGTGGGTCTGCGGGCGCTCCTGAGGCGCCAGGCCCGTACCGTCAGGGCGGTGGGGATGCCCAGGGCCGTTGTCCAGGCCAGGGCCGCCGTGCCGGTCTGCCAGCCCACGGGGCCGAAGCTGGCCAGCGCCGCGACGCCGAGCGGGCCGCCGGACAGGGCGGCGAGCGCGGCGAGGGCAGCGGCGCAGAGGATGGCCGCCACCAGGGTGAGGAACATCGTGCGCCGGGCGGACCAGGGCGGCAGGGGCGGCCAGGGCGGTGCGCCGGGCTCGGAGACGGTCTCGGACCCGGCGTCCGGGACATGCACGGCCGCCGCCGCCATGAACCAGCCCAGCGTCAGCCCGGCCGCCACCGGAACCGCGGCGGCGGCCCAGGTGAAGGGCGTGCCCGGCCCCGCGTCCGGTACGGCGGACAGCAGCGGGAACGGCGGCAGCAGCGGGCCGGGTGCGGAATTGAGCGGGCCGATGACCTGGCCGACGCCGAGGGTGAATCCGGGGCCCAGCGCGTAGGCGGCGCCCCAGATGGCGGCGTTCGGGACCAGGGCCAGACAGACCAGGAACACCGCGAACCGTCCCGACCAGCCCTCCGTCAGCTGTGCGAAGGCGGCCCCGGCGGCGGACCCGTGCCCGACCAGCGAGACCGCGACCAGCAGGGAACCGCCGCCGACCAGCACCGCCGTACCGGCCGCTGCGGCTCGCAGCGCCTCGCCGAGGCGGTCCCGGGCCACCGGCGGCAGCAGCCTGCGGCGCACCGCCCGGGGCAGCAGCACCAGCACATCGAGCAACGGCTCATGGGGCCGCCCGTACGCCGTCCAGACCCCGGCACCGGCCGCCAGTACCGCGATCGGCGGGACACAGCCGAGGGCCCAGGGCCAGGAGGGGCGCAGTTCGCCTCCGGCGGCGTAGAGCGCGGCGGCGGCGCCGACGGCGAGATAGCCGAGGACGACACCGGTCCAGGCGGTGCGGGCGGAGGCCGGGGTGTGGCCCTCGGCGGCGCGGTCGACGGCGTCCCGGGCGGCCCGGTGCAGCAGGAAGAGCGGCACGGCGACCAGCAGCAACGGGGTGAGGCCGACGGGGGCGGGGACGCCGGAGAGGGTGTCGGCGCGGATCAGTTCGGCGCCGTGCGCGAGCAGCCAGAGGGAGGCGGCGAGATGCAGGGCGCCGCCGGGGCCGCTGTCGGGGTACGGCGAGCTGATCCACATCAGCATCACCAGGGCGGCGAAGGAACCGAGGCCGAGCCCGGCGGCGACCGCCCCGCCGAACGCGCCCGCGACGAGCCCGGACGAGGGGCGGCGGAGGCGGGGGACTCCCCGGGGGAACCGGTGGGTGACGCGGTGGGTGAGGTGCGCGGGCAGTGACGACAGCGCCGTGAGCGACGGCAGGGAGGGACGGCGGCCGGGCGGGCGCGCGGTGCTGCCGTCGGCGGGGCGATCGGTCATCGGGATCACGAGCGCCATGCTCCCAACGACACGCGCTTTCCCGTCGTAACAGGCGAACCTCGGATGTGTCGCCCAATATGTGTTTATGTACTTTTTCGAGCGAAGGGGCGCCCTGTGACACAGAGCCCTGCCACTCCGCTCCCCCCGCCCAAGGAGTGCCGACGGCTGCGCGAGGCCGCCTCGCTGACGCAGGCTCAGCTCGCCACCCAGGTCGGCGTCACCCGCGAGACGGTACGCGCCTGGGAGAACGGCCGGACCACTCCGCGCGGACGCAAGCGCGAGGCGTACGCCAAGCTGCTCGCCCGGTTGGCCGAGCCGGAGCGGGACGGGTCCGGGGGCGGCGACCGGACCGAGGGCGGTAGCCGGACCGAGGGCGGTACGTCGGACGCCGTCCGGGTGACAGCACGTCAGGAGCCAGTGAGCATGCCTTCGTCCTCCGCGTCCCCCATGCCCTCTTCTGTGTCCTCAGCGTCCTCCGCGTCATCCGCGTCTTCCGTACGGGGGCGGCAGGAGCCGTTGAAACCGGCCGCCGCGCAGACGGTGACCGCGGTCGCGGAACCGGTGTCCGCCGACCCGCCGCCCCGGCCGCGCTCCTCCCTGACCCCCGGTCAGGCGTTCGACGCGCTCTACACCTACTGCGCCCCCGCCCTCGTCCGGCAGGCGTATCTGCTGTGCGGGCGGCGGGAACTGGCGCGGGAAGCGGTGGAACGGGCGTTCCAGCAGGCGTGGCAGCGCTGGCCTGAGGTGGCGGTCGACCGGGACCCGGCGGGCTGGGTCCGGGCGGCGGCGTACGAGTACGCGCTCTCCCCCTGGCACCGCTTCCGCCCGCGCTACCGCCATCCGGAGGCCCCACCGGCGGACGCGGCGGACCGCGCGCTGCTCGGCACGCTGCTGGAACTCCCGCCCCCGCACCGCCGCACCCTGCTCCTCTACGACGGGGTGGGGCTCGGTCTCGCGGAGAGCGCGGCGGAGACGGAGGCGAGTACGCCGGCGACGGCGAACCGGTTGATGCACGCGCGCGAGTCCCTCGCGGGGCGGTTGCCGGAACTGTCCGATCCCGGGGTGCTGCACGATCGGCTGACCCGGCTGGCGTCCGCCGAGCGACTCCGCGCGTCCCAGCCGAAGCCGGTGCGGCTGGCGGGTGAGCGACGGGCGCGGTTCTGGACGCGGGCGGCGATCGCGTTCACGGTCGCGCTGATCGGCGCGACGGCGCTCACGCTGCGGACGGCGCCCACGCAGTACGAGCCGCCGGTGGCACCGGGGGAGACGGTGCGGGGGGTGCCGCCGCGGCAGGCGCCGGGGCCGCTGTCCGACACCCAGATCGCACTGCGCGCAAAGCTGAGGGGGGAGGCGGCGGCGGGTCCTGAACGGTTGACTCCGGTGGCGGAGTGAGGGGGTTGGGGGGCGTTGAGTGCGTTGCCGGGGGAGCTACGGGTGCGTCGGGTGCGTTGCCGGGTGCGGGCGCGTTGGGGCTGATCGCGCAGTTCCTCCCCCGGAGGGGGTGCCCCCAGCGCCCCTTCCCTCCCCAGCTGCGGGCAGTCGTGCCGCTTGGGGCGATGGGGGTCCCCCCGCGCGAGCGAAGCCGAGCGTGGGGGAGGGTGGGCGCAGCGGCACCCCGCTCGCGCGGGTAAGCGACAACGCCGGTGGGCCCGCCCCAGCGCAGGGTGCGGGCCCACCGGCGTTCACAGCAGGGACGTTCTCAGCCCGCCAGGATCTCGCGCGCCAGCTCCGCCGTCTCGGTCGGCGTCTTGCCGACCTTCACCCCGGCCGCCTCCAGCGCCTCCTTCTTGGCCTGCGCCGTACCCGACGAGCCGGACACGATCGCGCCCGCGTGGCCCATCGTCTTGCCCTCGGGCGCGGTGAAGCCCGCGACATAGCCGACGACCGGCTTCGTCACGTTCTCCTTGATGAACGCCGCCGCCCGCTCCTCCGCGTCGCCGCCGATCTCACCGATCATCACGATCAGATCGGTGTCGGGGTCGTCCTGGAACGCGGCCAGCGCGTCGATGTGAGTGGTCCCGATGATCGGGTCACCACCGATACCGACGGCCGTCGAGAAACCGATGTCCCGCAGCTCGTACATCATCTGGTACGTCAGCGTGCCGGACTTCGAGACCAGCCCGATCCGCCCCGGCTTGGTGATGTCACCGGGGATGATCCCGACGTTCGACTGACCGACGGTGATGATGCCGGGACAGTTCGGACCGATGATGCGGGTCTTGTTGCCCTTCTTGCCGGCGTACGCCCAGAACGACGCCGAGTCGTGCACGGCGATGCCCTCGGTGATCACGACGGCCAGCGGGATCTCGGCGTCGATCGCCTCGACCACCGCGTCCTTGGTGAACTTCTCCGGCACGAAGATCACGGATACGTTCGCGCCGGTCTGCTCGATGGCCTCCTTGACGGTCCCGAAGACGGGTACCTCGGTGCCGTCGAAGTCCACGGTCGTCCCCGCCTTGCGCGGGTTCACGCCGCCCACGACGTTGGTGCCGTCGCCCAGCATGAGCTTGGTGTGCTTCATGCCCGTGGCGCCGGTCATGCCCTGGACGATGACCTTGCTGTCCTTGTTGAGCCAGATAGCCATGGTGTGTGGTGTCCTCGTCCTGAGTGCTTACTTTGCGGCGTGGGCCAGCTCGGCGGCCTTGTCGGCCGCGCCGTCCATGGTGTCGACGCGCTGCACCAGCGGGTGGTTGGCGTCGGTGAGGATCTTGCGACCCAGCTCGGCGTTGTTGCCGTCCAGCCGGACGACCAGCGGCTTGGTGACCTCGTCACCGCGGTCCGCGAGCAGCTGGAGCGCCTGGACGATGCCGTTGGCGACCTCGTCGCACGCGGTGATGCCGCCGAAGACATTGACGAAGACGGACTTGACGTCCGGGTCGCCGAGGATGATCTCCAGACCGTTGGCCATCACCTGGGCGGAGGCACCGCCACCGATGTCCAGGAAGTTCGCCGGCTTGACGCCGCCGTGGTTCTCACCGGCGTACGCGACGACGTCCAGGGTGGACATGACCAGCCCGGCGCCGTTGCCGATGATGCCGACCTCGCCGTCCAGCTTGACGTAGTTGAGGTTCTTCTCCTTGGCGGCGGCCTCCAGCGGGTTGGCCGCGGCCTTGTCGTGGAGCTCCTCGAAGTCCGGGTGACGGAACTCGGCGTTGTCGTCCAGCGACACCTTGCCGTCGAGCGCGAGGACCTCACCGGAGGCGACCTTGGCCAGCGGGTTCACCTCGACCAGGAGGGCGTCCTCCTTGATGAAGACGTCCCACAGCGTGACCAGGACATCGGCGACCTTGTCCGCGACCTCGGCCGGGAACTTGGCGGCGGCGACGATCTCCCGCGCCTTCTCCGGCGTCACACCGTCGATCGCGTCGATCGGGGTCTTGGCGACGGCCTCCGGGCGGTTGGCGGCCACCTCCTCGATGTCCATGCCGCCCTCGACGGAGGCGATGGAGAGGAAGGTGCGGTTGGCACGGTCGAGGAGGAAGGAGACGTAGTACTCCTCCACGATCTCCGGCGCGGTCTCGGCGATCATCACCTTGTGGACCGTGTGGCCCTTGATGTCCATGCCGAGAATGTCCGTCGCGCGGGCGACGGCCTCGTCCGGGGTCGCGGCGAGCTTGACGCCGCCGGCCTTCCCTCGGCCACCGACCTTCACCTGGGCCTTGACGACGGACTTGCCGCCCAGGCGCTCGGTGGCTGCGCGCGCCGCCTCAGGCGTGTCGATGACTTCACCGGCCAGCACCGGTACATCGTGCTTGGCGAAGAGGTCCCTCGCCTGGTACTCGAACAGGTCCACGCGCTTCCGTCCCTATCAGTGATCTCGCGGTTCGATGGATGCGTGGGCGTGCCGCGAAGGGCAACGTGACGTCCGCTTGGGTCACAGGGGAAGCGCACACGGTGTCCGAGCGCGCGGCATGTCCGTCTCGCAGGTTATCGCTGCTTCCGGAACGCCCCTAAATCGAGAGTCACACCTGAGCGGTGATACCCGTCACATGATGCCGCAATCTGTGGCACGGAGTGCCATACAGGGGCGTGCGGAGCAGCCACCCCTGTGCCGCCCGCGCGCCCTATCGCTGGTGGACCGACGTGTCCGGTATCGGCAGCGGCCGTTTCTCGATCGCCGCGGCCATCACCTCCGGGAACAGCTCCGGCGTACAGGCGAACGCCGGCGCGCCCAGCGCGGCGAGCGCCGCCGCGTGCTCCCGGTCGTACGCGGGCGCCCCCTCGTCCGACAGCGCGAGCAGTGTCACGAACTGCGCCCCCGCCGCCTTCATCGCCGCCACCCGCTTCAGCATCTCGTCGCGTATCCCGCCCTCGTACAGATCGCTGATCAGCACCACCACCGTGTCCGCGGGCCGGGTGATTCTCGACTGGCAGTACGCCAGCGCCCGGTTGATGTCCGTGCCACCGCCGAGCTGGGTGCCGAACAGCACCTCCACCGGATCGTCCAGCTGATCCGTCAGGTCCACCACCGCCGTGTCGAACACCACCAGCCGTGTACTGATCGACCGCATCGACGCCAGCACCGCCCCGAACACCGACGCGTACACCACCGACGCCGCCATCGACCCCGACTGGTCGACGCAGAGCACCACCTCCTTCTTCACCGACCGCGCGGCCCGCCCGTACCCCACCAGCCGCTCCGGTACCACCGTCCGCTGCTGGGGGAGGTAGTGCTTGAGGTTGGCGGCGATCGTGCGGTTCCAGTCGATGTCGTGGTGGCGGGGGCGGCTGACCCGGGCGCTGCGGTCGAGCGCCCCGGTGAGGGTGGCGCGCGTCCGGGTGGCCAGCCGTCGTTCCAGATCGTCGACGACCTTGCGCACCACCACCCGCGCGGTCTCCCTCGTCGTCTCGGGCATCGCCTTGTTCAGCGACAGCAGCGTGCCGACCAGATGGACGTCCGCCTCCACCGCCTGGAGCATCTCCGGCTCCAGCAGCAGCGTCGACAGCCCGAGGCGGTCGATGGCGTCCCGCTGCATCACCTGCACCACGGGGGAGGGGAAGTACGTCCGGATGTCGCCGAGCCACCGCGCGACCGCCGGTGCCGAGGCCCCGAGCCCCGCCGCCCGGTCCTTCCCCGAACGCCCCTTGTCCTCCTTCTTCCCGTAGAGCGCGGACAGCGCCCCGTCCATCGCCGCGTCCCGGCCGGTCGGCCCGAATCCGGTCCCGTCGGCCCCCTCGCCGCCCCCGAGGACCAGCCGCCAGCGCCGGAGGCGCTCCCGCGCCGGGTCCGCTCCCCCGCCGTTTCCCATGACCTCCTCCGTGTGCTCCCTGCCCTCCGTGGCTTCTGTGGCCTCCCTGTCCTGCGGGTCCTGCATGTTCTGCGTCACGCTCATGCCGCCCCCATGAGTCCGTCGTCCGCCGCTCCCAGCAGCAGCCGCACCACCGGCGCCACCGCGCCCGCTCGGTCCGGGTCGAGGGTGTCGCCGAAGCCGGGCACCCCGGCCCCCGCGCCGACCGCCACCGCCCGCTCCCCCGGCCCGCGGCGGACCAGTTCACCGAGCGTGCGCCGCACCCCCGCCTCGTACTCCGCGAACGTCCGCCGCAGCAGTGGCAGCACATCCGTGAACGCCTCCGGCGACACCCCCGTCAGCCAGGTGTCGACCAGCCCCAGCAGCCGTTCGTCATGGACCAGCAGCATCCCGCCCCCGGAGCCGCCCCCGACGAACCCCTCGATCCAAGCGGCGGCGTCCCCCGGTGCCGTCCCCGGCGACAGCGCCAGCCCCATCAGCCGCGCGGCCCCGTCCTGGTCCAGCCGCCCGTCGTCCAGCAGCAGCCGCGCCGCCCGCCCCCGGACCACCCCCGGCACACTGTCCCGCCCGGCCAGCACCCCCAGCACCTCCCGCCACCGCGCCCGCAGCCCGCCCGCGCCGGAGATCCCGCCGATGCCCTGTCCTTGATCCGGATCGGCGCCCGCACCGCCCGCCGCCTCCCCGCTCTCCTCCAGCAGCCCCACCGCCCCGTGCACCGCGTCCACATGGCGCCGCATCTCCTCCGCCGCCTCCCGGTCGAGGGCCGCGCAGGCCGGGGGCAGGCCGACGAAGACCCGCTCGGCGAGCCCCGCCGCCACCCCGGCCAGCGCCCGCGTGTCCGTGCCCCGCACATCGCCGTACCGCAGGGCACGGACCAGCGCGGGCAGGGCCTGCGCCAGATGGCCGACATCCGCGTCGAGCGCCGCGCGGTCGGCCAGGACGCGCATCACCGCGGGGAGCGCGTCCGGCAGCTCGGCCAGCAGACAGCGCTCGGCGAGCGCCGTGACCTCGACCAGCCCCGGTGCGGCGACCGCGTCCCCCTCCGCCCTGGCGGTCGCGGCGCCCAGCACGGTCGTCCCCCACACCCCCGCCTCCGCGATCCGCACCGCCAGCTCCGGTTCCCACCGCAGCCGCCAGGTCTCCCGGAAGGTGCCCGTACTGCCCCGGGACCGCACCGGTTCGCCCCACTCCACGCCCAGCAGCCGCAGCCGGTGCAGAAGCCTGCTGCGCCCGGCGTCGGTGTCCTTGCGCAGATCCAGCTCCAGCTCCCGCTCCCGCGCCTCGGGCTTCAGCCGGAGCCTGCGCTGCGCCCGGTCCAGGTCCCGCTGCAAGGGCACCGCCGGAGCCGCCGCCGGTACCTCGCCCAGCACATCGCCGACCACCAGCCGGTCCCGCACCAGCGCCAGCGGCACATCCGAGCCCTCGCACATCACCGCCCGCACCGCGTCGGTGGTCTCGCCGAGCCCCGGCAGCGGCCGTCCCCGCATCACCGCCAGCGTCTCGGCGAGCCGGACCGCCTCGATCACATGGGCGGACGACACCACCTGGTCCTCGGCCCGCAGCAGCCCCGCCACCTTGGCCAGCCACCGCTCGACCGGCCGGTCCGGCACCTCGAACAGATGCCCGTACCACCCCGGCGAGTCGATGCCCGCCCCATATCCCCCGGCCCGCGCCAGCCGCCGGTACGTCCACGGCACCCAGGTCAGCTCCGCCTTGACCTTGGGCAGCCCCTTCACCAGCGCCCGGTCCGCCGCCACGGCCGCCTTCCGCGCCAGCGCCGGGACATGCCACGCCCCGCACACCACGGCCACCTCGTCGCCGAACTCCCGCTGCGCCGCCCGCACCTGGAGCCGCATATACGCCTCCCGTACGAGATCCCGCCCAGGGCCGCCGTCGCCGTACGCCTCGCGCAGCGCGCCCATGGCCTCCGCCAGCACCCGGAACGGCGCGAAGACATCCCCGCCGACCCCGCGGTGCTCGACCACGTCCTCCCACCAGCACTCGGCGTCGTCGTGACCGGCGGTCTCGGCGAGCACGGCGAGCGGGTCGATCCGCACGTCGTCCCCGGGACCGCCGGGCCGCGCGTCTTCACCCTCGTCGTCCTCGTCGCTCCCCCACGCCAGGGTGTGGATCGCGGGCAGGTCGATGAAGCGGGCCGGGACCCCCTGCTCCACGGCCCAGCGCAGGGCGATCCACTCCGGGGAGAACTCGGCGAACGGCCAGAACGCCGAGCGGCCGGGCTCCTCCACGGCGTGCGCGAGCAGGGCGACGGGCGGGCGCATGTCCGGGTCGGCGACCAGCGGGACCAGTCCGTCCGCCTCGGGCGGCCCCTCGATCAGCACCACGCGGGGCCGCGCCGTCTCCAGCGCCGCCCGCACCGCCCGCGCCGACCCCGGCCCGTGATGCCGCACACCCAGGAGCAGCGGCCCGGCGGGAGTACCGGCACCGGCAGCACCGGCCCTGTTGCCGCCCTCGGCACCGGCGTCGGGCTCCACAGGCCCGTCCGTGATCGTCATCCCGTCCCCCCGCCCGCTCCCCGGGGTGCCCGCCGCCTCTCCCGGCCGGCGAAGGGCCAGCCCAGGTCGTCGTCCGCGAAGGGCCACCCGAGATCGTCGTCCCCGAAAGGCCAACCGAGATCGTCGTCCGAGTGCTGTCGCTGTCGCCGCTGCCGCGGGGCGCCGCTCATGCGCTGACCTCCCGGCACGCCCGGTAGAAGTCCGTCCAGCCGTCCCGCTCGCGGACCACCGCCTCCAGATACTCCTGCCAGACCACCCGGTCGGCCGCCGGATCGCGGACCACCGCCCCGAGGATGCCCGCCGCGACATCTCCCGCCCGCAGCACACCGTCCCCGAAGTGCGCGGCGAGGGCGAGGCCGTTGGTCACCACGGAGATCGCCTCCGCCGTGGACAGGGTGCCGCTGGGCGACTTGACCTTCGTCCGGCCGTCGGAGGTGATCCCGTCGCGCAGCTCGCGGAAGACGGTCACGACCCGGCGGATCTCGTCGGCCCCGTCGGGTACGGCCGGCAGGTCCAGCGAGCGGCCGATCTGGTCCACCCGGCGCGAGACGATGTCCACCTCCACCTCCACGCTCTCCGGCAGCGGCAGCACCACCGTGTTGAAGCGGCGGCGCAGCGCGCTGGACAGCTCGTTGACCCCGCGGTCGCGGTCGTTGGCGGTGGCGATGAGGTTGAAGCCGCGCACGGCCTGGACCTCGGAGCCCAGCTCCGGAAGGGGCAGGGTCTTCTCCGACAGGATCGTGATCAACGAGTCCTGGACATCGGCCGGGATCCGGGTCAGCTCCTCCACCCGGGCCGTCATGCCCTGGGCCATGGCCCGCATGACCGGACTGGGCACCAGGGCGTCCCGGCTGGGGCCGTGGGCGAGCAGGTGCGCGTAGTTCCACCCGTAGCGGATCGCCTCCTCCGGTGTGCCCGCCGTGCCCTGGACGAGGAGCGTCGAGTCACCGCTGACGGCGGCGGCCAGGTGCTCGGACACCCAGGTCTTCGCCGTGCCCGGCACGCCGAGCAGCAGCAGGGCGCGGTCGGTGGCCAGGGTGCTGACCGCGACCTCCACGATCCGGCGCGGGCCCACGTACTTCGGTGTGATCACCGTGCCGTCCGGCAGGGTGCCGCCGAGCAGATAGGTGGCCACGGCCCAGGGCGACAGCCGCCAGCGGGCCGGGCGCGGCCGGTCGTCCTGGGCGGCCAGCGCGGCGAGTTCCCCGGCGAAGGAGTCCTCGGCGTGCGGCCGGAGCGCCTCCGCTTCCTCCGGGCCACCACCGGCCGCCCCGGCAGCGCTCCCCATCCCCCGCTCCTCCCGCTTCTCCTGCTGCTCACGCTCCTCCCGCTTTCCCTGCTGCTCCCGGGCGAACGCGTGGTCCCCGCGCTCACGCGGATCGACTGGGTCAACGGACATCTCATCAACAGACACGGACATGGCTGAGGTCCCCTCCAGCTCGGCCGGTTCGGATCTGGTTCCACCATGCACCACGCCACTGACAATCGCCCTGACCTGCGAAAACGTGCTCGCGAAGGCGATTGTCAGTGGTGGGTTCTACCTTCGATGTCATGACTGAGCAGCGGGTGCGCTGGACGGCGGACCAGGTGCTGGCACTGGCATCTGACGCAGCGTCACGCAAAGCGGGGAGCAAGCTCGGCGCGGCCGGCCCCTGGTCGGGGGCGGGCAGTTCCGGCGAGGGGGCGGTGTGGGGAGAGTGCAAGGGCAGCGGCAGCACGCCGTATCGCACGGTGGTGGACATCGCGGATCCCACCGGGCCCGCGTACCGGTGCAGTTGCCCGAGCCGTAAGTTCCCGTGCAAGCACGCGCTGGGGCTGCTGCTGCTCTGGGCGGGCGGGGAGGCCGTGGTGCCGGTGGGCCCGGCGCCGGACTGGGCGGCGCAGTGGCTGGAGGGGAGAAGGGAGCGGGCGGCATCGGAGCGGGCGGCGTCCGCGCCGGGTGGCGCCACCGCCGATCCGGAGGCGGCGCGGCGCCGGGCAGAGCGCCGTGCGGAGCGGGTCACCGCGGGCACCCTGGAGCTGGAGCAGCGCCTCGCCGATCTGCTGCGCGCCGGTCTGGCCACGGCGGACGGGGCGGGATACGGGCTGTGGGAGGAGACGGCGGCCCGGATGGTCGACGCCCAGGCGCCCGGACTCGCGGCGCGGGTGCGGGAGTTGGGGGCGATACCCGCGTCCGGGCCGGGCTGGCCGGTGCGGCTGCTGGAGGAGTGCGCGCTGCTGCATCTCCTCGACCGCGGCTGGCTCCGCCGCGACCAGCTCCCCGACGGCCTCGCGGCCACGGTCCGCTCCCGGGTCGGCCTGCCCACCGCGCCGGACGGCCCTCCGGTGCGCGACCACTGGCTGGTCCTGGCCCAGTACGACACGGTCGACCCGAAACTGACGACCCGCCGCATCTGGCTGTACGGCACCGGCTCGGAGCGTACGGCGCTGATCCTTTCGTACGGCGCGGCCGGCCGGTCCCCGGAGATCGCCCTGCCGGTCGGGGCCGCCCTGGACGCCGAGGTGTCCGCGTATCCCGGCGCCCACCGGCTGCGGGTCGCGCTGGGCGAGCAGTTCGCACCGGCCGCCCCCAGCGCCGTACGCCCGCCGGGCGGGACGACGGAACAGGCCGTCGCGCGGTACGGGGGCGCGCTGCGGCGGGATCCGTGGCTGGACTCGGTCCCCGTGACGCTGGACCGGGTGGTTCCGGTCCCGGACGGCGACTCCTGGCAACTGGCCGACGCGGACGGGGACACGGCCCTGCCGCTCACCCCGGCCGCCCGCAACCGCTCCGGCCTCTGGCGGCTGGTCGCCCTGTCGGGCGGCGCCCCCGTCAGAGTCTTCGGCGAATGCGGCCACCAGGGCTTCCACCCGCTGACGGCCTGGCCGGAGGGGAGCGGTGGGGCCGTACGGCTCGCCTAGGCACCCGGCCGGTCCCCGCCCGCTCGCGCGAGGCGGACGGGCCGGTGGACGGCCCGCAGAAGGGCGAGCCCCGGTCCGCGCCCCTCGCGCGAGGCGAACGGGGCCGGTGGACGGCCCGCAAAAGTCCTCGCCCCCGCACGGGGCGAGGCGAAGGCCCTCGCCGTCACAGCACCACTCCCCGGATCCCCGGAAAGGACCCATATGCCCGGCCCCGCCACCCCGCTACCCCCCACCTGGGAAGACCTCGTCACCGCCGCCCTGCTCGGCACCGACCGCCGTACGCCGCCCGGTGTGGCGCCCGGACCGGCGGCACCGGGCGCGCTGCTGGACGCCGCCGCGCTGGAGACGGTCCGGCGGCGGGCCGGGATACGCCCAGCGCGCGCCGCGCCCCGCCCGGAACCCGCGCCCGAGGACCCCCGCCCCGCGCTTCCGGTGGCCGCCGCCCACCGGCTCGCCCAGTTCCTGGCCGACCGCCCCGGCACGGCCGCCGGAACCCGCCGCGGCGCCGCCCCGGACCTGATGGAGCTGCTCCCCCAGTGGCTGGCGGCGGCCAACGAGCACGGGTACGCGGCACCCCCGGAGGTACTGCCCGCGCTGCTGGACGCGGCCCGGGGGCGGACGGATCTGCGCCCGGCGGCGCTGGCGTTCGCCGGGCAGCGGGCGCTGTGGCTGGCCCGGCTGAACCCGGACTGGCGGTTCACGCTGCGTTCCACGCCGGGCGGCGGGGCGGCGCTGCCCCGGCTGGACGACGGGGAGGGTGTACGGCGACTGTGGGGGGAGGGGCTGTTCGCCGAGCGGGTCGCCCTGCTGGCGGCGCTGCGGGCCCGTGAACCGGCCTCCGCGCGCGAGTTGCTCGCCGGGACCTGGGCGTCGGAGCGGGCCGAGGACCGGCTGATGTTCCTCGACTCGCTGCGGGTGGAACTCACGGGGGCGGACGAGCCGTTCCTGGAGCAGGCGCTGGCCGACCGGAGCCGCAATGTGCGGGCGACGGCGGCGGAGTTGCTGTCGGCGCTGCCCGGTTCGGCGCTGGCGGGGCGGATGGCGGTCCGGGCGGGGTCGTGCGTGGCGCTGGACCCGCTGCGGGACACCCCGGTGATCGTGGTCGAGGCGCCGCACGAGTGCGACGCGGGCATGGAGCGGGACGGAGTGGCGCCCAAGGCGCCCAGCGGCCGGGGTGAACGGTCGTGGTGGCTCGGGCAGTTGGCTGAGGCGGCGCCGCTGACGGCCTGGCCCGCCCGGCTCGGGGGGCGTACGGCGGAGCAGATCGTGGCGCTGCCGGTGGCCGACGACTGGCGCAGCGAACTGCACGCGGCCTGGTGCCGGGCGGCGGTGCGGCAGGGGGACGCCGACTGGGCGAAAGCGCTGCTCGGGGCCTCGTCCGCACCGGAGGCGGGCGGGCCGGGGGCGGTGTCGCTGGCGGAGCGGGCCCGGCTGCTGGGGACGCTGGAGGCGGGGGAACGGGCGGCATGGGTGGCCGGGTTCATCGCGGCGCACGGGTTGTCCGAGGCGTTCCAGTTGCTCGGGGTGTGCGCGGTGCCGTGGTCGGGGCCGCTGGGCGGCGCGGTGGTCGACGCCCTCAACATCGCGCGGGACGCGGGGAACTACCCGTGGAGCTTCAGCGGCGTGATGGGACTGGCGGAGCGCTGCCTCGACCCGGCCGAGGCGAGCCGCCTGGACGGCCTGCTGGCCGCACCCGAGGAACCGGAGGACGCGTCCCCCGGCGCCGGGGGCTACTGGGCGGAGGCATTCCAGCGCCTGGTCACGACCCTGCGGCTACGGGCGTCCATGGCGGCGGAGCTGGCGGGGACGGCGGCAGAGCTGGCGGGGAAGGCGGCGGAGCTGGCGGGGACGACGGGGACAGCGGGCACGACGGGGACGACGGGGACAGCGGGGACGACGGCGGATGGCTGAAGACACCGAGGCCACCGAGGCCACCTGGGCCGCCTCCGGCGCCCACCCCTCAGGACGCCGCCGCCTGCCGTACGTTCTCCCGCACCCACTCCACGATCGACGTCGTCGTCGCACCCGGCGTGAAGATCGCGGCGACGCCCTTCGCCGTCAGTTCCGGGATGTCCTCCTCGGGGATGATCCCGCCGCCGAAGACCAGGATGTCCGCCGCGTCGCGCTCCTTGAGCAGGTCGATCACGGCGGAGAAGAGCGTGTTGTGGGCACCGGAGAGGATGGACAGGCCGATGGCGTCGGCGTCCTCCTGGATCGCGGTGTCGACGACCTGCTCGGGCGTCTGGTGGAGCCCGGTGTAGATGACCTCCATACCGGCGTCGCGCAGTGCCCGCGCGATCACCTTGGCGCCCCGGTCATGGCCGTCGAGCCCCGGCTTGGCCACCACCACGCGGATCGGACCGGTTGCCACACCCATCACTGCCTCCATGAAGCGACGTCATCCATCGGTCATCCATCCGTACCGAACCGGCACGCACGGCACGCCCCCGGCGAAGCCGTACCGCAGATATGCCGTAGCCCAGACATGCCGTACTTCCCGGCGATATCACACCTACGCTCCACGCGCCTCCCGACAGGGGCCGTCCGGGGTACGGGGCGGTCACCGGCCCCGGTGCGAAGCGGTCACCGGTCCCGGTACGGACACCGCCGGGGCACCGGCCAGGCGCGGGAAGTGAACGAACGTTATCTCCAGCATCCCGCACCCGGCAGTTTCGCGGTCGGGCGCGAGGGGGAAATCACACAGTGGGACATATCCACAGCGCGTCGCCCCCAACGCTCCGCGGTCAGACAGGTCACAGGTCGGCGAGACCACCGGCCGGACAGATCACCGACCGGAGACACCACCGGTCGGACAGATCACCGGTCGTACAGCTCACCGGCAGACAGGTCAGGCACCGCAAGCGTCCGCGGTTCAGGGATCGCGGAAGGGACCGCACGCACCGGGAGCCGCCACGAGGACACCGCACCACCGCACCACCCCGACTGCCACACCGCGCTCGCAGCCAGCACACCGCGAGCCGCGCACCGGTCTCCTCGTATCGCGGTCGCCCACGAGGGCCCCCGAGGGACAGAGACGTCCCCGGGCGTGCCGACGGGAGGTCGGGCATGAAGGTCACCAGCGTCCTGCTGCCCTTTCAACCCTTTCCACCGCTGTGCCGACGTCTGCTCCCGGACCGCCTGGCCGGAGTCTCCATGACCCTGCTGAAAGCGACCGCTCTGGACCTCGCGATTCTCGCGGGGCATCTGCTGCTCTATCCGTCCGGCATCATCCAGGAGCGCCGCCCCGCCGTTCCCGCCGCCGCCCCGCGCGGCGGCGGCGGCCCGGGAAGCATCCCGGCCCCGATCCCGGTCCCGGCCCCGGCATCGGCCCCGACCACCGGCGACGACGGAGCCACGCCGCTGCCCACCCGGCCCAGACCCCCGGTGATCCTGCTGCACGGCTTCATCGACAACCGGTCCGTCTTCGTCCTCCTGCGCCGCTATCTGGCCCAGCACGGCCGGCAACAGGTGATCTCGCTGAACTACTCACCGCTGACCGGCGACATCCGCACCGCCGCCGAGCTGCTCGGCCGGCACATCGAGGCCCTGTGCGAGCGGACCGGCAGTGGCCAGGTGGACATCGTCGGGCACAGCCTGGGCGGCCTGATCGCGCGCTACTACGCCCAGCGGCTCGGCGGTGACCTGCGGGTCCGCACGCTGGTCACGCTCGGCACCCCGCATTCCGGTACGCGGGTGGCGCCGCTGGCCGACGCGCACCCGATCGTGCGGCAGATGCGCCCGGGTTCCGAGGTCATCGAGGAGCTGGCGTTCCCGGCGCCGGGCTGCCGCACCCGGTTCGTGAGCTTCTGGAGCGATCTGGACCATCTGATGGACCCGCTGGAGACGGCCCGCGTCGACCACCCGGACCTGCTGGCGGACAACGTACGGGTCAGCGGGATCGGTCATCTCGCGCTGCCGGTGCACCCGGCGGTGGCGAACGGAATCCGCCAGGCCCTCGACAGCCCGCCGCTCGGGACCGGCACCGGCGCACACGCCGGGGCGAGCGGCGGACTCACGGTGGCCTGAACCACCCCCAGGTCACCGCGCCACCCTGTATGCGAGCCGCCCGCCGCTGACCGACGGTGACGTCGCGACTCGCCCGCGTGACCAGCGCAAAAGGTGGGGCGGGTGAGCCCACAGCGGTGGCCACACCCCCGCACAGTCCATGGACAGCACCCTCAAAGGGCCTCTTTTATCGAACAATCCTCGAACACAAAGCCAAACTCAGGTGCACGGACCGCCGAAACACGGCCGAATGCCCGTTTCCGGTGTCAGGGAAACCTGAGGAAGATTGTCGAGCCCGCATACCGCCGGGTACAGTCGCCGCACTGCTCTGCCAGCCCCTGTTGTCGAGGCGAAAGAGAAGTTGGTGAACGACCGTCACCCGTCGGGGACTTTGACCACCCCGACCCCGGCTTCCGACGCCGCCTCCGGGCCCTATCCGGCGTACGGCACACAGGAAGCCCCGTACGGTGACTTCACCACACCCACCGGGCATCCCGCGAACGGTTTTGACACCGGAGCCCACCCCGGCGCCCACCCCTCCGCCTTCGCCACCGACCCCCTCTTCGGGGACATGCCCGGCGACCCGCACGGCACCGCCGCCACCGGCACCTATGACGCCACCCAGTGGTCCACCGGCGGCCAGCAGATCCTGAACCAGGACCCGTACGCGGCCCAGCACATGGCCGCCGCCTACGACTCCGGGACCTACGACACCACCGCGTGGACCGACGGCTATCAGCCACTGTCCGCCGTCCCCCCGCAGCCGACGCCGTCCGACGGCAGCGGCCAGTGGGACGCGACCGCCTGGCTCCCGCCCGAGCAGTCCAGCGGCCCCACCGACGCCACCCAGCACTGGGAGTGGGGCACCCAGGCGTTCGACACCGGCGCCTATGACGCCACCCAGTGGAACTCCGGCGCCCCGGACCGGGACCAGGGACCCACCGGGACCGCCGGGCACCAGCGGCCCGACGGCGGCGACTACCCGCGCCAGGACACCGGCGAGTACCACCCGTACCCCGCGCAGGACGCCGACTACCCCCCGCAGGACACCGGCGACTACGCCACCCAGGACGACGGTTACGGCGCCCAGGACGACGGCTACGGCACGCCCGCCAGCGAGTACGGGCAAGGCGAATCGTTCCACGAACAGGCGACCGCGACCTTCGAGCAGGTCGCCCACGACGCCGGAACCGACCCGCACGACCACTCCCGCGACACCGACGACGACGGCCGCATGTCCGCCACCGGTGAGCTGCCCGCCGTAGCCCTTCTGGACGATCAGGAGGAGGCCGCCCCGGCCCCCGGTTCCCGGGCCGCCGCGCGCGGCGGCTCCCGCTCGCGGCGCCGCGCCCCCGCCAAGCGCTCCGCGCTGATGACCGTCGCGATCCCCTCGGCCTGTGTGATGGGCGTCGCCGGTATCGCCGCCGCCTCCGTCGGCTCCCTGACCGACGACTCCAAGGAGACCTCGACCACCGCGGCCGACGCGCAGCCGGTGAAGCCGTCCACCGCCAACAACCAGCTCGACACCCAGCTGGCCAGCCTCAGCGCGGAGGCCGACAACTTCGCCGACCGGGCCAGCCGGACGCAGGAGCGCATCGACCTCAAGGCCGAGCAGGAGGCCGAGCGCAAGCGGGCGGCGGAGGAGGCGGCCCGCAAGGAGCGGCTCCGCCCGAAGTTCGCCCTCCCGGTCGCGCAGGGCGGGCTCAGCGCCTACTTCGGCCAGTCCGGCATCAACTGGATGTCCGTGCACAGCGGCATCGACTTCCCCGTGTCCTACGGCACGCCCGTGCTGGCCGCCACCGACGGCACCGTACGCACGCAGTTCAACTCGGCCTACGGCACGATGGTGATCCTCACCGCGATGGACGGCACCGAGACCTGGTACTGCCATCTGTCGACCTACGCGGTGGCGTCCGGTACGACCGTGAAGGCCGGCGACACCATCGCGTACTCCGGTGACTCCGGGAACTCCACCGGCCCGCATCTGCACTTCGAGGTCCGGCCGGGCGGGGGCTCCGCGATCGACCCCCTGGCCTGGTTCCGCAGCCACGGCCTGGACCCGACCTGATCCTCCCGGCGGGTCCACGGCCGCAGGACCGTCCCTCCTCACCGCGGACGACTGCGGACAGCCCTCCGGACAGCTGCGGACGGCCCTCGCTCCCCCCTACAGCTTCTCCACCGGCGCGTACCGCAGCAGCAGCCGCTTCGGCTTGGCGTCTCCGAAGTCGATCGTCGCCTCCGCGTTCCCACCGGTGCCCTTGACGCCGACCACCGTGCCCAGCCCGAACTGGTCGTGGGTCACCCGGTCGCCGACGGCCAGGCCGACCACCGGCTTCTCCGTCGATCTGCGGGTGGCGAAGCCCGAGGCGCCGGACGCGGACGAGCGGGACCGGGTCGAGGACAGGGACGCGGCCACACCCGAGACCGGACCGGCCGGAGCCGCCGTCGCCCCCGTGCGCTTCCAGTCGACATGCGTCGGCGGGATCTCCTCCAGGAACCGGGAGGGCGGGTTGTACGACGGCTGCCCCCAGGCGCTGCGCATCGCCGAGCGGGTGAGGTAGAGCCGCTCCCGCGCGCGGGTGATGCCGACATAGGCGAGGCGGCGCTCCTCCTCCAGCTCCTTGGTCTGGCCGAGGGCGCGCATGTGCGGGAAGACGCCGTCCTCCATGCCGGTCAGGAAGACGACCGGGAACTCCAGGCCCTTGGCGGTGTGCAGGGTCATCAGGGTGATGACTCCGGCGCCGTCCTCCTCGTCCGGGATCTGGTCGGAGTCGGCGACCAGGGCGACCCGCTCCAGGAAGTCGGAGAGCGTGCCGCCCGGGGCCGGAGCGGCGGGTGACTCCTCGCCCCCGGCGCGCTCCTGCTCGAACTCCAGCGCGACGGCGGCGAGTTCCTGGAGGTTCTCGATCCGGGTCTCGTCCTGGGGGTCGGTGGACGCCTGCAACTCGGCGAGATAGCCCGTGCGTTCGAGTACGGCCTCCAGCACCGTGGCGGGGCCCACGCCGGACTCCACGATCGTCCGGAGGTCCTCCATGAGCGTGTTGAACCGCTTCACGGCGTTGGTGGAGCGCGCGGCCATGCCGTACGCCTCGTCCACCCGCTTCAGGGCCTGCGGGAAGCTGATCTTCTCGCGCTGGGAGAGCGCGTCGATCATGGCCTCCGCGCGGTCGCCGATACCGCGCTTGGGGACATTGAGGATCCGGCGCAGCGGCACCGAGTCCTCCGGGTTGGCGAGGACCCGCAGATAGGCCAGGACGTCCCTGACCTCCTTGCGCTCGTAGAAGCGGACGCCGCCGACGACCTTGTAGGGCAGGCCGACGCGGATGAAGACCTCTTCGAAGACGCGGGACTGGGCGTTCGTCCGGTAGAAGACGGCGACATCGCCCGCCTTGGCGTCGCCCGCGTCCGTGAGGCGGTCTATCTCGTCGGCGACGAACTGTGCCTCGTCGTGCTCGGTGTCGGCGACATAGCCGGTGATGCGCGCGCCCGCGCCCGCGTTGGTCCACAGGTTCTTGGGGCGGCGGGACTCATTGCGCTCGATGACCGCGTTGGCTGCGGTGAGGATCGTCTGGGTGGAGCGGTAGTTCTGCTCCAGCAGGATCGTCGTCGCGTCCGGGTAGTCCTCCTCGAACTGGAGGATGTTGCGGATCGTCGCGCCTCGGAAGGCGTAGATCGACTGGTCGGCGTCGCCCACCACGCACAGCTCGGCGGGCGTCGGCTCGTCCGGGCCCGGCGGTACGTCGAGATCCTCGGGGGCGCGCTCCCCGGTGCCGACCAGCTCGCGCACCAGCGCGTACTGGGCGTGGTTGGTGTCCTGGTACTCGTCCACCAGGACGTGCCGGAAGCGGCGGCGGTAGTGCTCGGCGACATCGGGGAACGCGCGGAGCAGGTTCACCGTGGTCATGATCAGGTCGTCGAAGTCGAGGGCGTTGGCCTCGCGCAGCCGGGACTGGTAGAGCGCGTACGCCTGGGCGAGGGTCTTCTCGAAGCCGTCCGTGGCCTGCGCGGCGAAGTCCTCCTCGTCGATCAGCTCGTTCTTGAGGTTGCTGATCTTGGCGCTGAAGGACTTGGGCGGGTAGCGCTTGGGGTCGAGGTCCAGATCGCGGCAGACCAGGGCCATCAGCCGCTTGGAGTCGGCCGCGTCGTAGATCGAGAACGACGACGTGAAGCCGAGCTTCTTGGACTCGCGGCGCAGGATCCGCACACAGGCGCTGTGGAACGTCATCACCCACATCGCGTTCGCGCGCGGGCCGACGAGCTGCTCGACGCGCTCCTTCATCTCACCGGCGGCCTTGTTGGTGAAGGTGATCGCGAGGATCTGGCCGGGGTGGACACCGCGCTCGGCGAGGAGGTAGGCGATGCGGTGGGTGAGCACCCGGGTCTTGCCGGAGCCCGCGCCGGCCACGATGAGCAGCGGGGTCCCGGCGTGGGCGACCGCCGCGCGCTGGTTCTCGTTGAGCCCCGCCAGGAGCGCGGCCGGGTCGAGCGCGGGGCGCGGGGCGCCGTCCCGGTAGTACGCGTCCCGGTCCGGGGGCGCGTCGAACTTCCCGCCGAACAGATCGTCCGGAACCGGCTCCGGTACGTGCTCGTCCTCGGGCGGAGGCGGGGGTTCCTCCTCGTGCCCGCGGGGGCTTCGGAGGTCCGCCAGGAAGCTGTCGTCAAAGAGGCTGCTCATCGCTCTCCGAGTCTAGGCCGCCCCACTGACAACCCGCGGCCGTCCCGGTCCTTTCCCGCACTTTCCCGTTCTCTCCCGGCCCTGCGCCCCCTTTCCCCGGCAGCCCTCCCGGTCCGGTCACACAGGGTGGCGGATCTTGAGCAGAGCGCGGTGGGAGGGGGTGCGGGGCGTGCCTGGAGGGCCGCCGGGCGGAAAGGTCACGAAAATGTATCGGGCATATCGCCCACCAACCTTCACAGGCGCCACACCAGTTGGCTACGGTTCCGGGCAGGCCGAACGACCCCCACCGGCGAACGTCGCCGGGCCGTCCGGCCTCCGTCGAGTCCGGCGAGCCCCCAGGGCGGCCGGAGCCGGGGACCCACCGACACCTGGGGTGAATCGGTCCCGACTTCCGTCCCGGGAGCGGACCGTAGGGCAACCCTTCCGAAGCACCCGCCCGAACCCGACAGCTAACCCGGTAGGCGGCCCATGGAAGGAGTCGCCTCCTTGGCGTCGCACCGCAAGTCCCACCCCACGGGCGCGCGCATGGCCGGAATACGGACCCCGGTCCTCGCCACCGCCGCCCTGACCTCCGTCGCCCTGCTCTCGCAGACGGCCAACGCCGCGCCCGCGGACGACAAGCCGAGTTTGGAGGAGGTCGAGAAGAAGGTCGACGACCTCTACCGCCAGGCCGAGTCGGCGACGGAGAAGTACAACGCGGCGAAAGAGAAGACCGGCAAGCAGCGCAAGCGCCTCGACACCCTGATGGACGATGTGGCGCAGCGCACCCAGAAGCTGAACGACGCGCGCGAGGAGCTGGGTTCCTACGCCGCGGCCCAGTACCGCACCGGGGCCGCCGCCCCCAGCACCGCCAGTCTGCTGCTGGCCGACTCGCCGCAGGACTACTTCGACCAGACCCAGCTGATGGGCCGGCTCACCGAGCGCCAGAAGACCGCGGTCGACGACTACTTCGTCCAGCAGTCCGAGACCATGGAGAAGCGCCAGGAGGCCGGCGAGAGCCTGGAGACGCTCTCCGACACCCAGGACGACCTCAAGACGGCCAAGGCGACGGTCCAGCAGAAGCTGGCGGACGCGCGCGAGCTGCTCTCCGAGCTGACGGCGGAGGAGAAGGCCCGGCTCGCCGAGATCGAGCGCAAGAAGCAGGAGGAGGCCGAGCGCAAGGCCGAGGAACTGGCCCGGCAGCAGCAGGCCGAGGAGCAGCGCCGCCAGGAGGCCGCCGCGGCGGCCGAGCGGCAGAACGAGGAGCAGAGCGGCTCCTCGGGCTCGGACTCCGGCTCGACCGGCTCCGATTCCGACTCCGGCTCCGACTCCGGTTCCTCCGCCGCGGACCCGGCCTACGCCACCAAGGCCGAGAAGGCGATCGGGTTCGCCCGCGCCCAGATCGGCAAGCCGTATGTCTGGGGCGCCACTGGACCCGGCTCCTACGACTGCTCCGGCCTCACCCAGGCCGCCTGGAAGGCCGCCGGCGTCTCCCTCCCCCGGGTCACCTACGACCAGGTCAACGCCGGAACCACGGTCTCCGTCTCCGCCGCCCAACCCGGTGACCTGGTCTTCTTCTACGACGACGTCACCCATGTCGGCCTCTACATCGGCAACGGCATGATGATCCACGCCCCGAAGCCGGGGGCGTACGTCCGCGAGGAGTCGATCTTCTACGACGGCGAGTCGTCCATCCACAGCGTGGTGCGGCCGGCCTGACCGGGCCGGTTCGGGGCGGTTCAGTTCGGTTCGGTTCGGTTCGGTTCGGTTCGGTTCGGTTCGGTTCGGAACGGAACGGAAGGCGTCGGGTCCGGGGGGGTCGGTTCGGGGGGCGTGAGGTAGTGAACCGGCCCTGGGGGCGGTTGAGCGCCGGGGGCGCGTGTCGAAGGGCGCGCGCCCCTTTGTGGGGGTCATAGGGGGCCGTTACGGGAGGGGGCGGGCGTCCGCCCATCGGCCGCCGGTGGCCACCGAAGGCGCCCGCAAATTGCCCACAAGGTACCCATTTACCCCTTTCTGTCCACCCCCGTGCGCGCCCCCGCCGTCCCAGGCGGCGCGCTCCTTACGATCGCCCCATGTCCGGCACCGGCACCCCTTCCCTCCGCGCCTGGTGGGCGCAGCGTCCACCGGCGGCCGGGGCGGCCGTCATGGCGACCGGCATCGCGTCGACCGGCCTGCATCTGACCGGCTACGACGTGCTGTCCGGGATCCTGCTGGCGGTGGCCGGGATCACCTGGCTGGCCCTGGCGGCGGACTTCGCGGCACGGCTCCTGGGCGACCGCCCGCGCTGGCTGCGGGAGGCCGGTACGCCCGCCGCGCTCACCGCCGTCGCCGCGACCACCGTCCTCGGCACCCGGCTGTCCGCGCAGAACTGGCAGCATCTCGCCGAGGCCCTGCTGGCCGTCGCCGCGCTGCTGTGGCCGGTGCTGATCGTGATCGTCGTGACCCACTGGCGCGAGCGGATGCCGGGCGCGGTGTTCCTGGCGTGTGTCGCCACCGAGGGGCTCGCGGTGCTCGGCGGGACCCTGGCGAAGGTGGAGGGCGCGGCCTGGCTCGGACACGCCGCCATGGTCCTGTTCTGGCTGGGACTGGTCCTCTACGCCTTCGCGCTGACGCGGTTCGACTTCCGGCAGCTCTGGGAAGGGGCCGGTGACCACTGGTTGGCGGCGGGCGCGCTCGCCAGCGGGGCGCTGGCCGGCTCCAGGCTGATCGCCGCCGACAGCCCGGCGCTGTACCTGTGGAACGCCGACGACCGTGGGGTACTGCGGTCCGTCACCGGCGCACTGCTCACCCTCGACCTGGTCCTGTACGCCGTCCTGCTGGCGGCAGAGGTGGCCCGGCCCCGGCTGGGCTACGACGTACGGCGCTGGGCCACCGTGTTCCCCATGGGCATGACGGCGACCGCGATGCTGTCGGTCGGGACCGCGATGGACATCTCCTGGCTGCGGACCCCGGCCGAGGTGCTGCTGTGGGTCGCGGTGGCGGCCTGGCTGGCGGTCGCGGCGGGGGCGGTGGAGGGCGCGTGGCGTGCGCTGCGCGCCCCCGAGCCGAGCCCCTGACACGCGTCCGGTGCGGGAGCCCTACGTCGGCGGGAGCCGTACGTCGGCGGGAGCCCTACGTCCAGAGCACCGCGATGAAGATGTTCGCCGTGGTCAGCAGCCCCACGAGGCCGAACAGACCCTTGTCCACCTTCTCGTCGTCCCGCTTGACGTAGACCAGTCCGAGGATGACCACCAGCAGCGCCAGCTTCACACCGATCTTGATGTTGTTGACGGCCTGGTCGTCGGCCTGGTTGAGGCCGACCAGGACGACGCCGGTGACCAGCATGGTCAGCGCGCCGTGCAGCATGGCGGGGACGAATCGCGCGGTGCCCTGCCCCATCGCCTTCATCTGGGTGAGGAAGCCACCGAGCAGCGAGGCGATGCCGATGATGTGCAGTCCGACGAAGAGGTGGATGAGTACGTCCATGGGGCCGGAGCCTAACCAGCGCCCCCGGCCCCGCCCGACACCGGGCACCTCCCGGCCGCCCCGGCATCCCCGCGTACACTGCCGCCCCTCTCCCGCACCACCGAACCCGCACCTCGGTCATCGGCGCACCCGAAGGCGCCTCCGCGCCGACGCGATTCGGTGCCGCGCCCGGTCACACCCGCTCCCCTCCCGCCATTTCCGTACATTCCGTTACCGAGCTGTCACACCGCGGCCTAGCGTCCTCCCCCAGACGACCGGCTTCCCACCGGGCGCCCCGGGCAGGACGAAGGTACGAAAGGACGTGCAGTCCACGTGGCAGCGCACCGCAAGCCCCGACATCTCCCGGCCGGGGGCGGCAAGGCCCGTAAGGCGGCCACGCTCGCCCTCGCCGGCGCGGCGACCGCGACCGCGTTCGACGGGACCGGCCATGCCGCGCCCGAGCTGACCGCGGCGCAGGTCAAGGCCAAGGTGGACCAGCTGTACCAGGAGGCGGAGGCCGCCACCGAGCAGTACAACGGCGCCAAGGAGAAGGCGGAGGCCGCGCGGGCGCGGCTGGGGCTGCTCCAGGACGAGGCGGCCCGCAAGGAGGAGCGGCTCAACAGCGAGCGGGCGGCGCTCGGGACCGCGGCTGCCGCCCAGTACCGCGGCGGTGGCCTCGACCCGGCGCTCCAGCTCGCCCTGACCGAGGACCCGGACGGCTATCTGGACGGTGCCGCGTTCGCCGAGCGGGCCGGTGACCGGCAGTCCGCGGCGGTCACCCGGGTCCGCAGGCATCTGGGCGAGATCGAGCGGCTGCGCGGTGCCGCCCGGGTCGAACTGGCCTCGCTCACCGCCCGCCAGGCCGAACTGAAGCGCCACCGGACCACCGTCGACGGCAAGCTGGACTCGGCCCGCCGGCTGCTGTCGCAGCTCACCGCCGAGGAACGGGCCCGCGTCACCGGCCCCGCCGACGGCACCGCGTCCGGCGGAACGGCGTCCGACGGCACCACGTCCGGCGGCACCACCGCCGCCGCCCCCAACGCCCGCGCCGCCGCGGCCGTCTCGTACGCCCGGCAGAAGCTCGGCAGCCCGTATGTCTGGGGCGCCACCGGGCCCGACGCCTTCGACTGCTCGGGCCTCATCCAGGCCGCGTACCGCTCCGCCGGGGTCGCCCTGCCCCGGACCACCTATGCCCAGATCGACGCCGGGCGCCGGATCTCCCGCGCCGAGCTGCGCCCCGGTGACCTGGTCTTCTTCTACTCCGGTATCAGCCATGTCGGCCTCTACATCGGCGACGGCCGGATGATCCACGCCCCGAACCCGTCTGCCCCGGTCCGGGTGGCGCCGATCGACCAGATGCCGTTCGCCGGGGCGACGCGGGTGGTGTAGGGCCCGTGGTGTGGATCGTCCTGGCTACGGACTCCTGACCGACCGCGCCCCCAACTCCCTCCCGCCGCCTGTACCTTGTTCTGACCGCGTAAGGAGCGAGGTACGCAGGGTGAGGGTCTATCTGTCGTCCACGGTGGCGGATCTCCAGGACTGCCGGACGGCGGTGCTGACCGCGTTGCGGCGGCTGCCGCTCCAGGTGATCGCCATGGAGGACTACGCCGCCTTCGACCAGCGCCCGCTGGAGAAGTGCCTCGCGGACGTGGCGAGCTGCGATCTCTACATCGGGATCTTCGCCTTCCGCTACGGCTTCGTACCGGAGCCCGGTCCGCTGAATCCACAAGGGCGGTCGATCACCGAACTGGAGTACCGCACGGCCGGCGCGACCGGCGCGAAGCGGCTGATCTTCCTGGTCAAGGACGGCGCCGTCTGGCCCACCCAGTACATCGACGCCCTCAACGGCCCCGGCGATCACCCCGGCGACGGCATCAAACGGCTGCGTACGGAGCTGATGAAGGAGCACGGCGTCGGCTGGTTCAGCGATCCGCACGAACTGGCCGCCGAGGTGGTGCCCGCCGTCGCCGCCCTGCTGCACCTGCCGCCCGCCGGCGACACCCCGGCCCGGCAGCCCGCCGAACCCCCGCATCCGCGCCGGCTGACCGGCGATCTGCATCTGCTGCACGCCCCCAACGACCAGGGCACCGCCGACCGGCTGACCGAGGCGCTCGGCGGACTGTGGCGCATCACCACCTCCAGCACCCAACTGCTGGCGACCACCCCGCAGGAACTGCTGGACGTGGACCGCGCGGTGACCGCCGTCCGAGCCGTCGCCCTGCTGCGCTCCCCGGCCCTCACCACCATCCTCGGCGAGCACCCCGAACGCTCCCGCCGCGTCCTGGACCTGGCCCGCGACCGCACCTCTGCTCCCCTCCTCGGCCTCACCGCACCCGGCTACGCCCCCTGGACCCCGCCCGATCCCGACCCCTGGGGCATCACCGGGCTGATACCCGGCTCCCCCGATCAGCCACCGCAGAACGTGCTGCACGCGGCGCTCTCCCGCACCGTCCTGCCCCACCGCCACGACCATGAGATCGGCCTCCCGGTGGTCGTCGTCGCCATGACCGACACCGAGGCCGCCGACCTCCTCGCCGCGCCCGCGGGCCCGCTCGCGGACATCGTGCGCGGCCTCACCCGCCCCGACGGCTCCCCCGTGACCGGCCAGTACGGTCCCACCCGCGCCGACTGGAGACCCTTCGGCGGCGACGGCCGCACCGTCCGGCAGATCCTGGAGGCCGCCGTGAGCGGGGTCAACGACCCCGATCTGCTGCTGCGCGGCCGGAAGATCCGGCTCCAGTACTACGCCTTCGACGATCTGCTCCGCTACGACCCCGCCCACTCCCTCCTCTTCCGCGACATCGCCCGCAACGGCTGTCTGGTCGTCGCCGATGAACTCTCCCTCCTCGCGCCCACCCTGGAGGCCGCCTTCGTCGCCTCCCCGCTCTACCGGGGCGCCCAGGTCTCGCTGATCACCGTCGCCCCGGACGATCCCGCCGCGGGCACCCCGCACGAACTGATCCGCCGGGAACTCGCCCTCCGGCTGGCCCACACCGACCAGCGCTTCGGCGGCGCCCTCGACCCGCTGTGCGAGATGAACGTCGCCAGCCGCCGCCACCTCGACCGCTGGCTGCGCAGCAGCCTGCCGCAGACCCTGGACGCCTACCGCGCCGCCCGCCCCAGCGCCGCCAAGGCCCGGCTGCTGGAGACCGAACTGGGCACCCGGCCCACCGTCTCGATGGCCCGGCTCATCACCGAAGGCGGAGCGGCGTGATCGTCACCTTCTACTCCTACAAGGGCGGCGTCGGCCGCTCCATGGCCCTCGCCAACATCGCCGACCAGCTGGCGCGGAGCGGAATGCGCGTCCTGATGGTCGATTTCGATCTGGAGGCGCCCGGACTCGAACACTTCTTCCCGATCAGCCACGACCGCGTCCGCGACCGCGAGGGCCTCCTCGACCTGCTGCTCGCCTTCAAATACGCGATGTCCATGGCGTCTTCGGAACCGGCGGACGGCACGGACCCCGAGGAGGACGCCTTCCGCGACCTCGACCGCTATCTGTCCCCCGTCTATCCGCCCCGCCCCGACGGCGGCCGGCTCGATCTCCTCGCGGCGGGACAGCGCCTGACGGACGACCAGATCAACCGCTACGGCGCCGAACTGCGCCGCTTCGACTGGCAGGACTTCTATTTCGTCTGGTCCGGCGAACTGTTCTTCGAATGGTTCCGCCGCACCTGCGCCGAGCGCTACGACATCGTCCTGGTCGACAGCCGCACCGGCGTCACCGAACTCGGCGGCATCTGCGCCTACCAGCTCGCCGACACCGTCGTCACCCTGTGCGCGCCCAACCTCCAGAACCTCGACGGCACCGCCTGGATGGTCCGCCACTTCCTCTCCCCCCAGGTCCGCGAGGTGCGCGGCGACCGCCCCCTGGAGGTCCTGGTCGTCCCCGCCCGCGTCGACCAGCAGGACACCGCTCTCCTCGGCTCCTTCGCCGCCCGCTTCCATCACGCCTTCGACCCGTACACCCCCGACGCCCTCCCCGACGCCGGTCTCGGCTTCTGGGACCTCCAGATCCCCTATGAACCGGCCTACGCCTTCGACGAGCAGGTCATCACCGACCCGCGCCGCTCCGCCGAACGCCGCGGCCTGGCCCGCGCCTACGCCAACCTGCGCACCGCCATCACCCTGCTCGCCCCCGACACCAGCCCGCTCGCGCGACTCCGCCCGCCACCGGCGGACCACAGCCCGGCCTCGCCGACCGAGCCCGCGGAGACCCGCTACGACCCCACCACCCGCTTCTCGGCGCCGGATGTGCTGATCTCGTACCGCGCGGCCGACCGGGAGGCGGCAGGCCGGTTCCGCGATCTGCTCACCCGCGAAGGCGGGCTCCGGGTCGTCGAGCATCTGCCCGGCGAGCGGCTGGGGGACGGCTCGCGCGCCAAGCTCTGTGTGGTGCTCGTCGGTGCCTCGGGGCTGCTCAGCGTCTGGCAGTTGCGCGAGATCGAGAGTCTGGCCGTCCGCGGTGACGCGGGCGTCCTTCCGGTCCTGCTGCCCGGCGCCGAACAGCTGCCGGAGCAACTGACGGACCACACCGCCCTCGACCTCCGCTCGGGCTGGGACGACCCCCTGCTGGTGGAGACCGTACGGGCCGCGCTCCGGGCGGACGGAGCCGACCGCCGGGAGGCCCCCGAGGAACTCCGCGCCCCGTACCCGGGACGCGCCGCCTTCTCCATGGCGGACGCCGATCTGTTCTTCGGCCGGGAGTCCCTGGTGGAGCGGGTGCTCGCCACCCTGCACGAGTTCGGTATGTGCACGGTCGTCGGCGGCTCGGGCAGCGGGAAGACCAGCCTGGTGAACGCGGGTGTGATCCCCGCGCTGCGCGCGTCCGGCCTTTCCGGCAGCCATCTCTGGCCGGTCCTGGCCCAGGCTTCCATGGGGGACGCCCAGGACCTGCCCGCCCGGCTCCGCGCCCTGAGCGAGGAGCACGGACAGCCGGTCGTCGCCGTCCTGGACCACTTCGAGGAACTGTTCCGCTCCGTACCGCCCGGTGAACGCCATGCCCTGCTCTCCTCCCTGCGGTCCCTGACCGAGAACTCGTCGATCCTTCCGATCGCCGTGGTGCGCTCCGACTTCCTCGCCGATGTACGGCGCGAGGCGCACTCCTTCGCGGTGTGCACCGTCGAGGTACCGCCCTTCACCGCCCAGGAGATGCGGCAGGCGGTGGAACTGCCCGCCCGCACCTGTGCCGTCCAACTGGAGCCCGGCCTCACCGACCGGCTGGTGAGGGACATCGGCGAGGGCACCGGCGCCCTCCCCCTGCTCCAGGCGGTCCTGCGCAGGCTGTGGCTGCAACGCGAGGACGGCTACCTCACCCACCGGGCGTACGCGGGCAGCATCGGCGCGAGCCTCACCGACACGGCCGAGCAACTCTTCCAGGGCTTCTCGGCCGAGGACACCGACCGCGCCCGTGCCCTTCTGCTGCAACTGGTCGCCCTCGACACCGACGGCCGCCACCAGACGCCCGCCGTCCCCAAGTCCATCGCCGACGAACTCGACGCCGCCGACCTCTGCGACGAACTGATCCAGCGGCGGCTGCTCGTCAGCCACACCCAGGACGACCAGCAGCCGTACCTCCAGCTCGCCCACCCCGCCCTGACGACCGACTGGCCCCGGCTGGCCACCTGGATCGCGGAGTCCTCCGAGGCCCTCCGCGTACGGCCCCGCCTCTGGGCCGCGGCCCGTGAGTGGGAGGCCGACCCGGACGATCGGCGGGGACTGCTGAACGAGCGCAGCCTCTCCGCGGTCCAGACGGTGCTGGAGCCGACGCCGTTCCCGCTCTCGGCGGCGGAGACGAACTACCTGGCGGCGTGCAGGACCGAGGCGAAGAGACGGCGCAAGGGCTGGAGGATCGCCGTGTTCAACCTCGCGTATGTCGTGGCATCCAGCTGTGGGCTGACCGCCCTCGTCATCTGGGGCGACCCGAGCCTGTCCATGACGGCCGGTATCGGGGTGGCCGGCGCGACCATGCTCGCCAACCTCCTGGTCACCATGGTCGTGCTCCGCGCCCTGCGCGACGAACGCCGCTCCCTGACCCCCTGACCCGCACCCCGGGCGCCGGGCTCACACCAGTCTGCGTGCCGTCGCCCACCGTGTCAGCTCATGCCGGTTGGAGAGCTGGAGCTTTCTCAGCACCGCCGAGACATGCGACTCCACCGTCTTCACCGAGATGAACAGCTGCTTCGCGATCTCCTTGTACGCATAGCCCCGGGCGATCAGCCGCAACACCTCACGCTCGCGCTGGGTCAGCCGGTCCAGGTCCTCGTCCACCGGCGGCGCGTCCGTGGAAGCGAACGCGTCCAGGACGAACCCGGCGAGCCTCGGCGAGAACACCGCGTCGCCCTCCTGGACCCGGAAGATGGAGTCCACCAGATCCGTGCCCGTGATCGTCTTGGTGACGTACCCGCGCGCACCGCCCCGGATCACCCCGATCACATCCTCCGCCGCGTCCGACACCGACAGGGCCAGAAAGCGCACCGGCTGCTCGGCGTCCGCCATCAACGGCGCGCTGCGGCGCAGCACCTCCACCCCGCCGCCGCCCGGCAGATGCACATCCAGCAGGACCACCTCGGGCCGGGTGGCCGTGATCACCGTGACCGCCTGGTCGACGTCCGCGGCCTCACCGACCACCTCGACCCCGGTCTGCTCGGTCTGGCCGATCTCCGCCTGCACACCGGTACGGAACATACGGTGGTCGTCGACCAGGACCACCCGCACATGCCGCCCCGGGCCGCCCCCGGCGGGACCGCCGGGCTCGACAGCCTCGGCCGGCTCCGCCGCTCCGGCCGTACCGCTCGCCTCGGTCGGGTCGCTCATGTCGTGTTCTCCGCCCTCTCCATCTCCAGCTCGACCTCCGTGCCACCGCCCGGCACCGCGCGCAGCCGCGCCGTGCCCCCATGGCGCTCCATACGGCCGATGATCGATTCTCTGACGCCCATCCGGTCGGCGGGTATCGAGTCGAGATCGAAGCCGGGTCCCCGGTCGCGGACGGAGACGAACACCGTCCTGCCCTCGACCTCGGCGTAGACCTGCACGGCACCGCCCTCGCCACCGTACTTGGCGGCGTTCACCATTGCCTCGCGCGCAGCCTGCATCTGTGCCCCGATTCTGTCGTCGAGCGGGCAGTCACCGACCACGACCACCTCGATCGGGACGCCGTGCTTGTCCTCGATCTCTGCCGCGTTGCCCCGGACCGCGTCGGCCAGGGTGTCCGGCTCCTCGGCCTCTTCCTTGCCGGTGCCCTCGGGCTTGTAGAGCCAGGTGCGCAGGTCGCGCTCCTGGGCGCGGGCCAGGCGGCGCACCTCGCTCGCGTTCTCCGCGTTGCGCTGGATCAGGGTCAGGGTGTGCAGGACCGAGTCATGGACATGGGCCGCGACCTCCGCCCGCTCCTGGGCGCGGATGCGCATCAGGCGCTCCTGGGAGAGATCCTGCGTCATCCGCACCAGGTACGGACCGGCGAGCAGCGTTATTCCGACGAGAACGGCGAGCGCCGCCTGGAGCACCGACCCCAGATGGGCGGCCGAGCCCTGGAGGACGAAGATCGCGGTCACGCCGACGGTGACCAGCAGGACACCGGCGACCGCTCTGAGCAGGTTGAGCGTGCGCTTACGACGGCCCGCCTCGACCCAGCGGGCCCGGCGGGCGTTGTCCGCCTGCCGCCAGACCAGGGCGACACCGGCGCCGACCAGCACGGTCGGCCACAGATAGGCGGTGGCCCCACCGCCCACGTTGACATTGCCCACGAAGACCATGGCCACCACGACCATCAGCAGCAGGGCGATGATCTGGCCCTTGTCGGGCTTGCGGGCGACTATTCTGCGGCGGCCGTCGGGCGAGGTCTCGGTCGTGACGAAGGACGGCGGCCTCTGTGCCTCCACCCCTCCGACACCGAGCGGGACGAAGAACCAGAACGACGCGTAGAGCAGCGCGCCGAGGCCGTCCGCCATGAAGAGACCGACGAAGACCAGCCGCACCCAGATCACGGGCAGCCCGAGATGCCCGGCGAGCCCCCGCGCCACGCCACCCAGCCAGCGACCGTCGCTGCTGCGGTAGAGCTTGCGCGGCGGTCGCGGTTCGACAAGTGGTGGCGCTGCTGCGACGTCCGGCATGCCATCGATGTTCACACGGCCGGCGGAGCGGAGCATCAGGGTTGTCCCCCGAGACACCCCTGATCTTCGACCGGCCGTTCCGTCGAACGGTTCCCCCGGCCCGGCTCAGGGGCGATATCAGGGTCCGGCCAGGGTCATTCCGACTGCCGCGGCGGCGGCTCGGCCGTCACCATGGACTCATGACTGATCACCAGCACGCCGCGGACCCCGGGCCCGGCCCGAGCCCGTCCGGCGCCTCCGCCCCGCCCGCCGCGGAGAAGGAACCGCGCGCGCACGGGGGCGTGGGCGCGCGGGAGCGGGCGGGCGCGCATGGGAAGCAGGCGGAGTGGGCGGGCGCGCGGACGAAGCTGGAGGCCAGGGTCGAGGCGGTCCGGGACGCGGCGGGTTCGGCTGCGCATGGCCGCCCTGGCGACCCCGGCGACCGTGGTGCCGACGGAAGCGCGGGCGCCTTCGGTGGTGCGGGCGGTGCGGCTGGTGAGGGGGTCAGGGGTTCCGGTAGCAGCGACGGTGGGGGCAACGGCGGAGTCGCCGGCCGGGCCGACGGGCTGGGCAACAGCGCGGGTGGAAGCGGCGGCGCGGGGGGTCCGGGTCCGGGGGGTCCGGGTCCGGGGGGTCCCGGCAGCACCGGCGGTCCCAGCAGCTCCGACGATCCGGGCCCCGGCAGAGTTCCGGGCGACGCGGGCGATTCGGGGAGGCGGAGTGGGCCTGGCGGCCCAGGCAGTTCCGGCGCGGGCGATTCCCGCAGCACTGGCGGACGGGGCGGCGTCGCCGGACCGAGCAACGTCGCCGGACCCGGAAGCGCAGGCAGCCCTGGCGATCCGGGGGCCCCGGGTGAGTCGGTCGAATGGGGTGAGTCGGCTGACTCGGGTGAGTCGGCTGACTTGGGTGGTGCCGGTGGCCCTCGCCGCCCAGGCCATCCAGCGGACGCCCCACCTGGTCTCGGCGGCCCCGGCAATCCTGGCGGTCCCGGGAACCCTGGCAATCCTGGCAACCCCGGGAACCCTGGCGGCCCCGGCAACCCAGGCGGTCGCGGTGAGCCCCCCGCCGGTCGCGGGGGTGGGCCGGGTGCGGCCCAGGGGCCGGGTGAGCCGGGGCCCCCCGCTGAGCCGCAGCCGCTGCGCCGATTCCGCCGGGATCGGCCGCACAAGATGCTGGCGGGGGTGTGCGCCGGGCTCGGGCGGCAGTGCGACATGGACCCGGTGATCTTCCGGATCACGCTCGCCGTGCTCTCCGCGACCGGCGGCATCGGCCTTATCTTCTACGGCTTCGCCTGGCTCTTCGTGCCGTACGAGGACGAGGAGGAGAACGAGGTCAAGAAGCTCTTCACCGGCCGGGTCGACGGCCAGGCGCTGGCGGCCGTGCTGTTCGCGCTGGTCGGCTGCGGAGTCTTCCTGACCATGCTGGGCAACGGCGGGGTGCTGACCTTCGGTGTGGTCCTCTCGCTGCTGCTGGCGGGCGCGGGGTACTGGTCGCAGCGGCGCGGGGCGCCCGACCCCGATCCGCTGGCCGCGCAGGCCGCCGCCGACGCCCCGCCGGAGCCGCAGGCGCCGCCGGTCGGGGCCTCGTATCCGTCGTGGTGGCGGGACCCGATCGTCAAGGACGGAGGACATGTGGGTGGGACGGGATATCTGTGGGGTCCGCAGGACTCCCGGAGCCGGGACATCGCGGCGGCCGTCAACATCAGCCGCGGGCAGTCGGCGATCACCGCCCGGCTGGACCTGGCGCCGCGGCAGGGGTCCCCGAGGCAGCGGGGGCCGCGCTGGATCGGCGGCTGGACGTTCTTGCTCGCCCTGGTCGCGGGTGCCGTGGGGACGGGGCTGACCTGGGACGAGCACCCGCTCGGCACCAGCCTTCAGACGGGGCTGGTGTGCGCGCTGCTGGTCTTCGGGCTCGGGATAACCGTCAGCTCCTTCCTGGGGCGGACCGGAGCGGGCTCGGTGTTCTTGGCGCTGCTCACGGCCGGTCTGCTGGCCGGGGCGGCGGCGCTGCCCGCGGATGTCAGCACGCACTGGACACGGACGACCTGGCGGCCGGCGGCGGTGGCCCAGGTCGAACCGCAGTACGACCTCGGTACGGGCCAGGGCACCCTGGATCTGTCCCGGCTGGATGTGGCGAGGGGGCAGACCGTGGCGACGGGCGCGGACGTGGGTGTGGGGCGGCTCCGGGTGATCGTGCCCGCGGACGCCGAGGTGCGGGTGCAGGTGGATGTCGGGCTCGGTGACATCCAGTTGCCCGGCGAGAGACAGCAGGATGTGGATGTGGCGCCCGGCAAGTCCAGACAGGTCACGCTGGCGCCGACGCAGGACGCGAAGAACGCCGGCACGGTGGAGCTGCGGCTCCAGGTCGGCGTGGGACAGGCGGAGGTGCTCCGTGCTGCGTCATGAGTTCCAGCCCGGGAGGCTGGTCGCGGGTCTCGTGGTGATCCTGGCGGGTGTGGTCTATGCCGGGGACGCGGGCGGGGCGTGGGAGACACCCTGGTTCGCGATCTTCCCGCTGATGGTGGCGGGGCTGTTTGTGGCGGGTGCGGTGGGCGTGGTCGGCCGGGCGGTGCGGAGACGCCGGGCCGTGACGGACGGCACCGGCGCGAGTGGGCCGACGGAGGCCGGACCCTGAGCCGGGGCCGGCCGAACCGGGTCAGACACTGACAGCCGGACGGGCCGACGGAGGTCGGGCGCTCACAGACGGGCGGGCCGACCTGAGCGGCCCCGGACGGCCGAGCGGACCGACGGAGGCCAGGCATTGGCGACCGGGCGGGCCGACCCGAGCAGCCCCGGAAAGCCGGGCGGACCGACGGAGGTCAGGCACTGGCGACCGGGCGAGTAGACCCGGAAGGCCGGGCGGGCCAACGGAGGCAAGGCAGGAGGCAAGACACTGACACACCGGCGGGCCAACCGAGCAGACCCTGAAAGCCGCGCGGGCCACCCCGAGTCAGACGCCAACGGCAGGGAGGGCCGACCCAGGCCGGACCCCGACGGCAGGACCCAGGCCTCAACGGCAGGCCCCATGCCTCAGTAGTACCCGCCGCCGGACCTGGAGCGCCGTCGGGAGTGCAGGACGGCGTCCAGGGAGAGATAGGGGGCGCCCGCGAGGACCAGTGGCAGCCAGGCCATCAGATAGACGAGGTCGTTGCCGTAGTAGTAGGGGTCGGCGGACCAGCTGACGGTGAGCCAGAGGCTGAGCGAGATCAGGGCACCGCCGACGGCGGCGATCCGGGCGAGCAGCCCGATCAGGGTGCCGATGCCGACGGCGAGTTCGCCGAAGGCGATGGCGTAGCCGAAGCCGACGGGGTTGTCGAGGGCGGTGTCGATCAGGGCCGGGATCGCCGAGGAGCCGCGGACGCCGCGCATCAGATCGCCGATGGAGCCGACGCCCGATTCCTTCAGGAAGGCACTGTCCGTCAGCTTGTCCAGCCCGGCATAGATAAAGGTGACGCCCAGGAACACCCGGAGGGGCAGCAGGGCGTAGCGGGTGGCGTTGCTGCGCCAGTCCCGGCCGCCGCCGTCACCGTAGGGGGTGGGCGTATCCGTCCGGTAACCGTGCGTCATCGCTGTCAGCCACCTCTCACCGCGCAGTGCCGGGCCCGTCACTTGACCATACGTACGAAAGGAAGGAGCCGCTCAATGTCGTGGGCACAGTGTTTCGGGCCGTGGGCCTTCCGCGCCAGGGGGCGGGGAGGGGAGCCGTGCCGTGATCGGCCGGGGGCGGGGCGGTCGGCCGGTCAGTCGGTGACGTCGATGTCGTACGGATCGGTTTCCACGCCCGCGGCGGTGACGACCTGGACGGCGGCGCGGCCGGGTTCGACCTCGGCGGGGACGGGGACGGTGAGGCGGGTGTCGGACGGGTTGCTGAAGCCTCCGGCGACGGGGACCAGGGGGACATGGACATGGACGGCGCCGATGCGCACGACCATACGGGCGAGGCGGTCGGCACCCTGGGCGCCCGGCGGGACGAACCCGGCGCCGCGGATCTCGATGTCGTCGCCGGTGCGGATGGGCGCGTCCAAGTCCCCCGCCTCGCGGGCGCGGACGACGGAGAGGATCACGGGACGGCCGCCGTCGGCGTACTTCCCGGCGACATATGTGGCGGCCGAGACGAGGACGACGACGGCCAGGCCCCAGGGCAGGTCGGGGAGTTGGTCGGGGCGGCGGGCGAGCCGGACGGCGGCGAAGAGCAGGGCGACGGCGCTGATGACGACGTACTGGATGTCGGCGAAGGTGCCGCGGCCGGAGTCGTCGGTGAGCAGGTCGGCGGCGCGGGGGCGGTCCGCGCGGACCTTCTGGAGCCGTCTGTTCAGGACCCGCAGGCCCACCACCCGGCGGACGAGCACGGCGATGGCGCAGACCACGGCGAGGACAAGGACGGCTCCGGCGCCGCGGGCCAGGTCGAGGCCGGCGACGATGGCGTCGCGTTCGCCCGGGGTGGAGGCGGCGGCCAGCCGGCCCGCGAGGAGCAGGACGGCGTACGCGATGAACAGCACCCAGGCGGCGGCCACGGCGCGGGAGGTGGAGAGCCGGTTGTCCTCACCGATGACGGGGGCGAGGACGCCGCCGCGGGCGCGGTGGTACCAGGAGGCGGTGGTGAGCGCGGCGGCCACCAGGAGCGCGGCGAGGAGCGCGGCGGTGCGGGCGGCGGTCCAGCCGGTGCCGACGGCGGTGAGCGCCTGGCCGAGCAGGAGCAGGACGACTGCGGCCCAGACGGTGCAGGCGGTACGGACCCACAGCCGGTGGAGCCAGGCGTCGCCCTCGACGCGGCTGCGTTCGGCGACGTGCTCGGCGGATTGGGTCAGGGCCTCGGAGACCCATTGGCGGGACGCGGAGGCCGAGTGGGCGACGGCGGCCGGGAGTCCCTGTCCGGCGGCGAACTCGTCGCGGCGGCGGTGGAATTCGGCGACCGCGTTGCGATGTCCCGCGCGGACGCCGTGCGGGCAGTCCCCGCAGGTGCAGCCGCCGCCGTGCCCTCCCGTCCGGGAGCCCACCCCCGTCTCCTGCACCGCCACGCCCGACGACCGCCTTCCCCATGACTCGTTACGACACGCCCCGCCGCGACCGACCGACAGCGGCACCAGGACCGGCATCGGGACCGGCACCGGCACCGGGCGGCCCCGTCGACCGGTGATCCGGCCCCCCTCCGAGTCCCCGCCACCGGCGTGCAACTCCCCTGCGACGAAAGCGAATTGTGCCCTACCGGGGGCGGTGTCCGCCCGGCGGGTCCACGGACCGGGCCAGGGTGCGGGTGAAGCGCGGGTCGCCGTGTTGACCCGGCTGCGAGAATTTCCGTATGGCCGAGATCATCCAGCGGGACGGGACCTGGGCCTTCGACGGCACGACGGTACGGATCACTCCGGGGCTGCACCGCTCGGTGCCGCTGTTCCGGCAGACGTACGGGGAGATCACGGTCCCGCTGGAGGCGGTCGCGGGGGTGGTCTACGAGCCCGAACGCAAGCGGGGGCGGCTGCGGTTGCGGCTGCGCGAGGGGGCGGACCCGCTGCTCCAGGCGACCGGTGGGCGGCTGCCGGACCCGGCGGATCCGTACCGGCTGGCGGTGGAGACGGACCGGGCCGGGGTCGCGGAGTACATGGCGGAGGAGATCCGGCGGGCGCTGCTGCTGGACCAGATCCCCAAGGAGCCGACGGGGGCGTATCTGCTGGCGGGGCCGCCGGTGCCGGTGTCGGTGCGGTCGAGCGACGGGACGGTGTCGTTCGACGGGACACGGATCAGGATCGACTGGGCCGACACCTCGGACCGGGTGAAGCGGGCGACGGGGCCGCGGATCATCGATGTGCGGGACCTGGTGCAGGTGGAGTGGCTGCCCAACTCGGGTTACGAGGACGGGTATCTGCGGTTCGTGACCCGCGAGGCGGTGCTCGCGAAGCCGCCGCCGGAGAAGGATCCGTACGCGCTGGATCTATGGGGCAGTGTGCGGCGGGACCTGCTGACGGCGCTGGTGGCGACGGCGGTGACGGCCCGGCTGCCACATCCGTCCATCGGGCGGGATGCCGGGCGGGATACCGGACGGGACGCCTGGCGGGACTCCGGACGGGACGCCTGGCGGGACTCCGGACGGGACGCCGGGGGCGACTCCGGGGGCGACGAGATCGTCCGCGCCGGGAACCGCCGAGCACCGCCCCCGGCCCAAGCGCAAGCCCAAGGGCAATCGCAAGCCCGAGCCCGAGCCCGAGCAGAAGCCGAGGGTCCAGCGCAGGCATCCCCAGCGGCAGCGGCATCCGCAGAGGCATCGGCATCGGCAGCGGCAGCGGCAGCGGCAGCGGCAGCGGCAGAAGCGAAGGCCCTGCGCCGGGGCCTCCCCGGCGCGGGTGCCCGGCATCTCGGGGACGGTCACCATGATGTGCTGCTGCGGCGGCTGCGGGAGCTGGGGGAGCTGCACCGGGACGGGGTGCTCACGGACGAGGAGTTCGCGATGACGAAGGCCGTGGTGCTGCGGGGCTTCGAGGAGTGAGGGCGGGGCGGATCAGCTCAGCAGATCGGGTTCGCTGCGGCTGATCTCCTGCCAGAGGGGCTGGTAGTTGATCCAGGCCACCAGGTCGCCGCCGACTTGTTCGCGGGTGGCCACGGCGGGCTTGTGGTCGATCAGGACGGGGCGGCCGGCGGCCCGCGCGGTGAGCTGGACCTGGCTGGAGCGTTCCATGGACAGGAACCACCAGGCGGCGGCGTCGACCGAGTCGCCGACGGTGAGCAGACCGTGGTTGCGCAGGACCAGCGCCTTGCGGGTGCCGAGGGTGTCGGCGATCCGGCGGCCCTCGTCGGTGTCGACGGCGACTCCGGAGTAGCCGGCGTACAGGGCGTGGTCCTCGTAGAAGGCGCAGCTCTCCTGGGTGATCGGGTCCAGGAGGTCGCCCAGGGCGGCGAGGGCGCGGCCGTGCACGGAGTGGCAGTGGGCGACGGCGACGACATCGGGGCGGGCGGCGTGCACCTGGGCGTGGACGGTGAAGGCGGCCTGGTTGACATGGTGGCCGCCCTGGATGACCTGCCCGTCCCGATTGACGAGGACCAGGTCGCTGACGGTGACATGCCGGAAGGGCATACCGAAGGGGTTCACCCAGAAGCAGTCGGTGTACTCGGGGTCGCGGGCGGTGATGTGGCCGGATACCCCGTCCTCGAAGCCCTGGCGGCCGAAGATCCGCAGGGCGCCCGCGAGCCGTTCTTTGCGATGCCGGCGCTCGTCCTCCAGGGACTCGTGCATGGGTGGCATCGCGAAGCGGAGCCGGTCGGTGGGCAGGGGTGGGGGCGGAGTGGGGCCGAGCATGGTTCCTCCGGCAATGGAGCTGCTTTACGGGCGGGAAGTTACCGTCGGTCAGCCGAAGATGACAGAGCTGAGCGAGAAAGAGGACGCCTCTGGCCGATACCGGACAGTGGATGTCGGGATTCGGGGTGAGACTCGTCGTATGACGCGTACGAACGGTAAGAAGATCGTCGACTCTGCGGAGGGGAAGGCGGCGGGGGCGAGCTGGGGCCGCTTCGCCGCGGTGGAACCGGAGCTGGCGAGGACCGCGGAGGAGAGATTCGGGGCGTTCACCCACCATGTGCTGGCGACGCTCCGCAAGGACGGGTCGCCGCGCACGACGGGGCTGGAGGTGCGGTTCCTCGGCGGGGAGCTGTGGCTCGGGATGATGCCGGGGTCGGTGAAGGCGCTGGACCTGCTGCGGGACGGACGGTTCGCGCTCCAGGCGAACCCCGGGGAGGGGCAGTCGATGGGCGGGGGTGACATCCGGATCGCCGGGCGGGCGGTGGAGGTCACCGACCCGGCGCGGAAGGCGGCGTACAGCGAAGCGGTGGAACCGCCGGAGCCGTTCCACCTCTTCCGCACCGAGGTGACGGAGGTCGTACGGACCTTCGTCGAGGACGAGAAGTACCTGGTCGTGCAGGTGTGGCAGCCCGGAGCGCCGGTGCGGACGCTCAAGCGGACCTGAGGGGCCGCCGGGAGAGGTCACTCCCACGGACATGAGGAGTCACCTGGGGAAGTCCACCCCTGCGGACCAGACGAATCCCCTCCGGAGAAGACCACCCCCACAGACCAGACCAGTCCCCCGGAGAAAGCCACCCCCACGGACCAGACGAATCCCCCCGAGAAGACCACCCCCGCAGACCGGCCCGCTCACCCGGAGATGCCCACTCCCCCCAGACCAGACCACTCACCCCGAGAACATCACTCCCACTCGATGGTGCCCGGGGGCTTCGACGTGATGTCGAGGACGACGCGGTTGACGTCGGACACCTCGTTGGTGATCCGGGTGGAGATCTTCGCGAGGACGTCGTACGGCAGCCGGGACCAGTCGGCGGTCATGGCGTCCTCGGACGAGACCGGGCGCAGCACGATGGGGTGGCCGTAGGTGCGGCCGTCGCCCTGGACGCCGACGCTGCGGACATCGGCGAGGAGCACCACCGGGCACTGCCAGATGTCACGGTCGAGACCGGCGGCGGTCAGCTCCTCGCGGGCGATGGCGTCCGCGTCGCGCAGCAGATCGAGGCGGTCCTTGGTGACCTCGCCGACGATCCGGATGCCGAGGCCGGGGCCGGGGAAGGGCTGGCGCTGGACGATCTCGTCGGGCAGGCCGAGTTCCTGGCCGACCATCCGGACCTCGTCCTTGAAGAGCTTGCGGAGCGGCTCGATGAGCTGGAACTCCAGGTCCTCGGGGAGGCCGCCGACATTGTGGTGGGACTTGATGTTGGCGGTGCCGGTGCCGCCGCCGGACTCCACGACATCCGGGTACAGGGTGCCCTGGACCAGGAACTCCACGGCCGGGCCCGCGTCGGCGATGATCTCGGCCTGCGCCTGCTCGAAGACGCGGATGAACTCCCGCCCGATGATCTTCCGCTTCTCCTCCGGGTCGGAGACGCCCTTCAGCGCGGTCAGGAAGCGCTCCTCGGCGTCCACGACCTTGAGCTGGACGCCGGTCGCGGCGACGAAGTCCTTCTCGACCTGCTCCGTCTCCCCCTTGCGCATCAGACCGTGGTCGACATAGACGCAGGTCAGCTGGGAGCCGATGGCCTTCTGGACGAGGGCGGCGGCCACGGCGGAGTCGACCCCGCCGGACAGACCGCAGATCGCGCGCCGGTCGCCGACCTGCTCGCGGATCGCGGCGACCTGCTCGTCGATGACATTGCCGGTGGTCCAGTCGGGGGTGAGCCCGGCGCCCCGGTAGAGGAAGTGCTCCAGCACCTGCTGGCCGTGCGTGGAGTGCATGACCTCGGGGTGGTACTGGACGCCGTAGAGCTTCTTCTCGTCGTTCTCGAAGGCGGCGACCGGGACGACGTCCGTGGACGCGGTGACGGTGAAGCCCTCGGGGGCGGCGGAGCAGGCGTCGCCGTGCGACATCCAGACCGGCTGCTCGGCGGGGGTGCCCTCGAAGAGGGTGGACGACGACTTCGACACATGCAGCGGCGTACGGCCGTACTCGCGGGCGCCGGTGTTGTCGACCGTGCCGCCGAGGGTCTGGGCCATCAGCTGGAAGCCGTAGCACATGCCGAAGACGGGGACGCCGGCCTCGAACAGCGCGGCGTCCAGACGGGGCGCCTCGTCGGCGTAGACCGAGGAGGGGCCGCCGGAGAGGATGATCGCGGCGGGCTTCTTGGCGAGCATGTCCGCGACCGGCATGGTGCTCGGCACGATCTCGCTGTAGACCCGGGCCTCGCGGACGCGGCGGGCGATGAGCTGGGCGTACTGCGCGCCGAAGTCGACGACCAGAACGGTGTCGGGGGCCGGGGCAGCGGGGGGCGCTGATGACACGGGGTGCCTTTCGGCGGTGGGCGGGGCGGGGCTTGTACTTGCCGATTCTACCGAGGTGCGGGGTGGGGGTACGGGGGTGAGGGCGGGGGCGCGCTTCCCGCGGTACGGGTCGGGACCGTCCCGGGGCCGCCTCGGGGCCGCCCCGCCGTCGCCTCGGGACCGTCCCGCCGTCGCCTCGGGGCCGCCCCGCCGTCGCCTCGAGACCGTCCCGCCGTCGCCGAGGGCTCTGCCCCCGGCCCCTCGGCCTATGTCCACCCAGCCACCCCTCTCGGTGGAACAAAGGGTGCCGTGCCATACTCCCCCCATGCACAAGCACCCGACCTTCCTCTTTACCTATGGCACCCGGCCCGCCGGATGCCATGGTCGTGCCGCTTGAGCTGCTGACAAACGACCTCCCAGGCGCCCCGGGCCGACAAGGCCCGGGGCGTCTGGCGTTTCCCGGGTTCTGGTCGGTCCGGGCGCCACCCACCTCGACCGGCACCCACTCCAGGAGAACCCGACATGACCACCGCCCCCTCAACCCCGCAGAGCACCCCCCAGAGCACCCCGCGGAACGCCCAGGCAACCGCCCAGAAGACCGGCGCCCACACCGCCGAAGCCGCCGACGTCATCGCCGGCGCCCGCGAACGGATCGACGCCCTCGACGACCGGATCATCGGCCTGATCCAGGAACGGATGGCCGTCTCGGCCGTGATCCAGGACGCCCGTATCACCTCCGGCGGACGCCGGGTGAACCTCTCCCGCGAGATGGAGATCCTCGCCCACTACCGCGACGCCCTCGGCAAGCCCGGCACCACCCTCGCCATGACCCTGCTCGAACTGTGCCGCGGCAAGATCTGAGCCCCGAGCACAAGGGCAGGCAGGACAGACAGGGAACAAGGGGACAGAGGACACAGGGCACGCAGGGCACACAGGGCACACAGGGCACGTACGTACGCATGCCCTCTCACCCGTACGGCGCGTGACGCCCCGCGGGACCCTTCGTTGGTACCGATGTCCGTGTCAGCCAGGCGCGGGCCCGAAAGAACCACGCGTGGCTCGCTGGGGCGATGAGACATACGGATCGTGCCGTACGTCGTGGGACCTCGCTCCAGGGTCGTGACCGGACGGCAGGGGACAGCAGCCCGGTCACCCAAGAGAACGGCCGGCTCCGGGGACGCTCGGGGTCGGCCGGCGGGATCCGTCCATGAGTCCAGGTCCCGGGCAAACCGGTACGGCTCCGCCCTCACCATCTCCCCCAGCCCCACACCCACACCCACCACCCCGAAGCTCCCCACACCTCCCCCACGCCCGCCCGGCGTGCGAAGCCAGCGGCGCAACCCCCCGGCGCCGCTCCCCGGCACCGGCGCAGCCCTGACGCCGGTGCTGACGAAGGAAGGGCCCCGCGGCCAACCCCCGCGGGGCCCTTCTGCACACCGAAGGCCCGCCCCTCACCACCCACCCACACCTCCCCCACACCCACCCCCACCCTCCCCATGTGACCCAGACCACATAAATATTATGTGAATGAAGGACAACCATTCACAGGTGTCACTGATCCAACCCCTCGAATCAACGGACACACCCGCGCCCCACAAGCGGGGGCCGACCGATGCCTGCTGCGCGAGATCGCAGCACTGGATGTTTCGAGGTCTTCATGAAGCTCCGCCGTGCCCTGGCGGTGGCCGCCGCGACGGCCGTCATCTCACCGCTCGCGCTGCTCACCACTGCGCCCCTCGCGTTCGCCGACGGCGAGACGACCCCGTCCGCCACGGCGTCCGAGTCCCCCACGGACGAGGAGTCGCCGACCGCCTCGCCCACGGCGTCGCCGACGGACACCAAGACCTCGGAGCCGTCCGGCGGCACCACTCCCACCACCACCCCGCCGGTCGACAACTCCACCGAGCCGGGCGGCACCCCCACGGGCACGCCGACGACCACCCCCGCGACCACCCCGCCCGCGAGCACCACCCCGCCGGCGGAGACCGAGACGCCCGACCCCGAGCCCTCGAAGTGCGCGGACGAGACGGTCGATGTCAGCATCACCGGCCTCCCGGGCAAGATCCCGGCGGGCAGCGGCTGGCGCGAGTTCTCGCTGGACGTCCTGAACACCTCCGACTCCACCCTCACCGACCTGGGCTTCTTCGCCGGTGCCTCCTCCGACGAGGCAGGGCTCGACCTGTTCCTCACCAAGCAGGTCCAGCTCCAGGCGTGGGACCCGGAGAGCGAGACCTGGGGCGACCTCAGTGAAGAGGGCTACGCCGTCGGCTACGTCGGCTACACCGACGAGCTGAAGCCCGACTACGAGGTCAACATCCCGCTCCGGATCAATGTGAAGTCCTCCGCCCCGGTCGGCTCCGGCTTCTCGCTCGGCGCGACGATCTACGGCGACCCGGACGCCGAGTGCACCGGCTACGGCGAGGTCGCCTACCGCTTCCAGATCGTGGCCGCCGGCACCGACACCGAGGGCAGCCGCCCGCAGGAGGGCGGCAAGGTCCCCATCACCGACGAGCGGCCCAGCGGCAACACCCCGCAGGTGACCGGCAACCTCGCCGAGACCGGTTCCAGCTCCGCGCTGCCCGTCATCGGCCTGGTCGGCGGCGCGGCTGTCGTGCTCGGCGCCGGTGCGGTGTTCGTGGTCCGCAAGCGCAAGACCGGCAGCGTCGCATAACACCGTCAGCGTCGCGTAACACCGCTGACGTCCCGGACACCGGGAACAGAAGGACCTGCGCTCGGAGGGGGGCGCAGGTCCTTCTTGCTGCCCGACAAAAACCCGTGCCCCTCGCACCCCACCCGCTCCCCCCTCCCCCACCCGCACAACCCCCTACGCCCGCCCCCACCCTCACACCCCCTTACCCCCCTCCCATCCCCCCGGCATCCCCAAAAACGTCCGCAGTTCCCCGAACGCCCCCGCCGGTACCGCCGGACTCCTCGGCGCCACCGCCGCCACCGGGACGTACCCCTCCCCCGGCGTCGGACGCGGATCGGCGTCGCCCTTGTTCGGCCAGTAGGCCATCGCCCGCTCCGCCTGCGCCGTGATCGTCAGCGACGGATTGACGCCCAGGTTCGCCGAGACCGCCGCGCCGTCGACGACCGAGATGCCCGGGTGGCCGTACAGCCGGTGGTACGGGTCGATCACGCCGGTCTCGCGGGACGCGCCGATGGGGCAGCCGCCGAGGAAGTGCGCGGTGAGCGGCGTACCCATCAGTTCGCCGATGTTGGAGCCCGCGAAGCCGTTGATCTCGGCGGCGAGGGCCGAGGCGCCCTCGACGGCCGCCCTGATCTGCTTGGGGTTGGGTTCGCCATGGCCCTGGCGGGCGGTGAGCAGGCCCTTGCCGGGGCCGGACGGTTTCAGATACGTCGTCAGGGAGTTGTCCAGCGACTGCATCACCAGGCCGATGATGGTCCGCTCGGACCAGCGGCGGTTGGAGAGCGAGCGCAGGACCAGCAGCGGATGCCGGACGGCGTTGCCGAGCCAGGCGGCGACCCGTGACGACCCCTCGGCGTAGGGGACCTGGAGTATGGACAGGCCGCCCATGGAGTTGGAGCCCTTGCCGTAGCGGACGGGTTCGATATGGGTGCTGGCGTCGGGGTGGATGGAGGAGGTGATGGCGACGCCACGGGTGAAGTCGGCCCTGGGCTCGCCGCCGAGCCTGCGGTAGCGCCGGTCGTCGGTCTGGGCGCCGACCAGCGCCTCGGAGTTGGTCCGGGTCAGCTCACCGAGCCGGTCGGAGAGGTACGGCAGTTGCCCGCCGGCCTTCATCCGGTGCAGCAGGGTCTGGGTGCCGTACGTCCCGGCGGCCAGGACCACCCTCCGGCAGGTGAACACGCGCCCCCGCCCCCTCCGCCGCTCCGTCGGGAGGGTCGTCACCGCGTACCCGCCCCGCGAGTCGTCCGTCACCGCGACCACCGTCGTCAGCGGATGCACCACCGCGCCCGCCCGCTCGGCGAGATGGAGATAGTTCTCGTTGAGGGTGTTCTTCGCGCCGTGGCGGCAGCCGGTCATGCACTCACCGCACTCCACGCACGCCCGCCGCTCGGGCCCGGCCCCGCCGAAGTAGGGATCCGCCACCTTCTCCCCCGGCCGCGCCCGCCGCGAGGAATCTCCGTCCCCGTCCTCGCCGTCGCCGAAGAACACCCCGACCGGCGCCATATGGAAGGTGTCGCCGACACCCATCCGCCGGGCCGCCGCCCGGAGATGGACGTCCGAGGGGGTCATCGTCGGATTGAGCCGGACGCCGAGCATGCGCCGCGCCTGGTCGTAGTACGGCGCCAGCTCCCGCTGCCAGTCGGTGATGTCCCGCCACTGGGGGTCGTCGAAGAACGGACGCGGCGGTATGTAGAGGGTGTTGGCGTAGTTGAGGGAGCCGCCGCCGACGCCCGCGCCGGCCAGGACCATGACATTGCCGAGCAGATGGATGCGCTGGATGCCGTACATGCCCAGCGCGGGGGCCCAGAGGTAGTTCTTCAGGTCCCAGGAGTTCCGGGGGAGGGTCTCGGGGGTGAAACGGCGGCCGGCCTCCAGGACCCCCACCCGATAGCCCTTCTCGGTCAGCCGCAGCGCGGTGACGGACCCACCGAAGCCCGAGCCGACGACAATCACGTCATAATCGCACGAATCGCCGCGTTCAAGGGCATACGAATCCTGCGGCACGGGGTCTCCTCACAAACGAAGGAAAGGGAAAGGGGAAGAGAAGATACGAGAAGATAAGAGAAGAGAACTCAGCGGAACCGCAGCGCCTTCATCACCCGAAGGCTCGTACTCATGAAGCGCGCGTACTGCTCATCGCTCATCCCCAGCGCGGGCGCCATCGGCAGGACCCGCTGCGCCGCCACCGTCTGGGCCTCGGTGCACTTGAGGATGCCCTCGGAGCCGTGCCGGCGGCCGAGGCCGGAGTCCTTCATGCCGCCCATCGGGGACTGGACGCTGCCATAGGCCGAGGCGTACCCCTCGTTGACATTGACCGTGCCGGTGCGCAGCCGGGCCGCGACCTCACGGCCCCGCCGGGCGTCCTTCGTCCAGACCGACGAGTTCAGGCCGTACGGGGAGGAGTTGGCGCGTTCGATCGCGTCCTCCTCGTCCCGGAAGCGGTAGAGGGAGACGACCGGGCCGAAGGTCTCCTCCGCGCAGACCGCCATCGGGGCGGAGACGTTGTCGAGGATGGTCGGCTCGTAGAAGTACGGGCCGATGTCGGGGCGGGCTACGCCTCCCGCGATCACCGTCGCCCCCTTCTCCACCGCCTCCGTCACATGCCGCTGGACGGTCTCCAGTTGCCGTTCGCCGACCAGGGAGCCCATGTCGGCACCGTAGGCCAGGGCGGTGCCCAGCCGCATGGCGCGGGTGCGGGCGGCGAACCGCTCCACGAAGGCGTCCGCGACCGACTCATGGACGTACAGCCGTTCGATGGAGACGCACAGCTGGCCCGCGGAGGAGAAGCAGGAGCGGATCGCGCCCGCCGCCGCCTTCTCGATGTCGGCGTCCGCCAGGACCAGCATGGCGTTCTTGCCGCCGAGTTCGAGGGAGACACCGACCAGCCGGGCGGCGGCGCCCTGGGCGACCTCGCGGCCGGTGCGGGTGGAGCCGGTGAAGGAGACGTAGTCCGCGTGACGTACCACTTCCGGGCCGATGACCGGGCCCTCCCCCAGCACCACCTGGAACACCTCGGCGGGCAGCCCGGCCTCGATCAGCAGGTCACGGGCCCACAGCGCGGTCAGACAGGTCTCCGTGTCCGGCTTCATCACCACCGCGTTGCCCGCCACGAAGGCCGGGAGGGCGTCGCCGACACTCAGCTCCAGGGGGTAGTTCCAGGGAGCGATCTGGCCGACGACCCCGCGCGGGTGGCGCAGTTCGGTGACCCGGGTGAGGGCGGGGATCGCGCCGGTGTGCCGCCGGGGGCGCAGATAGGCGGGGGCCCGGCGGCCGTAGTGCCGGGCGGCGACGGCGACGGCCTGCACCTCCTCATGGGCGTGCAGCCGCGCCTTGCCGGTCTCCAGCTGGATCAGGTCCAGCACCTCGGCCTGCCGCTCCAGCAGCAGATCGTGGAAGCGCAGCAGAACCGCCGCCCGCCGCCGCACCGGGATCCGCGCCCACACCGCCTGCGCCGCCCGCGCCGCCTCGAACGCCCCCGCCACATCCTCCGGCGTCGACTCCGGCAGCTCGGCCAGCCTCTCCCCGGTGAAGGGGGTGTGGTTCGCGGTCCGGCCCGAGCCGGTCACGCCCTTGGTGAGCTGGGCGATCAGCTCCGGGGTGACCACATCGGCGGCGGTGCGCACACCGGCCGGGACGGGAGCGACCGGGTTCGTACCGGGGGCGGCGGGGACGGCGGTGGTGGTGGCGGTGGTGGTGGCCTGCTCGGCAGCGGGCTGCGGCGCATCGGTCATGAGCGGCAGGGTATGCCGCCGCGCAGGCTTTGGGTACCCGTCCGTACCCGCCGGTAATGGAGATTCACCGAGCACCCCCAACCCGCCAGTGATCACTGGCAACGAAGCCCCTGATCAGCGCGTTGCGCAAGGACCGCCGACCTCCGGCACCGATCGGGGCCCGGCGCTACGAGGTCAGTTCCAGCCGATCCCGCACGCCCTTGAACACCGCCGTGCCGCGCCGCTCGTCCGGCGTCCCCTTGGGCATGTCCACCCGCAGCTCGTACAGCCGCCCGTCCCCCGGGAGGATGATCAGCTGCATCACCCGGGCGGTGATCCCCTCGGAGGTGTACGTGGTGTCCGCGATCACCGCTTCGGCGCCCTGGAAGCTGGTCCGGGTGTACTGCGTCCGCGCCTCGGCGTCGTACCCCGCCCAGACCTCGTGCGCCTCCTCCGCCCGCCCCATCGCGTCCTTCGGCGCCCGGTCCCACTGGGTGAGACGTACGTCCACGGATCCGGCCGAGTAGACCACCAGCCGCGGCTGGTCCTCGGGCCCGCCCTGCCGCGCCAGTTCCCGGTACTCGGCCGGGAGTACGAGGACGGCGGCCATCTCGGGTTCCTCGTAGGGCACCCAGGCGGTGGCCGAGGCGCTCACCGAGGGGCTGCCCCCGACCGACTCCGCCGCCTGCGACGCGCCCGGCGTCCGGGACGCCTCCGCCCCTTCGGCTCCGGCCCCCTGGCCGTCGATCAGCGCGACCCCGGCCCCCACCCCGCCGACGAGCAGCGCACCGACCAGGGCGAGCGCGAGGGGGTGGCGGTGCGCGGGGCGGCGCCGTGGTGGTGGTGCCGGCAGGGGTATGCGGTCCTCCGGAGGGGCGGAGGCGGGGTCGCCGGGCTCGGCGGGCGCGGCGGGCTCAACGGGGCCGGTGGGCTCGACGGGCGCGGTGGGCTCGACGGGCTGAGGCTCAGCGGCAGCAGCCGCTTCCCCCTCACCAGCCGCCGCCTCCTCCCCGGCAACCACAGCCACCCCCTCCGCAGCCGCCGCCTCCCCCAACCGCACAGTCCCCCGATCGTCCCCGAACTCCCGCAACCCCTCCGGCCGCTGAGCCTCCACCGACTCACCTGACTCACCCGACTCCACCAGCTCACCCGACTCACCCAACTCCCCCAGCTCACCAAACTCCCCCAGCTCACCCAGCTCACCCGACTCCCCCAGCTCACCCAACTCACCAAACTCCCCCAACTCCCCCGCCGCCCCCTCCCCCACCACCCCCCGCAGCACCGCCGCCGTCTCCGCCGGGCCCGGCCGCTCGTCGGGGTTCTTGCGCAGCAGCCCGGCGAGCAGCGGCCCCAGCCCCCCGGCGTGCTCCGGCTCGGGCGGATCCGCGGAGAGGATCGCGGCGAGCGTCGATTCCAGCGTCGTCCGGCGGAACGGCGAGCCGCCCTCGACGGCCGCGTACAGCAGGACACCCAGCGACCAGAGATCGGACGCGGGCCCGGCGCCGCGCCCCGACATCCGCTCCGGCGCGATGAACTCCAGCGAGCCCACGAACTCACCGCTGACGGTGAGCGACTCCTCCCCCTGGACGTGCGCGATCCCGAAGTCGGTGAGGACGACCCGGTCATGTGGGCCGAGCAGCACATTGGCCGGTTTCACATCCCGGTGCACGATCCCCACGGAGTGCGCCGCGCGCAGCGCGCCCAGCACGGCGAGCCCGATCCGCGCGCACACGGCGGGCGGCAGCGTGCCGCGCCGCAGCCGCTCGTGCAGGGACTCGCCCCGGATCAGCTCCATGACGATCCAGGGCAGCCCGTCCTCCACGACCACGTCATGGATGGTGACCGCGGACGGATGGTCGACGCGGGCGGCGGCCCGCGCCTCCCGGTGCAGCCGGTGCGCGGCCCGCTGATGGGCGGGGTCCTCGGGATCGCCGGGCAGCCGCGGCTGCTTGACGGCGACCTCCCGGCCGACCAGTTCGTCGTACGCCCGCCACACCGTGCCCATACCGCCGGAGCCGATCCGCTCGACGAGCCGGTACCGCCCGCCGACCAAAGACAACGGCCCCCCGGCCATCCGCTCCCCGGTCAACCGCTCCCCAGGCACCCCTCCCCCAGCCAACCGTCCCCCGGGGAGCCCTCCCTCGGGGGGCCTTCCCCCTGGGTGCCTTCCCCCGGTCAACCGCCCCTCGGGCAACCGCCCTTCGCCCGCCGCCCCGTCGGGCCGATGCGCCCCACCGTCACTCATGCCCCATGCCTACCGCGCGGACCCGGCCGTTGTCGACGCGGGCCCCGGTGCCGCAGCCCGGCCCCGGCTCACAGCTCGGAGATCTCCAGGTTCTCGATCGCCGTCCGCGCCACATCCCGCCCGCGCGCGGTGAAATCGCCCTTGCCCGGATACCCGACGGTGAGCTTGTACATGTCCCCGCCGGATGTCTTGTAGTAGAAGATCCGCACCTCACGGGGGCGTGGATTCTGGGTGTCGGTGGTGGTGTAGGTCACGGTGTTCTCGGCGGCCTTCCGCTCGCCCTCGTACGCCATGTCCGGCCGGGGCGCGGTCCTCGGCGCCTCCGGCATGCTCAGCTCGTACGAACCGGTCTCCTTGAAGCCCGCGTTGTCGTCGTACATCTCCGCCGACGCCGAGTCCGCGATCTCCCCGCTCGTGTCCTCGGCCTTCCGCTCCAGGGTCAGCCCGATCCACACGGCCCCGCTCGCGTCGGTGTACGTCACCCAGTGCGACTCGTCGTCCTCCTCCGGCACCGCCCGCTTGTAGTCGCCGGGCACGGCGAGGGTGGCGCCGAGCGCCTTCTCCTGCCGGGTCTGCCAGCCCTCCGGCAGCGGCCCGGCGAACGGATCCGCGACCACGACGTACGACGTCACCGCCGCCGCGGCCACCAGCGCGCCCAGCGCGGTCCAGGCCACCGCACGGAACCGGCGTCCCCGGCGGGGCGGTCCGGCCGGGATGACCACCTGCGTGGGCGTCGGCGGCAGGGGCGCCGGCGGGACCGGCGAGCGGACGGCGGCCTCCAGCAGCGCCCGGACCCGGGCGGCGTCCGGACGGCGGGCCGGGTCCTTCTGGAGCAGGCCGTTGATGGCCTCGGCGAGCGGCCCGGCCGCGACGGCGGGCGGGGCGGGCGCGGCGTTGAGGACGGACTGGAGGGTGGCGGGGGTGTTGCTGCGACGGAACGGCGAGACGCCCTCGGTCGCCGCGTACAGCACCACCCCCAGCGACCAGAGATCGCTCGCCGGTCCGGGCCGCTGGCCGAGCACCCGCTCCGGCGCGATGTACTCGGGCGAGCCCACGAACCCGCCGGTGTCGGTCAGATTGGTCTCGCCCTCGATCTGCGCGATCCCGAAGTCCGTGAGCACCACGCGGTCGTGCCGGCCGAGCAGGACGTTGTCCGGTTTGACGTCCCGGTGCAGGATCCCGGCGGCATGGGCCGCCTCCAGCGCGCCCAGCACCTCCAGACCGACCCGGGCGGCCTCGCGCGCGCCGAGCGTGCCCTCCTGGAGCGCATGGCCGAGGGAACGTCCCTGCACCAGCTCCATCACGATCCAGGGCCGCCCGTCCACGACGGCCACGTCGTACACGTTCACCACGGCCGGATGGTCGAGCCGGGCCGCGGCCCGCGCCTCGCGCCGCATCCGCTCGAACGCGTTGTCCCGTTCACGCTCGGGAAGATGATCGGGGACCCGGGGCTCCTTGACGGCGACCTCGCGGTCCACCGTCTCGTCCTTGGCCCGCCAGACCGTGCCCATGCCGCCGTGCCCGAGCTTGGAGAGCAGCCGGTAGCGACCGTCGATCAGCCGCCCGGCCCCGGGATCCTGCGCCCCGTACGGGACACCGGCGACCTGCGGCGGCGGCAGCACGGCCCGCGATGGAACGGAGGGCTGCGGGACGGGGGGCTGCTCGGCCGGATGCGGGTGCGGGTGCGGATGCGGGTGCGGATGCGGGTGCGGATGCGGGTGCGCCGACGGCTCGTGCCCGGACTGGGCATGCGGCGGGACGGGCGGCCGGGGTTGGGGTTGGGGCTGAGGATGGGACTGGGACTGGGGCTGAGGCTGGGGCTGGGCCGGGGGCACCGGGGTCGCATACGGGTTGCCCGGCTGCGGAGCGCCCTCGCGCGGCTGCCGGTCCGCCGCCGGGCGTGGCGGTTGCAGTTCGAAACTCGTCGGCTCATCGGCCCCGTTACGGGCTCCCCCGTTGCTGCTCATGAGCCCATCCATATCGCGCGGAACGCCCCCGTATCCACCACGAAAGCGGTCCGGTCACACACCCGTGACCAAGACCGCAACTTATCTCCCTTTTATGGCACTGTTCATGGCTGTGCCATGGCAGCGCTCATGGCACTGCTCATGGCAGCGCGCCCGTGCTCGCCGTACTCGCCGTGCTCAAGGGCGGACGCGCGGACGGGCTCACCGGTGCCGGTGAGCTGACCCCGCCGCTCGGCCGCCCGCCCGGCTTCCCGTCCCCGTCGTCGTCCCCCGCCGCCAGCAGCGCCGCCGACACCCCGGCCCCGATCAGCGCGGCCACCAGCAGCGCCGCGGCCAGCAGACTCCGGCGCCGGGACAGCAGCCGGTCCCAGCGACGCCGTTCGGCCCGGCCGGTGTCCAGGAAGACCCGCAGCATCCGCTCGGCCCCGGCCGCGTCCAGCCGTCGTTCCGGATCCCGCTCCAGCAGCCGCCGTACGACGGGCAGCAGCGGGCCCGCCTCGGCCGGCAGCCGGATCTCGCCGGAGGCCACCGCGTTGAGCGTGCCGCCCACCGAGGCCCGCTGGAACGGCGAGTCACCGCTCATCGCCGCGCACAGCAGCGCGCCCAGCGACCACAGATCGGACGCCGGTCCGGTGCCCGTGCCCGAGATCCGCTCCGGCGCGGTGTACTCCGGCGACCCGACGAACGTGCCGCTCTCGGTGAGCGTGGAGGCCCCGGCCACCCGCGCCACCCCGAAGTCGGTGAGCACCACCCGCCCGGTGCCGGACTCGATGAGCACATTGGCGGGCTTGAGGTCGCGGTGCAGCACCCCCGCCGAGTGGGCGGTGCCGAGCGCGCCCAGCAGGGCGACCCCGATCCGGGCGGCCTCCCGGGGATCGACGGGACCGTCCGCCGCGACCCGGTCGGCGAGCGAGCCGCCCGCGATCAACTCCATGACGAGAAAGGGCCGCTCCTCGTGCTCCACCACGTCATGGACGACGATCAGATGCGGATGGTGGAGACGGGCGACCGTACGGGCCTCGCGCAGAATCCGCTCGCGCTGCGACCGGGCCCGGTCGGGCGAGAGGGAGGAGGTGTCGAGGGTGAGTTCCTTGACCGCGACCAGACGGCCGAGCAGTTGGTCGGTGGCCCGCCAGACGATCCCCATACCGCCCCGCCCGAGGAGACCCTCCAGCCGGTAGCGGCCCGCGATCACACGACCATCCGCGCGCTCGGTCCCCATGCGCCCCATGATGCCCGACCCGGAGCCACCGCTTCCGACCCACGGGCCCCCAGGTGGCCGACAACCGACGCCCGTCCTGGCACGTCAGCGCCGGTCCGACGCGACAACTACCGCGAGCCACCGGGGGATCACCCTACGAAACCCGATCCCCCGACACGACCGAATCCCGCCCCCACCGATGGCCCAACGACCCCCACCCTGAGCCCCGTACGACCACCCCGAGCGAGCCCCGTACAACCAACCGCCCCGCTCATGCGCCACCGGCGCATTACGCGGTACCCAGCACCCAGCACCCAGCACCCAGCACCCGCGCACTACACCCCCGGCTCGCTCCAACTGCGCAGGATCGTCTCGAACTCCGCGAGAGCCGTCTCCCACTCCTCCGCCGGGGCGGCCATGTAGAGGGCGTACTCGACGCCGTCCCGGGCCAGATACATCTGGTCCACCGCCCGGTACGCGCCCGGGAACGCGGTGTCCTTGGCGAGGGCCGTCCAGTTGTACTCCCAGCGGGCGCCGGGCCGGTCCCGGTAGGTGTTCCGGTCCAGCGCGGTCCGCCGGTAGTCCACCAGCCGGTCGCCGAGCTGCTGGTCGAGATCGACCAGGTGCGCGTAGGGATCGGAGTAGTCGGGCGAGCTGTCGACGGCTACGCGCAGGAAGTACCGTCCGCCGTCCGGGGTGTAGTCGACGTGCTGGAGATCGCCGGAGACGCTCGGCTCCTGGCGCTCCCAGCCCTGCGGCAGCGCCAGCCCGAACCCGATCGGGTCCGAGACCGTCGCCCAGCCCTCGGGCAACGCGCCCAGATCCTGCCCGTTCTGGGTCGGTGACGGGCCCTCGACCGGCGCGGAGTCGTCACCGGCCGGCTGGTCACCGCCCGCCACCGGGTCGTCGGCCGTCGCCGGGTCGTCGGCCGTCGTCGTGGACCGCGACCCGTCCGCCCGGCCCTCGTCGCCGTACCGCTGCTCCAGTACCACCGCGGTGCCGCCGCCGACCAGGGCGGCGACCGCGATCACCAGCGCGAGGGTGCGCAGCCGGCGCTGCCGGCGCGGCGGGACGGACCGTGCCGGGGGCGGCGCCACGGAGGTCGGCCCGGTCCCGGACGGATACGCCGCCGGTACGGAACCCGGTGCCGGACCCGGTGCCGGACCCCCGTCGGTGGCCGTCGCCCCCGCCGGGTTCAGCATGGTCGGCACATATGCCTGGGCCTCGCGCGGACGGCGTCCTTCCGCGGCCTCCGCGAGGAGTTGCTCGGTCTCGTCGGTGCCGGGGCGGGTGGCCGGATCCTTGCGCAGCAGCGCGGTGATGACGGGGCCCAGCGCCCCGGCGCTGCGCGGCGGCTCGGGTTCCTCCTCGACCACCGCCTGCATGGTGCCCAGCGGCGAGGTGCGGCGGAACGGCGAGAGACCCTCCACCGCCGTGTAGAGGGTCGCCCCGAGGGCCCAGAGGTCGGCGGACGGCCCGGGATCGTGGCCGCGCACCCGCTCAGGAGCGAGATAGTCGACGGAACCGACGACCTCGCCGGTCCGGGTGATGGTGCTGTCGCCCTCTATCTGCGCGATCCCGAAGTCGGTGAGCAGCACCCGGCCGTCCCGCGCGAGCAGCACATTGCCCGGCTTCACATCGCGGTGCAGCACCCCGGCGGTGTGCGCGGCGCGCAGGGCCCGCAGCACCCACAGCCCGACCCGGGCCGCCTCGACCGGTGCGATCCGGCCGTTCTCCTTCACCGCGTCGGCGAGCGAACCGCCCTCGACCAGCTCCATCACGATCCACGGCCGGCCGTCGTGTTCGAGGACGTCATGGACGGTGACCACGGCCGAGTGGTTGATCCTGGCCGCCGCCCGCGCCTCGGCCCGGGTGCGCGCCAGCAGCACCGTCTGGTCGCTGTCGGAGGCGTAGAGGGCGGCCGTCAGTTCCTTGATGGCGACCATCCGGTGGAGCACTTCGTCATGGGCGCGCCACACCCGCCCCATGCCTCCGCTGCCGATGGTGTCGGTCAGCCGGTAACGGTCCCCCAGGAGCAGGCCCTGCATCTGATTCACGTTTCCCCGCAATGCTCTTGACAGGGTCAGCGTAGGGACCGCCCCGGCCGCGCGGAACCGGTGGGTGGGCACGGAGACAGCACTGTGACGGTTGTCGCTTTCCGTGACGGGAGTGAACCACCCCCGCACACCGCCCTACTGCCCCGTCCCGCCAGGGCTCAGTCCGTCACCTGATAGGTCGCCGCCGCCTGTTCGTACAGCCGGGTCACCTCGTCGCGCTCGGCCTCCGGGCCGCGCAGCTGCACCACGTGGTACCGGCCGTCGACCAGGATGGCGAGATTGCGGACGAACAGCTCCCGGCCGTCGTCACCGGTCCAGGTGAACTGCCCCTCCGCCATGCTCCGCCCGCCCACCTCTATGGACTTCAGCCCGGTGGCGACGGCCCAGCTGGAGTCGCGGTACGGCTGGAGTTCGGGCTCGCTCTCCCGCTGGTACTCCATGGGGTCCGAACCGAACTCGGCGGCCGAGTCCCGCCCGGGGACCAGGATCAGCTCGAAGGAGCCCTGTGTGTAGACGACTTGCCCGCGTCCGTTCTCCGCCGTGCGGTCCCAGCCGTTGGCGACGGCCACCCGGAAGCCCTCCGGGTCGTTGCGCAGGGTGAATCCGTCGGCGACGTCCGGTCCGGCGGTCTGGGTCTCCGCCGAGCCGGTGGACCCCTCGGTGTCCTCGCCGCCGGGTGTGGTCTGGTCCGGGCGCGGTTCGCTGCTGGCGTCCGGCGGCGCGGACTCCTCGCTCACCCCGCCGGCCGCGCCGGTCCGGTCGGTGCCGCTCGCGCCGTCCGCCCCCTCCTCGCCGGCCTTCGGCAGGAACAGCGCCGCGTACGCGATGGCGCCCGCCATCGCCAGCAGCACCAGGACGAGCAGGGTGCGGCCGAGTCTGCGGGGCGGCCGGTTCTCCTCGCGGGCCCGCTTGTGCCGCCCATGGGCCGCCGGGAGCCCGGCCTTGCGCCGGCGCACCAGCTCGCCCCGGCGGCGCACCACCGGCAGCCGGCTGGTCCCGGCGGGGGGCGCCGCCACCACATGCACCCCGGCCTCCGGCTCGGGCGCCGAACGCACCAGCGAACGCAGCCAGCCCCGCAGCTCCTCGAAGTCGATCCGCTCGGTGGGGTCCTGACGCAGCAGCGACTCCACGACCGGCCGCAGCGGCCCGCACTCCTCGGCGAAGGCGGGCGGCTCCGCGCACACCATCTGCACCAGCTCGGCCGTCGACTCCTCCGGATAGGGCGCATGGCCCTGTACGGAGCGGAAGAGCAGCGCGCCGAGCGCCCACAGGTCGGTCGCGGGGCCGATCGGCGCGGCCAGCTGCCAGTTCTCGTGCACCGGCCCGGCCTGCTCCGGCGCCCAGCGCTCGGTCACCGGTCCGACCACGGCCATCCGCGCCTGCCGGGCCCGCTCGGCGGCCAGCGCGGTCGCGGGCCCACGCCGCACGGGCCGCGCCCCGACATCCGGTTCGTCCCAGCGGGCGGTCCCCGGGGCCTGCGCTCCCGACACCTCGACCGGCGCCGGGCCACCCTGGGCCGGTACGCCGTGGGCGTGGACGTCGTGGATGGGCACGCCCTGCGCCGGGACTCCGTGGGCAGGCAGTCCGTGAGCGGGCACTCCGTGGGCCGGGACGCCCGCCCCGTACCCGCCGTGTCCGGCGGATGGGCCCTGGCCGCGTGGTGCCGCGGGCGGCAGCGCCCCGGCCGACGCGGGCCCCGGCTCGACCTGGCGCCCGCTGTCCCGCACCCCGTAGGGATCGGCGATCTGTCCGGGCGGCCCGGACGGCTGCCCACCCTCCGGCGCCGGACGGGCCTCCGGCAGCGCCGTCCGTCCGCTCTGCGTCTCCTGCACCCGGGCCGCCGCCCGCGCGCCCGCGCGGTACGCGGCGATGGCGCCGGCCCGCGCCGCCCTGATGTCCCCGCCGTTCTCCGGCTCCCGCCGGGCCGGCACCGCCGGACTCCCGGCTCCCCGCTCGCCCCCGGCCACCGGCAGCCCACCGGCCGCCCGCGCCTCGATCGCGGCCCGCCGCGCGGCCTCGGGATCCCCGGCGGCGAACCCGGCGGACCCACCCGGAGCCGCACCTCCCGAGTGCCCCGCCGGTGGCAAGGGACCGCCGGGCGCACCGGCCCGCCCCTGCCCGAGCGGCGACGCACCACCGAAACCCACGGCACCACCGGAACCGACCGCACCCCCGGCGCCACTGGCAAACGTCCCCGGCACACCCTGCGCACCCGGCATGCCCGGCACACCCGTCCCACCGGGCAGCCCCGGCGCCCCGTGCGGCCCACCGCCACCCAGCGCACCGGGCGGCACCCCGGGTCCACCAGACCCTCCGGCCGCCGCCCCGCCACCCGCACCGCCCCCGTCATCGCCCTCCGGCGGCGGCACCGGGTCGTACCCGCACAGCGCCTCCTCCGCCGCGCCGACCGCGAGACCGGTCAGCAGGACCCGGCCGTCGTCGCAGACCAGCACCGTGCGCGCGGTGATGTTGCGGTGCACCCAGCCATGGGTGTGCAGCACCTTGAGCGCCATCAGCACATCCGAGGCGACCTCGGCGGCGCGGTAGGGGGTCAGCGGCTGCTCGGCCAGCAGCGCGGCGAGCGGCCGGGCCGGTACCAGTTCACTGACTATCCACAGCGACCCGCCCTCGGCGAACACATCGAAGACCTGGTCGAGCCGGGGATGGTCGGGAATCCGCGCCGCGGCCTGTGCCGCCTCGACGGCCCGCCGTACGGCCGGATCGGCCGGCCTGCGCGGACTCGCCCCGCGCGCGGGCGGCCTGCGTCCGGGACCACCGCGCGCGGTGAATCCCTCGGGCAGTCCCTCCGCGTCGAGCACCTCCGCCTCGACGATCTCCGGCAACGGCACCTGCCGCACCAGGACTTCCTGTCCGCTGTAGGTGTCGAAGGCGCGGCTCTCGGCGAGTTCGTACTCGTCGGAGGGCGGCAGCGGCAGGCGGTAGCGGTCGGCGAGCACCCGTCCCGCGTAGTCGTCCACGTTGCCTCCCCCGGGCGTCGGGTCCGGTCCCTTCCGGGTCGGTCAATTCCGTTCGTCAGGCGTCCCGTTCCGGATGCGTACGGTTCGCAAGCACTCACGATACGTGCCGGAGGCAATTCGCATTGAAGGATGGGACATCTCATCGTCCCTACCCGCTTTCCGCCCCCGGCTCCCACCCGCTCACGGCTTGGGTTCGAAACTCTCCGTCAGCGTCCGCCAGGTGTCGGCGCGTTCACTGTCGCCCCAATTGGCCGCTTTCGCGGTGTACATCAGCGCATAGCCCTGATCGTCGTCCACGACGAACCCCCGGTCGATCGTGCGGTACTTGGTACCGCTCTCGGAGTAGGTGAACTCCCAGTCGGCCGTGTTCCAGCCGCGGTAGTCCACCGCCGCTATTCGGATCCGCTCGTACTGCGCGCGGGACATCGAGCGCTCCTGGTTCTTCCAGTCCGCCACCGGGTCGTCCTTGGGCGTCGAGGTCCAGCCGATCAGCAGCCGCTGTCCGTCGGGGCCGGTGAAGCGGTCCCCAGCGGCATCGGAGGACGTGTACTTCCAGCCCTCGGGCAGCCCGATCGAGTAGCCCTGCTGCCCCTCGTGGTTCGTGGCCGCCCCGCTGTCGCCGCCCGGCGCCGAACTCTCCGAGTCCTCACCGGCGTCGTCGGAGGCGTCGTCCGACTGCTCGTCGTCGTCCGGCTGGGCGCCGCCACCGCCCGCCGCGGGCGAACCGCCGCCGGTCGCCGGGTCGGTGGCCCGGTCGTCGGGGTCGGTGCCGCCGCTCTCGTCGGACCGGGTGTCGGCGCTCGCCGAGGCACTGGAGTCTGCCTTCGCGCCGCCCCCGGACTGGGCGTCCGAGTCGTCGTTCCCGGCGAACGCGATGGTCAGCACCACGCCCAGCACCGCCAGCACCGCGACCACGGCGATGACGATCAGCGTCCGCTTCGGCACCACATCGGTGAGGGACGCCTTCGGCGCCGACCGCGCGGGCAGATCCGGCGGCGGCACCACGGGCCACCCGGACGGACTCCGCCCCGCCTGCGCACCGTTCGAGGACGAGGAGGAACCGACGGAGGCGCCGGACGGGGAACCCGAAGCGCCGGAACCGGAGGACGAACCGGAACCGGAACCGGAGGACCCCGAAGACGCCCCCGCCCCGGAAGCCGCACCCGCACCCGTACCGGAACCCGTACCCGCCGAGCCCCCCTTCGTGGCCGCCGGCATCCCGGACGTCACCGAGGCAGAACTCTCCCCGGCGGTCGCACCGGACGCCCCCGCACCACCATCCTGCGCACCCGCACCCGCACCCACCGCCGCAGCCGTACCGGCAGCCGCCGCCGCGCCCTTGCGTCCCGAGAGCAGCGACCCGCGCCGCCGCTCCGTCGGTTCACCGGCCTTCTTGCCCCCCGGACGCCCCTGCTCCGCACGCCGGTCGGGCTGGGGCGGGAGCGGCACCAGCTTGGTGGCGTCGGCCGCCTCGCCCGGTTCGGGCGCCCGGATCACGGCCTGGAGCCCGGCCCGCGCCCCGGTGTCGTCGAGCCGCTTGGCGGGGTCCTTGTTGAGGAGACCCCGGATGACCTCGGCCAGCGCCCCGGCGTTCTTCGGGTCTTCCAGGGGCTCGGTCATCACCGCTGTGAGCGTGGCGATGGCGGAGCCCTTGTCGTAGGGCGGGGCGCCTTCGACGGCCGCGTAGAGCAGTCCGCCGAGCGACCAGAGGTCGGCGGCCGGGCCGGGCTTGTGGCCGCGGGCGCGCTCCGGGGAGATGTAGGAGGGGGCGCCGACGAGCATGCCGGTCGAGGTGATGGAGGGGTCGCCCTCGACCTGGGCGATCCCGAAGTCGGTGAGGACGACCCGGCCGTCCTCGGCGATCAGTACGTTGGACGGCTTCACATCGCGGTGCAGGATGCCCTCGCGGTGCGCCGAGCGCAGCACGTCCAGGATCGCGAGGCCCACCTCGGCCGCGCGCCTCGGCTCCAGCAGCCCGTCCTCACGGATCACCTCGGCCAGGGACTTGCCTTCGACCAGCTCCATCACGATCCAGGGCCGGTCGTCCTCCTGGACCACGTCGAAGACCGTGACCGCGCTGGTGTTCCGGATCCGGGCGATGGCCTTGGCCTCGCGCAGGGTACGGGTGATGAGGCGGCGCTTCTCCTCCTCGTCGATGCTGGAGGGGAACCGCAGCTCCTTGACGGCCACCGTCCGCCCCAGTGTCTCGTCCTCGGCCCGCCAGACCGTGCCCATGCCGCCGCGGCCGAGTACGCCGCCCAGCCTGTACCGCCCGGCGAGGAGACGTGCGCTCTGGTCCTGTCGGGGTGCCCCCGCTCGCTCCGCGTCCGACATGCGTCCCCTCATGCAACCCGCCCTGACAGAGCCTCCATTGTCTCTCACCCGACAAGTGCTCGGCGCCCCGGGTGTCCTTCGCCCACCCCCACAGGAGTCCCTCCCTCCCCCACCACCCCAATGCGGCCCGCACACCGCCCGACACCCGATGAACGAACCGCCCCCGAACAGAGATCCCGAGCCACTACACCCGTTCGAGTGACATCGAAGACAGGGGAGGCAGGGGACGCAGGGAAGACCGCCTCCCTCCACGCCCCCACCCCCACCACACCCCCACCCACCCACCCACCCACCGTCAGCGCGGCACGATGTCCGGTGCCCCCAGCCGCGCCGCGTCCGCCGTCAGGTCGTCCGGCTGGCGCTGGGACTCCCGCTCGGCCTCCACCCGCTTCTCGTAGTGCTCGACCTCGCGCTCGATCTGGTCCTTGTCCCAGCCGAGCACCGGCGCCATCAACTCCGCGGCCTCCCGGGCGCTGCGGGTGCCCCGGTCGAAGGTCTCGATCGAGATACGGGTTCGGCGGGTCAGCACGTCGTCCAGATGCCGCGCGCTCTCGTGCGAGGCGGCGTAGACGATCTCGGCGCGCAGATAGTCGTCGGCGTACTTGAGGGGCTCGCCCAGCGAGGAGTCGGCGGCGATGAGTTCGAGGACCTCCTCGGCCAGCGACCCGTACCGGTTGAGCAGATGCTCGACCCGCACCACATGGATCCCGGTCCGGGCGGCGATCCGCGCCCGCGCATTCCACAGCGCCCGGTAACCCTCCGCGCCGATCAGCGGAATGTCCTCGGTGACGCACTCGGCGACCCGCATGTCCAGCCCGCGCGCCGCCTCGTCGACGGCGTCCTTGGCCATCACCCGGTACGTCGTGTACTTGCCGCCGGCCACCACGACCAGGCCGGGTGCCGGATGGGCCACGGTGTGCTCGCGGGACAGCTTGCTGGTGGCGTCGGACTCGCCGGCCAGCAGCGGGCGCAGCCCGGCGTAGACCCCTTCGACGTCGTCGCGGGTCAGGGGCACGGCGAGGACCGAGTTGACGTGCTCCAGCAGATAGTCGATGTCGGCGCTGGAGGCGGCCGGGTGGGCCTTGTCGAGGTCCCAGTCGGTGTCGGTGGTGCCGATGATCCAGTGCCGCCCCCAGGGGATGACGAACAGCACGGACTTCTCGGTGCGCAGGATCAGCCCGGTGGTGGAGCTGACCCGGTCCTTGGGGACGACCAGATGGATGCCCTTGGAGGCGCGGACGTGGAACTGGCCGCGCTCGCCGACCATCGCCTGGGTGTCGTCGGTCCACACCCCGGTGGCGTTGACGATCTGTTTGGCGTGGATCTCGTACTCGCCGCCGCCCTCGTCGTCCTGCACCCGGGCGCCCACGACCCGCTCGCCCTCGCGCAGGAAACCCGTCACCCGCGCGCGGTTGGCGACCTTCGCGCCGTAGGCCGCCGCCGTCCGGATCAGGGTGGCCACATAGCGGGCGTCGTCCATCTGGGCGTCGTAGTACTGCAACGCCCCCACCAGGGCGTCCTTCTTCAGGCAGGGGGCGACGCGCAGGGCGTGACGGCGGGTCAGATGGCGGTGTACGGGCAGCCCCCGGCCATGGCCCCGGGCCATCGACATGGCGTCGTAGAGGGCGACGCCCGAGCCCGCGTAGAGGCGCTCCCAGCCGGCGTGCTGGAGCGGGTACAGGAACGGCACCGGTTTGACCAGGTGCGGGGCGAGCCGCTCCAGCAGCAGGCCGCGCTCCTTGAGGGCCTCGCGCACCAGGGTGAAGTCCAGCATCTCCAGATAGCGCAGCCCGCCGTGGATCAGCTTGCTGGACCTGCTGGAGGTGCCGGACGCCCAGTCGCGGGCCTCCACCAGACCGGTGGCGAGCCCGCGTGTGACGGCGTCCAGCGCGGTGCCCGCGCCGACCACCCCGCCGCCCACGACCAGCACGTCCAGTTCACGCTCGGCCATCGCTGCCAGGGACTCCGCACGCTGCTCCGGCCCCAGTGTCGCTGTCCTCACCACTGCCTCCCGCTCGTCGGTCGCGCCGGCCGTGCCGGTCGGGCAGGGCTCCGTCCGAGATACCCCTGCCCAGATTCTGACCGTCCTGCCCGACTCCGGCCAGCACACACCTCCAGCCTGTGGACAACCCGCCCGCCCGCGCAACGCGAGCGGGTCGCCGGAACGGGCGTCCCGCCCGACGACACAAGGGCGCAATGCCGTATTTCGGTCATATTTACTCCTAGTCTGACATTGCGCTGCCCCGTTCTGTCCACAGGGCTTGCGCACCCGCCCCACCCCTGCTAGCACCCGCTACTCGTTTTCGGCCCCTGGGAAGGACGGCTCACGCCATGCCCGCAGATCTCGCCGTCATCGGACTCGGCGCGCTCGGCCTCCCCCTGGCCCAGGCCGCCGTCGCCGCAGGCATCCCCACCGTCGGCTACCCCACGGGGCCCGGCACCGGCGGCCTCAGCCCCGCCGACATGCGCCGTATGCTCGCCGAGGGCTACCGCCAGGCCCCCGCCCCCGCCGAGCTGGGCCGCGTCCGCTACGCCGTCATCTGCGCGCCCACCCCGCGCGGTGCCGACGGCGACCCCGACCTCACCCAGGTCGAGAGCGCCGCCCGCGCCCTCGCCGCACGGCTGCGCCCGCACACCACCGTCATCCTGGAGTCACCGGTCCACCCCGGCACCACCGAGACGTTTCTGCGCCCCCTCCTGGAGACCGGCTCGGGCCTGCGCGCGGGCCGCGACTTCCACCTCGCCTACTCCCCCAGCCGGGTCGACCCCGGCAACCGCGACGCCACCCCCGCCACCACCCCCAAGGTCATCGGCGGCCTCACCCCCGCCTGCACCGAGTCCGCCGCCGCCTTCTACAGCCGCCTCACGGACAAGGTGGTACGCGCGCGGGGCCTGCGCGAGGCCGAGACCGTCCAGCTCCTGGAGACCAACTTCCGCCACGTCAACATCGCCCTCGTCAATGAGATGGCCGTCCTCTGCCACGACCTCGGCGTCGACCTCTGGGACGTCATCCGCTGCGCCGAGACCAAGCCCCACGGCTTCCACGCCTTCCGCCCCGGCCCCGGCGTCGGCGGTCACACCGCCCCCCAGGCCCTCACCGGCCCCTCAGGCCGCGGCCTGCGCCTGGTCGAACTGGCCCGCGACGTCAACGAACAGATGCCCCGCTACGTCGTCCAGCGCGCCGCCACCCTGCTCAACGAGCACGGCAAGTCCGCCCGCGGCGCCCGCGTCCTGCTCCTCGGCGTCACCTACAAGCCCGACCTCGCCGACCAGCAGGGCACCCCGGCCCATGAGATCGCCATCCGCCTGATGGAACTCGGCGCCGCGGTGAGCTACCACGACCCCCACATCGCGTCCTGGAACATCCTCGACCGCCCCGTCCCCCGCGCCGACTCCCTCTACGAGGCCGCAGCCGCCGCCGACCTCACGATCCTCCTCCAGCAACACCGCACCTACGACCTCCAGGGCCTGTCGGTGAAGGCCCAGCTCCTCCTGGACACCCGGGGAGCGACCCCGACGGGGGCAGCGCACAGGTTGTGAACAAGGGGCGCGCAGAGGCACGGGGCGGGAGGGGTTGGTGGCATACGGGGGGTGCGGCCAGTACCGTGGGGAGAGGTGGAGCCCACCGCAGTGGCCACTGCGGCAGGCTCCTGGATGGATCACGGAGTGTCCGCCCCTAATGTGCTTGGGGACGGCCGCTCACCATCCGAAAAGGTGGAGCCCACCGCAGTGGCTTCTGCGGCGGGCTCCTGGATGGATCACGGAGTGTCCGCCCCTATTGCGTATGGGGGCGGCCGCTCGCCAACCGAAACAGGTGGAGCCCACCGCAGAGGCTGCTGCGGCGAGCTCCTGGATGGATCACGGAGTGTCCGCCCCTAGAGTGCTTGGGGGCGGCCGCTCACCATCCGAAAATCCGCAAGATCCACCTCCTTCGGCACTTCACCAGCGAAAGCCGGATCCGGTCCCAACGGGTGGGCCTGCGGTGACGTCCCATGGACGCCCCCTTCCACGATGCCGCCCATTAGCCCGGTAGGCGGTCCGCTGGATATCGGGCCGGGCCCCGAGGGGCCGGGGTCCGGATCGCATCCTTGGAAGGGGGCGTCCCACACAACTGGGGCGCCACACAGGAAAGTTATCGCCCCGATTAACCCGTTCAGCCCAGAAACCCCCTGAACACCACCGCGCGCCCCCGGCGCGCACCGCACGCCCCCGTCACCACCCCGAATCACCCCGGAATCACCCCGGAATCACCCGACGATCTCCCCCGCGATTTCCCCGTGATCTCCTCCGCGTGATCTCCCTCGCGATCTTCTCCGCACAGCAAAAGGCCCGGACCGATTAAGGTCCGGGCCTTCTCCGACAACGGCGTCAGCCGTGCCGCCTCTTGCCTACGATTACCTACCGCCGGTGCTGTGAATCCGCGACCGTGACCTCCACCCGCTGGAATTCCTTCAGCTCGCTGTAGCCGGTCGTGGCCATCGCCCGCTTCAGCGCGCCGAAGAAGTTCATCGAGCCGTCGGGGATATGGGACGGGCCGGTGAGGATCTCCTCGATCGTGCCGACCGTGCCGAGGTCGACCTTCTGGCCGCGCGGCAGTTCGGCGTTGACCGCCTCCATGCCCCAGTGGTGGCCCTTGCCCGGCGCGTCGGTCGCACGGGCGAGCGGCGAGCCCATCATCACCGAGTCCGCGCCGCAGGCGATGGCCTTGGAGAGGTCGCCGGACCAGCCGACCCCACCGTCGGCGATGACATGGACGTACCGGCCGCCGGACTCGTCCATGTAGTCCCGGCGCGCGGCGGCGACATCGGCGACCGCCGTGGCCATGGGGACCTGGATGCCCAGGACATTGCGGGTGGTGTGCGCGGCGCCGCCACCGAAGCCGACCAGGACACCGGCCGCGCCCGTACGCATCAGATGCAGGGCGGCGGTGTAGGTGGCGCAGCCGCCGACGATCACCGGGACGTCGAGCTCGTAGATGAACTGCTTCAGGTTCAGCGGCTCGTGGGAGGAGGAGACATGCTCGGCGGAGACCGTCGTACCGCGGATGACGAACAGGTCGACGCCCGCGTCGACCACGGCCTTGGAGAACTGGGCCGTGCGCTGCGGGGAGAGCGCGGCGGCGGTGACCACGCCCGCGTCGCGCACCTCCTTGATGCGCGCGCCGATCAGCTCTTCCTTGATGGGGGCGGCGTAGATCTCCTGGATGCGCCGGGTGGCGGCCTCGGCGGGCAGCTCGGCGATCTCGTCCAGCAGCGGCTGCGGGTCCTCGTAGCGGGTCCAGAGTCCTTCGAGGTTGAGGACGCCGACGCCGCCCAGCTCGCCGATGCGGATGGCGGTGGCCGGGGAGACGACCGAGTCCATGGGGGCGGCCAGGAACGGCAGCTCGAAGCGGTAGGCGTCGATCTGCCAGGCGATCGAGACCTCCTTCGGGTCCCGCGTACGGCGGCTGGGGACGACGGCGATGTCGTCGAAGGCGTACGCCCGGCGGCCGCGCTTGCCGCGCCCGATCTCGATCTCAGTCACGTGTGTGGCCTTTCCCTGATGCGTTGCAGCGCCTTCCAGTATCACCGACGGGCACGGCGAGGGCGGCCCCGGAGCCTGCCGGGGCCGCCCTCGCCGGGAGCCGGTGACTAGGCGCGGCTGTAGTTCGGCGCCTCGACCGTCATCTGGATGTCGTGGGGGTGGCTCTCCTTGAGTCCGGCGGAGGTGATCCGGACGAACCGGCCGCCTTCCTGGAGGTCCGGGACGGTCCGGCCGCCGACGTAGAACATCGACTGGCGCAGGCCGCCGACCAGCTGGTGGACGACGGAGGCGAGGGGGCCGCGGTAGGGGACCTGGCCCTCGATGCCCTCGGGGACCAGCTGCTCGTCGGAGGCGACGCCCTCCTGGAAGTAGCGGTCCTTGGAGAAGGACTTGCGGTCGCCCCGGGTCTGCATGGCCCCGAGCGAGCCCATCCCGCGGTACGACTTGAACTGCTTGCCGTTGATGAAGAGCAGCTCGCCCGGCGACTCCTCGCAGCCCGCGAGGAGCGAGCCCAGCATCACCGTGTCGGCGCCCGCGACCAGGGCTTTCGCGATGTCGCCGGAGTACTGGAGGCCGCCGTCGCCGATGACCGGGACACCGGCCGCCTTGGCGGCGAGGGCCGCCTCGTAGATGGCGGTGACCTGCGGGACGCCGACGCCGGCGACCACGCGGGTGGTACAGATCGAGCCGGGTCCGACGCCGACCTTGATGCCGTCGACCCCGGAGTCGATCAGGGACTGGGCGCCGTCGCGGGTGGCGACATTGCCGCCGATGACATCGACGCCCGACGCGTTCGACTTGATCTTGGCGCACATGTCGCCGACCAGCCGGGAGTGGCCGTGGGCGGTGTCGACCACGATGAAGTCGACACCCGCGTCGACCAGCGCCTGGGCCCGCTCGAAGGAGTCCCCGGCGACCCCGACCGCGGCACCGACCAGCAGCCGCCCCTCGGAGTCCTTCGCGGCGTTCGGGTACTTCTCGGCCTTGACGAAGTCCTTGACCGTGATCAGGCCCTTGAGGATTCCGCCGTCGTCGACCAGCGGCAGCTTCTCGATCTTGTGGCGGCGCAGCAGCTCCATGGCGTCCACCCCGGAGATGCCGACCTTGCCCGTGACCAGCGGCATCGGCGTCATGACCTCGCGCACCCGGCGGGTGCGGTCGCTCTCGAAGGCCATGTCACGGTTGGTGACGATGCCCAGCAGCCGCTTGTCGCCGTCAGTGACGGGGACGCCGCTGATGCGGAACTTGGCGCAGAGCGCGTCGGCCTCGGCGAGGGTGGCGTCCGGGTGGATGGTGATCGGGTCGGTCACCATGCCGGACTCGGACCGCTTCACCAGATCGACCTGGTTGGCCTGGTCCTCGATGGAGAGATTGCGGTGCAGTACGCCGACGCCGCCCTGGCGGGCCATCGCGATCGCCATCCGCGATTCGGTGACCTTGTCCATGGCGGCGGACAGCAGCGGGATGTTCACCCGCACATTCCGGGAGACATGCGAGGCGGTGTCGATCTCGTCGGGAGCCATGTCCGACGGGCCCGGCAGCAGCAGCACGTCGTCGTAGGTCAGCCCGAGGGTCGCGAATTTTCCGGGCACTCCGTCGACGTTGGCAGTCATGACACCTTCCCCATATGGCCTTGCTCGGTGCGGATGTCCATGCTAACGGGAAGCGGGGGGCTCGAATTCCACGGCCCCGGGCCACCCCGGGCTTCGTATGTTCATACGGGAGAGTGCGAGATCGGGAGGCTGTACATCATTTCCGGGCGGCATTTCGCGATTCCTCCGCAGGATTGCCGTACGGGAGGCCGTGCCGAACCGTTCAGCCGGGGGCTTCCGGCCTACTGCTCCGCCAGGGCTCTGAGCCGGCTGAGAGCCCGGTGCTGGGCCACCCGGACGGCGCCCGGTGACATTCCCAACATCTGCCCGGTCTCCTCCGCCGTCAAGCCCACGGCGATCCGCAGCAGCAGCAGCTCACGCTGGTTCTCGGGGAGGTTGGCGAGGAGTTTCTTGGCCCATTCGGCGTCGCTGCTGAGCAGGGCGCGCTCCTCGGGGCCGAGGGAGTCGTCGGGGCGCTCGGGCATCTCGTCGGACGGGACGGCCGTGGACCCGGGGTGGCGCATGGCGGCGCGCTGGAGGTCGGCGACCTTGTGCGCGGCGATGGCGAAGACGAACGCCTCGAAGGGGCGGCCGGTGTCGCGATAGCGCGGCAGGGCGAGCAGCACGGCGACGCACACCTCCTGCGCCAGGTCCTCCACGAAGTGCCGGGCATCGCCCGGGAGCCGGGAGAGCCGGGTGCGGCAGTAGCGCAGCGCGAGGGGGTGGACATGGGCGAGCAGGTCGTGCGTGGCCTGCTCGTCCCCGTCTACGGCGCGATGGACGAGCGCGCCGATCGCCCCTTGGGGGGTGCCCGCATCGTCGTCACGCATCGGACCATGGTGCCTTGGCGCTGTCGCCTCCGTGGCACCGCCTTGGTGGTTGTGCACCGAAGCGTTATGAGCAGGTGCGCCGGAACTCATCCCCTGCGCCCTCCCCTTCCGCTCGACCGACTCGTCCCCGAGGAACTCCACACCCTCAAGGATGCGGCATCGGCGGCGAAACGAGCAGCGGGCGTCCTCAGGACCGCCGAACCGCCCCCCGTCCGCCGCACGGCGGACGGGGTTTGACGACATCCGGGGCCCGGTCGGCGACCCGCTCCCCGCCTCGGCCGCTCCGCGTATGAAGGGGGAGTGTGGCGGCGGGCCCTAGCGGACCAGCCCCCAGCGGAAGCCCAGGGCGACCGCGTGGGCGCGGTCGGACGCACCCAGTTTCTTGAAGAGCCGGCGCGCGTGGGTCTTCACCGTGTCCTCGGAGAGGAACAGCTCGCGGCCGATCTCGGCGTTGGAGCGGCCGTGACTCATGCCCTCCAGTACCTGGATCTCCCGTGCGGTGAGGGTCGGCGCCGCGCCCATCTCGGCGGAGCGCAGCCGGCGCGGGGCCAGTCGCCACGTGGGGTCGGCGAGCGCCTGTGTCACCGTCGCCCGCAGTTCGGCGCGCGAGGCGTCCTTGTGCAGATAGCCGCGGGCCCCGGCGGCGACCGCGAGGGCCACTCCGTCGAGATCCTCGGCGACGGTGAGCATGATGATGCGCGCTCCGGGGTCGGCGGACAGCAGCCGCCGTACGGTCTCGACGCCGCCCAGTCCGGGCATGCGTACGTCCATCAGAATCAGGTCCGAGCGATCGGCGCCCCAGCGGCGGAGGACTTCCTCGCCGTTGGCCGCTGTCGTCACACGCTCTACGCCGGGCACGGTCGCGACCGCGCGGCGGAGCGCCTCTCGGGCAAGCGGGGAGTCGTCGCAGACGAGGACGGAAGTCATGGCCGCCCTCCGCAGCTGATGCGCGTCACCTTGAGCCTCCAGGCTGGTACGTATCGTCACCTGTGCGGTCGACCGTCTCGGACGCTTGCCCGAGCACATGTGTTTTCAACCGCCTCCGCACTCTCAACGACGGTCACTCGAAAGAGTTACGGGGCCGTACGCCGTCTCCGGCACTCTACGTGAGTGAGCGGACACAGTGCAGACATGCACAACGGACCCTCAAGGTTTCGTCACAAGCTATGCCCCATTTAGCCCATTTTCTTCCCTTTTGTTGGTGTCTGAGGCTAGATTCGCAAGTGGTCATATTTTCATCTCCTTAGATCGTAGTTGTACGGTCGTGGGCACCGTATCCGCTCGAAACGGCTACAAGGGGTCACGTAATGGCAGATTTCTCCCGCCTTCCCGGACCGAACGCGGACCTGTGGGACTGGCAGCTGCTGGCTGCCTGTCGCGGGGTGGACAGCTCGCTCTTCTTCCATCCGGAGGGTGAGCGCGGTGCGGCGCGGAGCGCTCGTGAGAACTCGGCCAAGGAGGTCTGCATGAGGTGCCCGGTCCGCGCGGAGTGCGCGGCCCACGCCCTGGCGGTGCGTGAGCCGTACGGCGTGTGGGGCGGGCTCACCGAGGACGAGCGCGAAGAGCTGATGGGACGGGCGCGCAACCGGCTGGTACCGGCGAGCGCGACGAGCACCGGCGGCCATGCCGCTTCCCGGCACTGAGGTCACTGGGCCGCTTAAGCCGATGAAGTAACGTTTCTGCAACATCACCGCACCGCCGGGCACGCGCTGACGTGCCCTTCCTTGCGTGTCGGCTCCTCGGGCGGCGGCGAGGGTGCGGTCAGCGGGACGAGGGGAGCAGCCGGCCCGCCGCCCGTTCCAGTTCGTCCAGGGTCGCCGCGACCGCCGGGACCTGGGCCAGATCGGGCAGGGTCAGGGCGACGATCTCCCGCCGGACCGCCGGTTCCAGGGTCACCGTGCGCGCCCCGCGCGGCCGTACCGACTCCACCGCAAGCTGCGGGAGGACGGCCACGCCCAGACCGGCGCCGACCAGGGCGACCACCGCCGGGTAGTCGTCGGTGGCGAAGTCGATCCGGGGCGCGAAGCCCGCGCTCTCGCACACCTCGACCAGTTGCCCCCGGCAGCGCGGACAGCCCGCGATCCAGGGGTCGGCGGCGAGGTCGCCGATGGCGACGGACGTGGCGCGGGCCAGCCGGTGGCGCTCGGGCACCAGGGCGACGAGCCGGTCGCGCAGCAGGGGCCGTACGACGAGGTCGTCCCATTCGGCGGCGGCCTCGGCTCCCCCGGCCCCCTCGTAGCGGAAGGCGAGGGCCAGATCGCAGTCGCCCTCGCGGAGCAGTTCCACCGAGCGCGGCGGTTCGGCCTCCTCCAGGGAGACCCGGGTGCCGGGGTGGGCGGCGCGCAGGGCGGCCAGCGCGGTGGGGACCAGGGCGGAGCTGCCGCTGGGGAAGGAGACCAGCCGGACCCGGCCGGCCCGCAGCCCCGCGATGGCGGCGACCTCCTCCTCGGCGGCCGTGAGCCCGGCGAGGATGCCGGAGGCGTGCCGGACCAGGGCCTCGCCCGCCTGGGTCAGCCGCATCTCGCGCCCGCTGCGCACCAGCAGCGGGGTGCCCACGGACGACTCCAGGGCCTTCATCTGCTGGCTGACGGCGGGCTGGGTGCAGCCCAGCTCGCGCCCCGCCGCCGAGAAGGACCCGGTGGTGGCGACGGCGCGCAGAACGCGGAGGTGGCGGGCCTCGATCATCTTTCGAGCATAAGCGGACCTTGGGGCGAGCGCCGGATAATAGGCGGTGACTTTGACCTGGGGTGGACATACCGTGAGGTCATGAAGCTTTTGTCAGTGAATGTGGGCCGCGCGCGGGCCGTGCCGTACACCGACCACCCCGAGGGGGTGACCGGGATCGACAAGCGGCCGGTGGCCGGGCCGGTGCGGGTGACGGCACCCGGGCCGAAGGGGACCGGCGGCAGCGGGCTGGCCGGGGACACCATCTGCTCCCTGCGCCACCACGGCGGCGACGACCAGGCGGTGTACGCCATGGCCCGCGAGGATCTCGACGCCTGGCAGGGCGAGCTGGGCCGGGGGCTGGCGGACGGGGCGTTCGGCGAGAATCTGACCACCCTGGGCGTCGAGGTCTCCGGCGCGCTGATCGGGGAGCGCTGGCGGGTCGGGGCGGAGCTGCTGCTGGAGGTGACCTGCGGGCGGGTGCCGTGCCGGACGTTCCAGGGGCATCTGGGCGAGGAGCGCTGGGTGCGGCGGTTCACCGAGCGGGCGGCGCCGGGGGCGTATCTGCGGGTGATCGAGCCGGGGGAGATCCGGGCGGGCGACCCGGTGGAGATCGTGCACCGGCCGGAGCACGGGGTGACGGTCGCGCTGGAGTTCCGGGCGAAGACCACGCGGCGGGACCTGCTGCCGGAGCTGGGGCCCGCGCGCGCGGCCCTGCACCCGGAGTCGGTCGAGCTGATGGACAAGTACCTGGCGAAATACGCCTCTTGACGTCCCCTCGGGGATGGGGAAGGCCGAAAGCCCGGGGACGGGCTCGCGTGGTCCGCGGAGAGTGGCGCGGGTCACTAACCTTGCGCCATGACAAGGGCTCTGATTACGGGATCGACGGCGGGCATCGGTGCCGCTTTCGCGCGTCGGCTGGCCGCCGACGGGCATGACCTCGTCCTGGTGGCACGGGACGACGAGCGGCTGCGTGAGCAGGCGACCGAACTGCACGACCGGCACGGCATCGAGGCGGAGGTGCTGCGTGCCGACCTCGCCGGGGACACCGGCATCGAGGCGGTCGCCACCCGGCTCGGCGACCGCAAGAACCCGGTGGACCTGCTGGTGAACAACGCGGGTTTCGGCAACAAGGGCCGCTATCTGGACGTACCGATGGCCGATGAGCTGCGGATGCTCAAGGTGCACTGCGAGGCGGTGCTCCGGCTGACCTCGGCGGCGACGGAGTCGATGCGGGCGCGGGGGCGGGGCGGGGTGGTGAACGTGGCCTCGGTCGCGGCGTTCGTCCCGCGCGGGACGTACGGGGCGTCCAAGGCGTGGGTGGTGCAGTTCACGCAGGGCGCGGCGCGGGATCTGGCCGGCAGCGGGGTGCGGCTGATGGCGCTGTGCCCCGGTTTCGTGCGCACCGAGTTCCATGAGCGGGCCGGGATGGGCACCGACAGCATCCCCGGCTGGATGTGGCTCGACGCCGACAAGGTGGTCGCGGAGGCCCTCACGGACCTGGCCCGCGGCAAGTCCGTGTCCATCCCCGACCCCCGCTACAAGGCCCTGATGGGCGCGGCGAAGCTGGTGCCGCGGGGGGTGCTGGGGGGGATCAGCTCGCGGACGGGGCGGAGGTATGGGCCTCGGTAGGAAGGCCGTAGTAAAAGAAATAAGGAGTGCGTTCCGGCGGCAGGGCCGACTGTCAGAGCGGGCGACTAGGATTTCGGTCCTGTCATCGGAGAAGGTGCGGGCGCTCAGGTGTCCGTGCCTTGTCCGTCCGCTGCCGCGTTGCGGAGGTGCTCGGTGTCCGCTGCTCCCAGGCCGACTGCTCCCGCTCCCCGTGAGCGGTGGTTCCAGCCTCGGCGGTCCCCCTTCCCCTGGGAACAGGAGGGGTTGGACCATCTGCGCGATCTGATGCCCAAGACCGAGCCCCACCGGGCGTGGGCGACGTTCCAGTTCACCGCCGCGTCCGGGCGGATCAACGAGTGCGATGTGCTGATCGCCGTGCCGGGAGGGCTCTATCTGCTGGAGCTGAAGGGGCATCCGGGCCGGGTGGTGAACCACGGTGACACCTGGCAGTTCCACGGCGACGACCGGGTCCGTACGATCCGCAATCCCCTCCATCTGACGGATCTGAAGGCCAAGGAGCTGAGGGGTCAGCTCGACCGGGCGGCCCGCGCACTGCGGATGGACCCCCGTCAGGTCCCGTTCATCAAACCGGCGGTCTTTCTGCACGACCCGGGCCTGGTCAGCGAACTCGACGAGTTTCAGCGCACCTCCGTGTACGGGCGCAACGACGGGGCGAGCGGGCTGCCGAAGATCTGGGACGACCTGCTGGGGCGTCCGCCGGAGCGGGAGAGCTGGCGGATCACTCCCTTGGTGAGTCAGCGGCTCGAACAGTTGATGCAGCGGATCGGCATCAGTCACTCCACCGCGCATCTGCGGTACGGGGAGGGCTGGAAGCTCGAACCGCGAGCCCTCGACGCGGGGCCGGGCTGGGAGGACCGGCTCGCGGTGCGGGACGACGAGCTGGTGAAGGAGCGCGGCCGGGTCCGTATATATCTGTCCGGCGCCGCCGCCTCCGACGAGCAGCGTGCCAGGGTGGATCGCGCGGCCCGGCGCGAGTACCAGGTGCTCCAGGGCATCAATCATCGCGGGATCGTGCAGGCGGTGCAGATCCGTGAGCACCAGGGCGGTCCGGCGATCCTGTTCCGGCACCGCGAGTCGGATCTGCGGCTCGACGCCTATCTCGACGCGTACGGGGGGCGGCTCACACCCGTACTGCGGCTGGATCTGGTCCGGCAGCTCGCCGAGGCGGTGCGGTACGCGCACCACCGGTCCCTCTACCACCGCGCGCTGTCCGCGCGGTCCGTCTATGTGTCGGCGCGGGAGGACGGCGCCGATCCGGTGCTGCGCATCGCCGATTGGCAGACCGCCGCCCGTGACTTCGAGACATCCGTGCATGTGTCCCTCGGTGAGACACCGCTGGACGCGGCGCTGATCGCCGACACCGCTCAGGTGTATCTGGCGCCGGAGACCGACCAGGAGTTCGCCGACCCGGTGGACCTTGATGTGTTCGGGCTCGGTTCGCTGGCCTATCTGCTGCTGACGGGGCGTTCCCCGGCGGACCGGCGCAGTGCCCTGCTGGAGCGGCTCCAGAACGACAAGGGGCTGCACCCCTACGCCGTCTCCGACGCGGTGTCCGCGGCGCTCGACGCGCTGGTCTTCCGCGCCACGGCGGCGGACGTACGGGACCGGCTCGCGTCCGTGGATGAGTTCCTGGAGCTGCTCGCCGCCGCGGAGGCCGACGAGGCGGCTCCGCGCTGCGGCGTCCCCGGTGTGGACCCTCTCGTCGCACAGGCGGGGCAGCAACTGGACGACACCTGGACGGTGGTCCGGGTCCTCGGCACGGGGGCGACGGCCCGCGCGCTGCTGGTGCGCCGCACCGAACCCGCGGACGACGAGAACTCCGTCCGGGTCTTCAAGGTCGCCCTGGACCAGGAGAAGGACGCGCGGCTGCTCGCGGAGGCGAAGGCGCTCGGGGAGGTCGGCGGCGGAAAGATCGTCAAGCTGTACGCCGAGCCGCGTGACCTCGGCGGGCACACGGCGCTGGAGATCGAGTACGCGGGCGGTTTCCGTTCGGACGACGACCGCGAGCCGGTGAGCCTGGGGTCCCGGCTGCGGGATCAGGGTCCTCTGGGCTATGACCAGTTGGAGCGGTTCGGCAACGACCTGTTCGAGTCGCTGGACACCCTGGCGGCGCGCGGGGTGCGCCACCGTGACATCAAGCCGGACAATCTCGGCCTGTTCAAGCGCAGTGACGGCTCCTGGCAGCTCATGCTGTTCGACTTCTCCCTGGCCGACGCGCCGGACCAGGATGTGCAGGCCGGTACGCGGGCGTACCTCGATCCGTTCCTCGGGGGCGTCGGCCGTTCCCGGTACGACGATCACGCGGAGTGGTACGCCGCCGCCGTCACCCTGCACGAGATGGCGTCCGGGGAGCGTCCAGTGTGGGGGGACGGCCAGGGCGATCCGCGGATGGTCTCGGACGCGGCGCTGCATGTGTCGGCCGAGTTGTTTCCGCAGGCGCTCAGTGAGGGGCTCAAGGGGTTCTTCGAGCGGGCTCTGCACCGGGATGTGGAGCAGCGGTTCGACAGCCTGGGTCAGTTGCAGGAGGCGTGGCGGCAGGTGTTCCGCCGGGCGGACGCGGCCCGGCCCGCGACCACTCCGGCGACGGTGGGGATCAGCGCGGACGATCTGGAGGACGCGCGGGAGCAGGCCGCCGAGGCGGCCCGGCTGGACACCCCGCTCGCGGCTGCCGGTCTGTCACCGCGGGCGGTGTCGGTCGCCGAGGGGCTGAAGGCGCACACGGTCGAGCAACTCCTCGACATCCCACCGCACCACATCTCGCGGGCGCGCGGCGCGGGCAACGCGATCCGCAAGGAGCTGAACCGCCGGCACCGGCAGTGGACGCAGGAGCTGCGGCGCCGGGCCGCCGTGAAGCGGCCGGTGGTCATCGAGCCGGACGCGCCGGAAGAGATCCTGGAGTCGGTGGACACGCTGGCCGCCCGGCTGACCCCGCCGGAGGGCAAGCGCCGCACCAGGCCGCGTCCCGATGTCGTCCGGGCGACGCTGCAACTGCCCGGGGTGCTGGAGGACGGGGAGGCGCTGGAGCCCTGGCCGGCGCAGAGCCAGATCGCGCGGTCGCTGGGCATCAGCCAGCCGACCGTCTCGCAGAACCAGCAGGTGGCGGTCGAGCGGTGGGCCGCGCTGCCGTGGCTGTCCCGGGTGCGCGACGAGCTGGTGGCGATCCTCACCGACCGTGGCCGGGTGTCGACGGCGGAGGAGCTGGCGACGGAGCTTCGGGCCCGGCACGGGGCGGGGACGGGTGAGGCGCGGGTCGCCGAGGGCCGGGCGCTGGCCGTGGTGCGCGCCGCCGTCGAGACCGAGTTGCGCAAGCGGGAGGCGGGTGGGGCCGAGGAGGCGGAGGAGGCTCCGGCCCGGTTCGATGTGCAGCGCCGGGGTGGCCGTGTGGTCATCGCGCTGGAGGATCAGCCGGGCTCGGACGACCCGACTCCGGCGGAGCTGGCCGACTACGCGACGGCCCTGGGTGAGCAGGCCGCGGACCTCGCGGCGCGGGAGCCGCTGCCGGGCCGGGCCACCGTGCTGCGGGTGCTGCGGGCCGTGCCCGCGCCCGAGGGCATGGCGCCGGTCGCCGACACCCGGCTGGTGGAGCTGGCCGCGTCGATGGCGGGCGGGGTCGCGGTCTCCCCCCGTCTGGAGCTGTTCCCGCTGGCGCTGGGGCTGACCCGGGCCCTGCGGATCTCGCAGGCGCCCGCGGGGGTCCGGCCCGAGTCGGGGATCACCACCGACGATCTGCTGGCCAGGGTCCGGGCCCGCTTCCCCGGCCTGGCGGTGCTGGAGCAGACGACGTACGTGGAGCTGGCGGAGGCGTTGGCCAAGGCCGAGTTCCCCTTGGTGTACGACCCGAACCGGCGCCGTTTCCTGCCCCGGCAGCAGAACGGCTCGGCCGGTCTCCCGGCCGGTTCGTCGTCCGTGCTGACCAGCACGAGTTCCCTGTACGCCGCGGCCCAGGGGCGGATCGCCGAGGGCAAGGACCCGCGCGAGGTGCTGTCCGCGCGGCTCACGGAGGCACAGCGCCGCGGGGGCTTTCTGGCGCTCACCCTGAAGGGTGCGGAGCTGCCGGGTGTCGCACAGGCACTGGCCGAGCGCTATGACGTGACGCCGGTGTCGGCGAACGCGCTGTTCCTGGACGCCCTGCGCGCACTGTCCGAGGAGCAGTCGGTGCGGTGGGAGGCCCTGGTCAAGGCCGACGCGAAGTTCGCGGTGACCGGGACGCTGGGCGCGGCGCTGGCCTCGTACACGAGGGCGGCGGCGGAGCGGGTCGGGCAGCGGGTGGTGGAGCGGGCGGAAGCGGCCGGTCCCCGGTCGGTCGTCCTGGTCCATGAGGCCGGGCTGCCTGCCCGCTACTGGGAAGCCGGAGGCCGGGAGTTGCTCGCCGCGCTCCAGCAGGCGGCCCGCCGTCCGGCCGATGTCCCGCACGGTCTGTGGCTGCTCCTGCCGGCCGAGGACCCGCGTGCGACGCCCACGCTGGACGGGCGGACGGTGGAGGTGGTCGACCGGGTCACCGAGTGGGAGGTGCTGGACGGGCTGTTCCTGAAGGGGTTGCGGACGGTGTCGGAGTGACGTCGAGGGCGCCTGCCCCGTAGGGCTGTTCGATGGCCTGATTGGCCTGTTCTGCTTGCCAGACCCCCTTACCGGCGATTCACTTGCACGAAAGCTGGTGAAACTAGGCTGAGGGAGGGGGTGCTCATGCTCTTGAACTTCAGGGTGGCCAACCACCGCTCCATCCGTGACGAGCTGGAATGGCAGCTTCAGCCGGTCTACGAGGGGGATCGCCCGCCGGGTACGGCGTGGGAGGCGGTACCGGTCGCGGGGATCTTCGGGTCGAACGCGGCGGGGAAATCCAACGTGGTGGACGCGCTCCGCTACATGGCCAGGATGGTCATCCGCTCGCATCTGCTGGCGGAGGACGGCGAGGGGGTGAGCAGACGCCCCTTCCTGGCGGACGTGGTGCACAGGGAGTCGTCCTGGTACGTCGCCGATCTCCTCGTGCGCGGGGTGCAGTACACGTACGGCTTCGAGGTGGACGACGAGCATGTGGTGAGCGAATGGCTCTACGCCTATCCGGAAGGGCGTAAGCGGGTCGTCTTCGAGCGGAACGGGGAGACATTCAGCGTCGGTAGTTTGCAGGACCATCCGCGGCAGTTACGTACCGTCGCGGAGGTGACGGCCCCGAATGCCCTGTTCCTTTCGGTGGCGGGTCGGTCCAGGATGGCGCTGGATGTGGTGGGCCCGGTCTATCGCTGGTTCCGCGAGAGTCTGGTGTTCGGTGGTCCTCTCAGCTCGGGGTCGGGGTCACGGCATCTGATGCTCAGGCATCTGGCCCTGCGGCTGGACCGCCGACGTGAACCGGCCCACCTGCGCGAACTGCTGCGCGTCGCGGACCTGGGTATCGAGGACTTCCGTGTGGAGACCTCGGAGAGCAAGGGCACCCCTGAGGAAGTGCCGTACACGCGTCATGAGCTGCTGCTGAAGCACACCGGCAGGAACGGCCCCTTCGAGGTGCCGCTGTCCGCCGAGTCCGCCGGTACGCAGGCGCTGGTGGACTACGCGCTGACGTTAGAGGGGGTTGCCCGCTGGGGCGGCACCTTGGTGGTGGACGAGCTGGGCAGCAGTCTGCATCCACGGCTGAGCGCGTTCCTCGTCGCCCTCTTCCAGGACCCGGCCCGCAATCCGTACGGCGCGCAGTTGCTGTTCACCAGCCATGACGTGAGTCTGCTGGGGCGTCGGGCAGGTGAGGACATCCTGAAGCGGGATCAGGTCTGGTTCATGACGAAGAACGAGTTCGGGGAGAGCTCGCTGTATCCGCTGTCGGACTTCCGCCCGCGCCAGGAGGAGAACCGGGAGCGGCGCTATATGAGCGGAAGTTATGGCGCGGTGCCGATGATCGACGACACGTTCACGCTGGCGCTCGCCAGCCGGGGGGACACAGGTGGCGAGGGAGCCGAAGCCTGACGGCCGGAAGAAGCCGAGACGGGATTCCACGCTGTACAGGAAGCCCGCCTATCGGGACGAGTTACCGGCGATCCTGGTGGTGTGCGGTGCGCGGAACACCGAACCGATCTATGTGCGGGGGCTGCTGAGGACGGTGGACAACCGCGCGGTCGACGTGGAGGTCAAGGTGTGTCCACGCGATCCGGTGTCGGTGATCAAGTACGCGGTGGGGGCGCGAGCGCGGGCGCGGGACCATTACGAGCAGACGTGGTGCGTACTGGATGTGGACGATTTCCCCCAGTTGGACGAGGCACTCAGGTTCGCTGAGGGCGAGGGCATCGAAGTCGCCCTGTCCAATCCCTGTTTCGAGTTCTGGTTGCTGCTGCATTTCTGTGAGCACCGTGCAGTATTGAACGGATATCAGCAGGCCAAACGGAAACTCGCCCCCCATCATCCGGGCTACAGCAAGTCGGCCGACAGTTTCGACTTCGCCCCCTACAGGGGGAAGTGGCCCGCGGCCATGGAGCGCGCCCGCGCGTTGGCGAAGACCGGTGAGGAGCACAAGACGAATCCCTCGACCGGGATGTGGCGACTGTTGTCCGAGATCGTGCCGAGTCATCTCCGGCCCTGAGCCCCGGCGGTTCGCGGGCGGAGTGAGGACGTCGAGGATCGTCGGCGGGTCGGCATCGGGTGGACCCGGCGGGCGTACGCGTCGGGGAGGACGGCACCCGGCGTGGTCTGGGCCCGCCGAGCCGGTCGGGCAGGCCCAGCACATGCGACGGGGTGAGGGCCTCGGCATGACCGCCTGGCGGCCCTCGCGCAGGTGACCGGCGTGTTCGGGGGCCCGCCCCACCAGGTGCTGGGCTCCCGGGGCGCTTCCCCACCGCCGCCGAAGGTCCGCCCCACGGCGCCGGCCACCAGGGCGCCGGGCTCCGCGACCGGTTCCGGGGCGGGCTCGGCGGAGTGGGTACGAGGGGTGTCGCGAGAGGTAACGGTCCCGCTCGGGGAGCGGTCGGCGGGGCAGCGCGGACCCGGTTGTCGAGCCGGTACGGCGTCCGCCTCCGTGCCGCCTCGATCGTGAGCGTGCTGCGGTGTGCGGGAGGAGAAGGGGGTCGGGTGATCTTCCCGGTTACGGATCGTTCGTGTGCGGTGCGGTTGCGTGCTGGCAGGATGGGGCGATGGGCCGTGGGGGCCCGGCCCGGTTGGGTGCGGTGCGTGAGCGCGTGAGCGGTGAGGGAGTGTTCCGACGGTGACGACGACGACGGCTGCGGCGGTGGGGACGGGGTCCGGGGGGTCCGGAGGGGCCGGGCTGGACCGCGTACGGCTGCTCAAGGATCTCCAGGCGCAGGCCCGCCTCCTGGAGGACGACCTCCGCACCCGGACCGACACCGAACCGGAGTTCCGCGACGCCCTCCACGCCGAGTACGGCAAGGCCGTCGCCGCGGAGCGTACGGCGGCGATGTACGAGACCTGGCGTGACGAGCGGGTCGTCCAGATCGCGGCGGCGTGGGTACTGGCCTGTGTCTTCGTCCGTTTCAGCGAGGACAACGGGCTGATTCCGGAACCGTGGCTGTCCGGTCCCGGCGAGCGCCTCGCCGAGGCGCAGGACCGCCACGACGGGTACTTCCGCGAGCACCCCACGAAGAACGACCGCGACTGGCTTGAGGAGTCCTTCGCCGCGCTCGCCGCGTCCCACGCGACCGTCGCGGGGCTCTTCGACCGCGCGCACAACCCGCTCTACGAGGTCACCCCGTCCTACGGGGCGGCGACCGCGCTCCTCGCGTTCTGGCGTGAGCGGGACGCCGAGGGCGGGATCGTCCACGACTTCACCGACGCGGACCTGGACACGCGTTTTCTGGGTGACCTGTATCAGGACCTGTCCGAACACGCCCGCAAGACCTACGCGCTCCTTCAGACGCCGGTGTTCGTGGAGGAGTTCATCCTCGATCTGACGCTTGAGCCTGCGGTCGAGGAATTCGGTCTCACCCCGGAGTGGAAGCACCGGCCCCGTGGGTGGGAGGGCGAGGTTTTCGCGGATGGGGTGGGGGGTGTTGAGGTTGTCCGGGGGTTGCGGTGCATTGACCCCGCGTGCGGGTCGGGGCACTTCTTGCTGGGGATGTTCGAACGGCTCCTTGAGAAGTGGCGGGAGGCCGAGCCTGGGAGTGAGCCGTGGTTGTTGGTACGGCGGGCTCTGGAGTCGGTCCACGGGGCCGACAAGAATCCGTTCGCCGTGGCTATTGCCCGATTCCGGTTGCTCGTCGCCGCGTTGAAGGCGGGCGGGGTGCGGGAGTTCAGCGCGGCGCCGGGGTTGCCTATTCGGGTGGCTGTGGGGGACTCGTTGTTGCATGGGCGGTCACTGGATACCGTGACGGAGACGCTTGACACGCTGTTCGAGGAAGAGGAGACCTTCTATTACCGGACGGAGGATGTGGAGACGTACTCGCGCGAGGTGGATTTGCTTGGGCGGGGTACGTATCACGTTGTCGTCGGGAATCCGCCGTACATCACGGTGAAGGACAGCCAGGAGAGTCAGAACTACCGGAAGGCGTATTTCTCGTGCGCCGGCCAGTATGCTCTATCCGTTCCGTTTGCGCAGCGGATTTTCGAGCTAGCAATCCGCGCCGAGGGAAGCCGCAAGAACGGAGGCTTCACGGGGCAAATCACCTCGAACTCCTTCATGAAGCGCGAATTCGGGAAGGTTTTGATCGAGGCATACTTCCACGGCGGCCGAGAATACAAGGACCCCAGTACAGGTCGGAAGCGGGACTTCGCCGGAATTAGCCTCACTCATGTAATCGACACTTCAGGTGCATTCATCCCAGGACACGGCACACCAACAGTAATTCTGGCTGGACGCAATCAAAAGGCGCGACAAGCAGACCCTATTCGAGCCGTACTCGCTGTCCGTAGTGAACCTAAGCAGCCAAAGATCCCAGCAAAGGGGATGGTTTGGAGTGCCATCGTCAGGCAGGCAGGGGTACCAGATAGTGAATCCGAATGGGTGACAGCAACAGACCGCAATCGTCAAGCATTCGCGAACTTCCCGTGGAGTCTTTCCGGTGGCCGCGCTGCGACTGTACTGGAGGAGGTGGAAAAGGCACCTCGCACACTCGATAATCTATTGGGCCGACCAATTGGGTTTGCCAGCTTTCCAGGCCAGGACGCCGTCTTCTTCTTGTCCCGCCCGTGGTTCAACCAGCGCATGGACACCGGCCTCCTCAAGCGAGACCTGGTTATCGGAGAAGGAGTACGTGACTGGGGCATCGCATCTGACGAGCCAGCACTTGTCCCCTACGACACACAGCAAGAGCCGATGCCACTCGACGATTCCACTTCATGGGGGCGACATCTCTGGTCAATGCGCACGACGCTTGGTTCGACAACTGGCTTCGGTGGCAAAACGCGGGCCGAATCAGAAGATCCTTGGTGGACTTGGTACCGATGGGTTGCAGAAAGATATCGAACTCAACTGTCGATTGTTTACGCCGAAGTCACCACACACAATCATTTCGCGCTAGATCGCGGAGGTAAGGTCTTCACTCAGACCGCACCAGTAATCAAACTACCCGGCAACACTTCAGAGAAGGAGCATATCGAGCTATTGGGTTTGCTGAACTCGTCAGCAGCTTGCTTCTGGATGAAGCAAGTCAGCCACAACAAGGGCCGGCCGGGGGCCGAGCAAGCTGGGGCAGACGAGCCTTGGGAGCACAGATTCCAGTTTTCCGCCACGAAACTACAAAAACTCCCCGTTCCAGACCTTCTACCGTTCGACATTGCACACGAACTCGATTCACTCTCCGGAGAGTTGGCCAAATCTGAGCCACACACCGTGGCCAGCCAAGGAGTACCGACACGAGAGCAACTCGATGCAGCACGCCTAAGGCAAGACAAGATCCGCACCTTGTTGACCATTCTGCAAGAAGAACTAGATTGGAATGTATACGGCGCCTACGGCCTACTCACACCCACGGAGGTTCAAACCACTACCCTGAAACACATCCCGAATATGGAAAGTGCAGAAATCTCCAACACTTCGCCAAGTCACCGCGCTTTCGCAATTCACCTTGCACGCGATCGGGAAATTGGCAAGATCGCGACAACGTGGTTCAGCCACCATAATCATCGGTTTTCTTCGGTAACGGAAATTCCAGCGAACTGGCCGGACGCTTACAAGAAAGTCGTCCAAGCCCGCATCGACCTCATCGAAGCCAACAAAGACATCCGCCTCATCGAGCGCCCCGAATACAAGCGCCGCTGGTCCATCGAACCCTGGGAGAAGCGCGAGGCCGCCGCCCTCCGCTCCTGGCTGCTCGACGCCGCCGAGCGCGAAGACCTCTGGTACGAGGAGCGCGAAGGCTTCACCGTCCCCCGCCCCCTCACCATCAACCAACTCGCCGACGCCCTCCGCAGCAACCCAGACGTCCTGTCCGTAGCCGAGCTGTACGCCACCGACCACCTCAACAAGCGCGACGCCTCCCTCGCCACCGTCCTCGCCGCCGTCATCGAGGCCGAACACGTCCCCCACCTCTCCGCCCTCCGCTACAAGGACTCCGGGCTACGCAAGCGCGCCCAGTGGGAGCAGGTCTGGGATCAGCAGCGCGAGGAAGACCGGACCGGCCAGCGGCTCGACATCAAGGTCCCGCCGAAGTACACGAGTGCCGACTTCGCCAAGAACTCCTTCTGGGCCAACCGAGGCAAGCTCGACGTCCCCAAGGAACGCTTCATCTCCTACCCCGGCGCCTCCCCCGACTCCGACCCCTCCCTCCTCCTCGGCTGGGCCGGCTGGAACCACCGCGACCAAGCCGACGCCCTCGTCGGCCTGATCCGCAACCGCGTCGAGAACGACGGCTGGGAGAAGACGGACCCCCGACTCGTCCCCCTCCTCGCCGGACTCCGGGAAGCCCTGCCCTGGGTGCACCAGTGGTACGGCGAGTACGACGAGGAGTGGGAGGGCAACCCCGCCGAAGAGTTCCAGGCCGCCCTCGACACCGGTCGCGCCGACGCCGGGGTGTCCGAGACTGACCTCGTGAACTGGCGCCCCGAGAAGAAGACGCGCGGACGGCAGAAGAAGAGCGAGTAGTCAGCACAACAGAGGGCGGTAGCAAGCCAGGCATCGGCTTGCTACCGCCCTCTTCGCGTAGCCGGGCTCAGACGGCCAGACCTCGGACATGGCCCACGAAGGCCGACCAAGCGGGCTCCGCGACCGTCAGGGACGGACCCGTCGGCACCTTGCTGTCACGCACTGGGACGAGACCTGAAGTGGTGGCCACATCGGGGGCCCACTCAACACAGTTCCCCCCTCCGTTACCGGTGTAGCTCGACGCAACCCACCGGACAGCAGTGGGCTCGGACGACTCACTCATGCGAAGTGCCTCCAGACTGAATCAGACAGTCAGACCCCGAGCATGGCCCAGGAAAGCTGACCAGGCGGGTCCAGCAACCATCAGGGCGGGGCCAGTGGGCGCCTTGCTGTCCCGAACTGGGACCAGGCCAGACGCGGTCGCGACATCAGGGGCCCACTCAACGCAGTTCCCCCCTCCGTTGCCGCTGTAGCTCGACGCAACCCACCGGACAGCAGTGGGCTCAGGGGACTTGCTCATCAGGAAGTGCCTCCAAAGTGGACCGGATGAAGTCCGCAGACTCAGCGGGCGACAGCGCCGACGCACTGAGCAGATCGTAGGCTCGGATCAGGCTCAGAACCTCGGTCTTTTCTTCAAGCAGTGTCCCGGTGCTGATGCCCTCTTCATAGGCTACGTGCCGCCCGTCATCGAGCGTCCAGAGGGATAGCGATCCCCCTGCCAAGCCCTGACCCCCGGTAGAGAAGGGCACTACCTGGATGAACGTGGTAGCTGTCAGGGAAAGATCCAGCAATTTGGCCAGTTGATCCCTCATGACGGACGCACCGCCGTAGCCCCGGAGCAGCACGCCTGCGTCCAGGATGGCCGCGTAGTCCGGCCGGGGCTCCCTCAAGAGGAGTGCCTGACGGCCCAGTCGCAGCGTCCACAGCTCGTCGATCCGCTGCTCTGTAGCCCTCGGATCATGCATGCGGAACAACGCTCGCGCGTACGCCTCCGTCTGGAGCAGGCCAGGAACGAGCTGCGGCGTGTATTCGCGTATCCCGACCGCCTTGTCTTCAAGCTCCATCCGACGCCGGAACTTGTCCGGATGCGCTTCCTTCCTGCACAGCGCATACAGCTCCGTGAAGTACTTGTCCGTACCGAACAACCCATCCAACTGCGCGGGCAGCTCCGGCGGCGGCATGTACTCAGCCACCTCCACCCGGGCCAAGTGGCTCTTGCTGATGGCAAGTCGGCTCGACATCGCTTCGAGCGTCCACCCTTGCCGCTCGCGGTGACTGCGCACCTTGAATCCGAATAGGTCCCGAACACTTCGCTCAGGACTCAATTCCTTGGGGGGCCTTGGCATTTGTGCGTCCGTTCTCCCAGGAACGAGGTTGGGACTTCAACTCGTAGAGAGCGTAGGGGACTGACAGTGACGATGTAGGCACACAGGGAAATCAACCCAAGGAATCCCCCATGCCCGACGACCCCACCGCAACCACCCAAGGCCCCCTCCACCTCCGCACCGGCGGAGCCACCCCCACCCGCAACGCCTCCCAAGACGCCTACGAGTCCCTCCTGGACCTCCTCACCCGCCTCGGCGTCACCCCCACCCACGCCCGCGTCGACTGGGCCACCGACG
>NZ_JBEXLA010000018.1:0-187144 GCF_040609715.1 Streptomyces sp. NPDC004610 | reverse complement strand
TCGACGCCGCGGGGGTGCACGGTGAGCGCTTTGGAGCGCTGGTCGACCTCGGTGCGTTCCTCGATGACGGTCACGGTGATGCCGTTCAGCCGTAGTTCGGCGGCGAGCCAGAGGCCGGCGGGTCCGCCTCCCGAGATGACGACCTGCTGAGTGTCCATACGGTTGCCCTCCAGTTGGTCAACGACCAGATCACATCGGTACAGCGGCTCTAGGTCACCGACCGAGAGCCTCTGCGCAGTAAACTAGGTCAGTGACCAATAGGCAATACGGCGACCGGCTCGATCCGGCCACGGTGATCCGCGCGGGCCTCGCGATCCTGGACGAACGGGGGCTGGACGCTGTCTCCACCCGGGCCGTCGCCCATCGGCTGGGCGTACGGGTCAGCACGGTCCAATGGCATGTGAAGAGCAAGGCCCGGATGCTGGAGCTGATGGCCGACGCCGTACTTGGCGAGATCCCGCTCCTCGATCTGCCGCCGGACCCCGGTCCACGGGTGCGGGAGATCGCCGTCCGCTGCCGCCGTGTCCTGCTCTCCCACCGGGACGGCGCGGCCCTCGTCGTGGGCACCAACCCGATCGAACCCGGCACGCTCGGCTTCGCCGACGGGCTCTCGGGGGCGCTGCTGGACTGCGGGCTCGGGGACCGGGAAGCGGCCTGGGCCTCCTGGACCCTCATCTACTTCACCCTCGGCCTGGTCCAGGAGGAGCAGGCTGTGGGCCAGCGCGCCCTGGGTGAGCTGCTCGCCGGTGCGATCTCCCCGCAGGGGCACCCCGCCCTGCACCGCGTGGCCGGCCGGCTGGCGCCGGTCGCGTTCGCCGAACGCTTCGCCTACGGGGTGGACGCGATTCTCGCCGGGGTGGGGGTCGGGTGAGGGCCGGTCGCGCCGACGGCGGACCCGGGCCGATCATGCCCGCCGGGGCACCCCGTTCCCGCCGGTCGATAGCCTGGCCCGATGGGTGTCCTCAGGGAGTTGCCGACGCTCGCCGCGGGTGAGGTGGACGTGCCCTTCGTGATCAAGGGGTACGAGGAGACCATCGCCGACGACACGGCATGGAACGAGCACGCCCACCCCTGGCACGAACTCCTGTGGAACGAACGCGGTGCCTCCACGGCCGTCGTGGGATCCCAGGTCTGGTGCGTCACCCCGACGCTGGGCCTGTGGATGCCAGCGGGGCAGCTCCACTCGGCGTCCGCCGTCGCGGGCACCGTCTACCGGGCCCACTTCTTCCGGCACGGCACCACCTCGGCGCTGCCCGACGAGCCGGTGGCGGTGGAGATCACCCCCTTGCTGCGGCTGCTCCTGGAGCGGCTGGGGGAACCGGACCTGCCCGCGCCCTCGCGGTCGGTGACCGAGGCCATGGTCCTGGACGTGCTGCGGCCGTCACCCCGGGCGCTCCTGGTGCTGCTGCCCACCTCCGCGCTGCTGCGGCCGATCGTGGACGCCGTCCGCGCCGACCCCGCCCACCAGCGGACCCTGACCGGCTGGGCCACCGCCCTCGGATGCAGCGCCCGCACCCTGACCAGGGCGTTCCGGGTCGAGACGGGAACGACGTTCGCCCGCTGGGTGGCGTCGGTGCGCGCCCAGCACGCCGTGCAGCTGCTGTCCCGGGGCGTCGAGGTGGAGGAGGTGGCCGAGGCGGTCGGCTACCGCTCGGCGAGCGCCTTCGGTGCCGCGTTCCGGCGGACGACGGGTACGACCCCGGGCAGATTCCGCGCGTACTGACCGGGACCCCGGCGACCCCCACTGTTCTCCGGCCGCGACCGGAGGACCGCCCCCCGATGTCCCGATCGCTACAAGGGCTGTCGAAAAGGCTTGATTGCTCCACCCCACCCCCGCTCCCTAATCTGTGCAGGCAAGCCTTACCTAACTTCTTCGAAGCCTCTGCCCCGCCCACCCCGTGGAGCGGTCCGGCACACCCCGAACCGAAAGTGACCCGCGTCCATGAGAACCCCGCGCGCGCTCGTCCTCGCGGCGGCCCTGCTGACCGGCCTCACCGCCTGCGGCGGCGGCCAGACCGACACCGCCGACGCCAAGAACGACACCGGCACCCCCGCCGCCCGCTCCGGCCAGTTCCCCCTGACCATCGAGCACGCCCTGGGGACCATCGAGATCCCCGCCGAGCCCCAGCGCGTGGCCACCGTGAACTGGGCCAACGACGAAGTGCCGCTGGCCCTCGGCGTCGTACCCGTCGGCATGGCGAAGGCCACCTTCGGCGACGACGACGGCGACGGGGTCCTCCCCTGGACCGAGAAGCGGCTGGAGGAACTCGGCGCCGAGACCCCGGTCCTGTTCGACGAGACCGACGGCATCGACTTCGAGGCCGTCGCCGACACCCGCCCCGATGTCATCCTCGCCGCCTACTCCGGCCTCACCGAGCAGGACTACGAGACCCTCAGCGAGATCGACCCCGTGGTCGCCTACCCCGACGCGGCCTGGGCGACCCCGTGGCGCGACATCATCCGCCTCAACAGCCAGGCCATCGGACGGGCCGACGAGGGCGACCGGCTCATCGGCGACCTGGAGGAGCGGATCACCGCCACCGCCGCCAAGTACCCCCAGCTCAAGGGCAAGACGGCGATGTTCATGACGCATGTGTCGTCCAAGGACGTCAGCCAGGTCGGCTTCTACACCACCCATGACACCCGCACCCAGTTCTTCACCGACCTCGGGATGCAGATCCCGGCCAGCGTCTCCGGGCCCTCCGAGTCCACCGACAAGTTCGTCCTCACCAAGAGCGCCGAACGCATCGACGACTTCAACGACGTCGACCTCATCACCGGCTACGGCGACGAGAAGGGCGAACTGCTCACTGCGCTCAAGGACGACCCGCTCACCTCCAAGCTGCCCGCCGTCGAGCGCGACTCGATCTATCTGCTGCCCGGCAGCACCCCCCTGGCCACCGCCGCCAACCCGACCCCGCTGGCCATCCCGTACGTCCTGGAGGACTACGTCAAGGCACTGGCCGAGGCCGCGGACAAGGCCGCGTGACCGTCACCGACCTGGAGCGCGCGCCGGACACCGCCCCCGTACGGCGTCCGGCGCGCGTCCGTGTGCTCTGGCTGCTCGCCCTCACCGCGCTCCTGCTCGCCGCCATGACCGCCTCCCTCGCCCTCGGCTCCCGGGACGTGGCCTGGGCCGATGTGTGGTCGGCGCTGGGCGGGGCGGAGGCCACCCTGGAGGAGGCCGCGGTCACCCGGCGCGTACCGCGCACCCTGCTCGCCGTCGTCGTGGGCGCCGCCCTCGGACTGTCCGGCGCGGTCATGCAGGGCGTGACCCGCAATCCGCTGGCCGACCCAGGCATCCTCGGCGTCAACATGGGCGCCTCACTGGCCGTGGTCACCGCCATCGCCTACTTCGGACTGGCCTCGGTGTCCGGTTACATCTGGGTGGCCATGCTCGGCGCGGCCCTGACCGCAGCCTTCGTCTACGCCGTCGGCTCGCTCGGCCGCGGCGGCGCCACCCCGCTCAAGCTGGCCCTCGGCGGGGCCGCCATCTCGGCCGACCTCGCCTCCCTGGTCAGCGCCGTGGTGCTGCCGCGCAACGACATCTCCGACACCTTCCGCCTCTGGCAGATCGGCGGCGTCGGCGGAGCCACCTACGCCCAGCTCGGCACCGTCGTCCCGTTCCTCGCCGCCGGGTTCGTGATCTGCCTGGCCGCCGGACGCGCCCTCAACTCCCTCGCGCTCGGCGACGACCTGGCCGCCGGGCTCGGGGAACGCGTCCGGCTCGTCCGGGCGGGCGCGGCGCTCGGCGCGGTCGTCCTGTGCGGCGCCGCCACGGCCATCGCCGGGCCGATCGTCTTCGTCGGACTGGTCGTCCCGCACACCTGCCGGCTGCTGGTGGGCGTCGACCACCGCTGGCTGCTGCCGTTCTCCGCGCTGAGCGGGGCGATCCTGCTGACCGTCGCCGATGTGGTGGGACGTATCGTGGCCCGGCCGTCGGAGATCGATGTCGGGATCGTCACCGCGCTGGTCGGCGCCCCCTTCTTCATCCATATCGTCCGCCGGCAGAAAGTCAGGTCCCTGTGAGCGCCCCCGCCGTCACCGGCCCGTCCACCCGGCGGACCGTCACCCGGGCCCGGGTGCGGGGCGCGTACCGCAGGCGGGCGATCGTGCTGACCCTCGCGCTGCTGGTCGTCACCGGGTTCGCGGTCACGCTCATGGCCGGGCACACCTTCTATCCCGCCCGGGACGTCCTCCGGGTCGTCATGGGGGAGCAGGTGCCCGGCGCGTCCTTCACGGTCGGCACCCTGCGGCTGCCGCGCGCGGTGCTCGCCGCGACCGCCGGATTCTGCTTCGGCATCGCCGGTGTCACCTTCCAGACCATGCTCCGCAACCCGCTCGCCAGCCCCGATGTCATCGGCATCAGCGCCGGTGCGAGCGCGGCGGCGGCCATCGCCATCGTCAGTCTCTCGCTCGGCGGTACCGCCGTGTCGGCGCTGGCCATCGCCGCCGCGCTCGGTGTCGCCCTGCTCGTCTACACCCTCGCCTTCCGCGACGGGGTGGCCGGCACCCGGCTCATCCTGATCGGCATCGGCGTCTCCGCCCTCCTCGACAGCGTCACCTCCTACGTTCTGTCGCAGGCGGGTGAATGGGACCTCCAGGAGGCGATGCGCTGGCTCACCGGCAGCCTCAACGGCACCACCTGGGAAGAGACCGTCCCCGCCGTCCTCGCCCTGCTCGTCCTCAGCCCCGTACTGCTGTCCCAGGCCCGCAATCTGAGCGCGCTGAGCCTCGGCGACGACACCGCGTCCGCGCTCGGCGTCCGCGTCGAACGCACCCGGATCACCGTGATCGTCGCCGCCGTCGGTCTGATCGCCTTCGCGACCGCCGCCGCCGGGCCCATCGCCTTCGTCGCCTTCCTGTCCGGGCCGATCGCCGCCCGGCTGGTGGGCGCGGGCGGATCCCTCCTGGTCCCGGCGGGCCTGGTCGGCGCCCTGCTCGTCCTGGTCGCCGACTTCACCGGCCAGTACGCCTTCGGTGTCCGCTACCCCGTGGGGGTCGTCACCGGCGTCCTCGGCGCCCCCTACCTCGTCTATCTGATCGTCCGCACCAACCGGGCCGGAGGCTCGCTGTGACCGCGTCCCACTCCCTGTCCACCGAGAACCTCACCCTCGGCTACGGCGACCGGGCCGTCATCGAGGGCCTGGACCTGACCCTCGCGGCCGGGAAGGTCACCGTCATCGTCGGCGCCAACGCCTGCGGCAAGTCCACTCTGCTGCGCTCCATGTCCCGGCTGCTCGCCCCGCGCGCCGGACGGGTCGTCCTCGACGGCCGCGAGGTCCACCGCACCCCGGCCCGCGAACTCGCCCGCACCCTGGGCCTGCTCCCGCAGTCACCCGTCACCCCCGAGGGCATCACCGTCCTGGACCTGGTAGGCCGGGGCCGCCACCCCCACCAGCGCGCCTTCGCCCGCTGGACGGCCGAGGACGACGCCGCGGTCGCCGGCGCCCTCGACGCCACCCGCACCGCCGAGCTGATCGACCGGGCGGTCGACGAACTCTCCGGCGGCCAGCGCCAGCGCGTCTGGATCGCCATGGCCCTCGCCCAGCAGACCGATCTGCTGCTGCTGGACGAACCCACCACGTTCCTCGACATCAGCCACCAGATCGAGGTCCTCGATCTGCTGACCGACCTCAACCGCACCCGGGGCACCACCATCGTCATGGTCCTGCACGACCTCAATCTCGCCGCCCGCTACGCGGACCGCCTCATCGCCCTCGCCTCCGGACGCCTGCACGCCACCGGAACGCCGGAGGAGGTGATGACCGAACGGACCGTGCGCGCCCTGTACGGCATGGACAGCCGGGTCATCGAGGACCCGCTCTCCGGCAAGCCCCTCGTGCTGCCCGTCGGCCGCCACCACTCGACGCCGACGGCCCGCGAGGCGGCCTCATGAGACGCAGGCTCGCCGCCGTCCTGCCCGACCTCACCCCCTGGCGTACCTCGCGGGACTTCCGTCTGCTGTGGGTGCAGGGCCTGATCACCTACCTCGGCAGTGTGATGGCGCTGATCGCCCTGCCCCTCCAGATCAAGGACCTCACCGGCTCCCCGCTCGCGGTGGGCGTGATGGGCGCCGTCGAACTCGTCCCCCTGGTCGTCTTCGGCCTGTACGGCGGGGCCCTCGCCGACGCGGTGGACCGGCGCAAGGTCATCGTGCTGACCGAGGCGGGACTCGGGATCCTCGCCGCCGTCCTGCTCGTCAACGCGCTGCTGCCGCGCCCCCAGCTGTGGCCGCTGTACCTGGTCGCGGCCGGGGTCGCGGCCCTCGCCGGACTCCAGCGCCCCGCCCTGGACTCCCTGCTGGCCCGGATCGTCCCGCACGACCAGCTGCCCGCCGCTGCGGCCCTCAACGCCCTGCGCTGGCAGGCCGGGGCGATCGCCGGACCCGCCCTCGCGGGCCTGGTCGTGGCCTACGCCGGCAATGTCCCCGCGTATGCCGCGACGGTCGCCGGGTTCGCCGTGTCGGTGCTGCTGTGCCGCCGGCTGACCCCGGTGCCGCCCGCCGAGCACGCCGAGAAGCCCTCCCTGCGGGGCATCGCCGAAGGCGCCCGGTACGCCTGGTCCAAGCCGGTGCTGCTGGGCACCTACGCGGTCGACCTCGCGGCGATGTTCTTCGCCTTCCCCAACACCATCTTCCCCTTCCTCGCCGACGAACTGGACGCCGACTGGTCGCTCGGGCTGATGTACGCGGCCGGGGCGGTCGGCTCGCTGCTGGTCAGCCTCACCAGCGGCTGGGTGTCGCGGACCCGGCGGCACGGACTGCTGGTGGTGTTCGGCGCGGCGGCCTGGGGCCTGGCCATCGCGGCGGCGGGCTGGACCTCCCACATCTGGCTGGTGCTGCTGTGCCTCGCCCTTGCCGGGGCGGGCGACATGCTGAGCGGGCTGGGCCGCTCCACCATCTGGAACCAGACCATCCCCGACCGGCTGCGCGGTCGGCTCGCCGGGATCGAGGTCCTCTCCTACAGCATCGGCCCCCAGCTCGGTCAGGTCCGGGCGGGGGCGACGGCGGGCTGGACCGGCGCCCGCCCGGCGTTCTGGACCGGCGGTCTCGCCTGTGTCGCCTCGGTGGGCCTGCTCACCCTGGCCCTGCCCAAGCTGGTCAGCTACGACGCCCGCACCGACGAGGACGCGCTGCGCCGCGCGAGCCAGGACGCGCGGGACCGCGAGGGCGGGGCGGCCGAGCCCGACGGGGCGACGGCGGCGGGGTGAGGCGCGTGGCCGGGTGAGTCCTGCGGTCGGGTGACGCCCGCGACCGGATGACGCCTGCGGTCGGCGGAACGGCGTAGTCGCCGCGACCACTTGTCCGCCCATACGAAGGGCGAGGGCGTGTCGGACGGCCCGGCGCCGCCGCCCGCGCCCCAGGGTGACCGGGAGGTCTCCACGAGAAAGGGGCATGAGATGTCCGAGGTCACCACCCCGTACGCGACGGGAACCCCGTGCTGGGTCGATCTGATGGCGAGGGACCAGCAGACGGCGCTCGACTTCTACCGGGATCTGCTCGGCTGGCAGGGCAGGCCGGGCCCGGCCGAGTTCGGCGGGTACGCGGTCTGCGAACTGCGCGGGAAGGCCGTGGCCGGCATCGGACCGGCCATGGCCGCCGAGGGGCAGCCGGAACCCCCGACCGTCTGGACCAGCTATCTGGCCACCACCGACGCGCAGGCCACCCAGGAACAGATCGTCTCCGCCGGCGGCACCCTGCTCGCCCCGGTGATGGATGTCGGCGGCCTCGGCCGCATGCTGGTCGCCGCCGACCCGCAGGGCGCGGTGTTCGGCGTCTGGCAGCCCGGCGAGTTCTCCGGCGCCCAGATCGTCAACGAGCCCGGCGCCCTGACCTGGAACGAACTCCACACCACCGACGTACTCGGCGCCACCGCCTTCTACGGCGAGGCGTTCGGCATCGAGATCGAGCCGCTGGACGGCGCGGACTCCTACTGGGAACTGCGGGTCGGCGGACGCGCGGTCGGCGGTGTCACCCTGCTCGCCAACGACCCGCCCGGCACCCCCGCCCACTGGCTGACCTACTTCGCGGTCGACGACGTGGACTCCACCGTCGACGCCCTGGTCCGCAGCGGCGGTACGGTCCTCGCCCCGCCCTTCGACATGATGGCCGGCCGGATGACAGTGGTCGCCGACCCGCAGGGCGCCCCCTTCGCGATGATCAAGCCCACGCCGCTGTAGAACCCGCATCGCTATTGAACCCACCCCGCGCTGTAAGGCCCGCCTCGCTGTAGGGCCCCCGCCCCAACCGGCCCACGAACGCTGCCGGCCCGGATCGTCACCGACCCGGACCGGCAGCGGCCCGCTCCCTGCCCCGAAGGGCCGTCAGTCCCGGGTGGCGCGGCGACGGGCGAGGACGGTGAGGACCCCACCGGTGACCACGAGGGCCCCGGCGGCCCCCGCTGCGAGCGCCAGTTGCCGGTCACGTGTCCCGGTGCTGGCGAGGGCCGCGGGCTCCGTCCGCGTCCCGATCGTGCTGCGCGCGGCGTCGGTGATCTGCCGGGTGACGACATCGGGGTGGGACATCATCGCCACGTGCGAGGAGTCGATCTCGACGGTGTGCGCCTTGGCCCGCTTCGCCTCGAAGCGCTCCAGGTCGGGGGCGATGGCCTTGTCGTTCTTGGCGACGACGAACCAGGACGGGATGGTCTTCCAGGCGGCGGCCGTGGCCTTCTGCCCGAACCCGGCCTCGGCGACGGGCCGCTGCTCGGTGGCCATCACCCGCGCCTCCGCGGCGGGCAGATCGGCCGCGAACACCTCGTGGAACTTCTCGTTCTGGATGTAGAGGTCGACCCCGCTGCTGGTGGCGTCGCTGTACGGGACGGGGCGCAGGGCCGTCCCCAGGTCGCTGCCGGTGAACTTGGTGGACAGCCCGCCCGGACTCTCCCCGACGTCCGGCATGAAGGCGGACACGAACACCAGCGCCTTCACATTGCTGTTCCCGGCCGCCGCCTGACTGATCACCGCACCGCCGTAGGAGTGGCCCGCGAGCACGATCGGGCCCTTGATCGACTTGAGGACGGAGGCGACCTGGGCGGCGTCGTTGAGCACTCCGCGCAGCGGGTTGGGCGGGGCGACGACCGGATACCCGGCGTCCATGAGCCGTTCGACGACGGCGTTCCAGCCGGAGGCGTCGGCGAAGGCGCCGTGCACCAGCACGACGGTCGGCTTCGGCTGCGCCTGCCCCTCCCCGCCGGAGGGGGCGGCCAGGGCGGTGGGGGCGGCGCCGACGGTGAGCGCGGTGGTGGCGAGGGTGAGCGCGGCGGCGGATATTCGGCGGCGCGGGGACAGCTGACCCATGAGGGGTTCCTCTTCCGTACGGGGGACGACTTCGAGGTCAGCGTCTCCGGCCCCGGAACCCCCCGGCGCGCCACACGGGGTGAACGGGTGAACCCTCGGGGCTAACGGGTGACGTCCCGGTCGCCGTCGGCCGCCCGGAGCGCCTCGGCGACCGCCCAGGTGTCCTCGAACATGTGGTAGCGGACGATGAGTCCGTCGCGGACGGTGATGTCGAAGGCGAAGTCGGTCTCGATGTCCCGGCCGGTCGCGAGCACCTCGGTGCGCAGACTGCCGAGCACGACACACCGGTCGCCGTCGCCGACGATCGCGTCGATCTCGAAGCGGCGGACCGCGGTCCCCTGCCCGAGCTGGGTGTAGAACTCGGCGACACCGGCCCGGCCGGTCTTGCGGCCGATCCATGGGACGAGGGAGGTGTCGCCGGGGATGAACCAGTCCACGTCCTCGTCGTAGTGCTCCGCCAGCTCGGCGGGCGTGGCTCCGGAGCGGAGCCGGTCGAAGAGGGTGGTGGCCACGGTTCGGGCGGTTGAGTTCGTCATGTTGGATAGAAGCCGGTGACCGGTCCGGCTGTTCCCGAGCCCGCAGCCGCTTCTGCCCCTCCTGCGCCCTCCCCCCTTCCCCCACTGTCACCCACACTGCCTCCAAGTCACAAGATTTTGCCCCCCAGGCTTGATTTTCGGCCATCCTGGCGGCAGAGTCCAGGACACCCGACGACAGGCCCCGGAGCCGGTGCCGAGCAGGCCCGGCCCCTTTGCGACCAGGCGAGGACGGTCCCATGAGTCACCATCGCGTACCGAAGGAACCCCACCGGCTCTGGTCGCTGGAGCATGAACCGGCGCTGGAGGTGGCCGACGGCGACACGGTGGAGTTCGAGCTGACCGAGGCGACCGGCGGGCAGTTCACCCCGGAGTCGACGGCCGATGTGGTCGCCGGGTTCGACTGGGACCGGGTGTATCCGCTGGCCGGGCCGATCATGGTGAAGGGGGCCGAGCCGGGGGACGTACTGGAGGTCGAGTTCCTGGAGATGCGGTCCGTGGACTGGGGGTGGACGGCGGTACTGCCGGGGCTCGGGCTGCTCGCGGACGACTTCCCCGACGCGCATCTGCACCTCTGGGACCTCGCCGACGGGAAGAACGCCGACTTCCTCGGGGTCGCCTCGGTGCCGATGCGGCCGTTCTGCGGGGTCGTCGGGGTCTGTCCGGATGTGAGCGCACCGCAGAACGTGCTGCCGCCGGGCCACTTCGGCGGCAATGTCGACTGCCGGGACCTGGTGACCGGCACCAAGCTGTATCTGCCGGTGCAGGTGCCCGGCGCGCGGCTGGCGTTCGGCGATCCGCACGCCGCCCAGGGCGACGGCGAGCTGTGCGTGAGCGCCATCGAGGCGTCGATGAGCGGGGCGGCCCGGGTCCGGCTGCACAAGGGCCGCCGGATCGCCGGGCCGCAGTTCGAGACGGCGGGGCCGGTGCGGGCCGGGGACGACCGGGCCGGGCACTACGCCACGATGGGCGTCGCGCCCGACCTGATGACCGCCGCCCGGGACGCCACCCGCGCGATGATCGACCACCTCGGCCACACCTACGGACTGGCCCCGGTCGACGCCTACGTGCTGTGCAGCGTAGCCGTCGATCTGCGGATCACCGAGGTGGTCGACGCGCCCAACTGGGTCGTCTCCGCGTATCTGCCGAAGGCGTTCTTCCCGGCGAACGGCGGCTAGCGGCGCCGCCCGGCGGTGCTGCCCGGCGGCGCCGCCGCGGGACCGGTCTAGCAGCCGCCGCAGTTGTAGTAGAGAACGTCCCAGTGGTTGCCCTCGTCGGCGTAGACGTTCCCGGCGCCCGAGCGGTACTGCGGGGCGCCGTCGCCGCGCAGGCCGATATAGGTGAAGGTGTTCTTGATGTAGTTGGTGACGCAGGTGTTCTTGCCGTAGTCGAGCTTGTAGCCGTTCCAGTGCGAGTAGGTGCCGCTGGCGTGGCCCGTCTCGGTGCCGCCGGTGATGTTGAGCCCGCAGCCGGAGGACGACTTGAGCGTCTGGGCGCCCTGCGCGCTGGCCAGGTTCAGCTGGTCGAAGGATGTACAGGTCGGAACGTTGCGGTCGGAGCAGTTGCCGGACGACGACCAGGTGATGCCGGACGAGCCGAACATCGAGGTGGCGGTCGCGTGCGAGATCTTGGTGACGGCGACGGCCTGGGAGCCGCTCTGCGCGGCGAGGGCGTCGCCGGCTCCGGCGAGGACGGTGAGTCCGGGGACGAGGGCGAGCGCCAGGGCCGTGAGGGCGGAGCGCAGCTTCATGGAGGTCTGCGCCGAGGGCTTCATGGGGGTCTGTGTGCCGGTCTGCGTGCCGGTCTTCATGGGGGGACCTTCCTGCGGTCGGGCCGTACCGGGCCGTGGGGGGCGGCTGTGCAGGTGCGCGGGGAGATGGTGCCCGAGGTCTACGCGTGTCCGCCAGAGGGGGAGCGGGAAACGGGTCTCCCGCCCTACCGGCGACACCGCCCCTTCAACCCCCTGACCGGCGGCGGGTGTTGCGGACGCACCCGCCCACCCCGTCACCCAAGTCACTTCTGACGACCCCTTGTGCGGGCGGCACCGCGTCTGTCAGATTCTCACCGCGCTCACATTTGTCATGGACGCTACAGGCACCCCTGTCCGTTCATGCCGTACCTGCGTATCCCCGCAGGGCTCCACCCCCCACACGATGGAGAAGACCCGTGCGTATCAGCAGACTCGTCCCCGCCCTCGCGACCGCCGCGCTCTCCGTGGTCGCCCTCGCCCCCGTCGCCTCCGCGCAGCCCCCGGCGCCGCCCGCGCCGAGCGCGCCCCAGGCCGAGATGGGCACCGAGGCCCTGCCGATCATCGGCGGCGGCCAGGCCGGCAACGCCCCTTGGGCGGCCCGGCTGTTCTCCAACGGCCGCCAGACATGCAGTGCCTCGATCATCGCGCCGACCTGGATCCTCACCGCGAAGCACTGCGTCAGCGGCGGCGGCCTCTCGTTCCGTATCGGCAGCCTCGACCAGACCAGCGGCGGCACCCTCGCCAACGCGTCCGCCGTCTACAACCACGCCTCCTCGGACCTCTCCCTGGTCAAGCTCGACCGCTCGGTCACCGCGACCTACGCCCGGCTCGGCCAGCCCGGCTCGGTCTCGGTGAACCAGACCGTCCAGGTCTACGGCTGGGGCGCCACCTCCCAGTGCGGCTCCGAGATCAACTGCCAGTCGCAGTACCTCAAGGTCGCCAATGTCATCGTGACCGGCGGCTGCCGCGACGCCTACAACGGCACCGCGATCTGCGCCCGCCGCGGCGACGGCATCACCGCGGGCGGCGACTCCGGCGGCCCCATGATGGCGAACGGCATCCAGGTCGGCGTCGCCTCCACCAGCGACCGTCAGACCACCACCGCCTACACCAATGTGACGGCGTACCGGTCCTGGGTCCAGTCCGTCGCCGGGGTCTGATCCCCGACGCCACCAGGGGAGAGAGCACAGGGCCGCCCACGGCGAACACCGGGGGCGGCCCCACCCGTTTGCGCCTTCGCGAAACCAATTGCCCCATGGCACGCATCTTGTTCTACGGTGCCATCAGTCGCTCATGAGGTGGGAGGGCCCGTGGAAGAGGCGAGGACAGTGCTCGCGGAACGGATCGCCGAGCAGCGCGCGGGAGTCGGCGACCCCCGGGCGCTGGTCGGCGAGATGCGGCGCGCGGTGCTGCTGGTGCCGCTGGCGAACGGCGGTCTGTGGAGCGCTCATTCGGGCGGGGTGCGATGGGTGTGCGGGTTCACCGACGAGACGGCGCTGGCGCGGTTCGCGCTGAGCCAGGGGCCGGGGGACCGGCCGATGGACTACGCGGCGCTGCTCGGGGCGCGGATCGTCGACGAGATCGTGCCGGGGCTGGGCGAACCGGCCGGGCTCGCCGTGGACATCGCGACCGAGGACGGCTCCATGTTCTTCCCGCCGGTGACGGGCATCGTGCCCGAGTCGGCCGCCGTGGACACCGGGGAGGGAGCGGGCCATGGGCGGTGACGGTACGGATCTGAACTTCGACCCGGCGTCGGTCGCCAAGTTCACCCAGGGCGTGGGCGCCACCATCGACCAGCTCGGGGACCTCGGCGGGGCCACCGGCTCGAAGATGGGCAAGGGTTTCTCCGCGCTGGCGATGACCGGCATGGAGGCCGGGCACCATGGACTCTCCGTGGACTTCGAGGACTTCTGCGAACGCTGGGAGTGGGGTGTGCGGGCCCTGGTGAGCGACGCCAGCGCCATAGCCAACCGGCTCGGTCTGGCGGCGGGCACCCAGTGGGAGCACGACCAGTACGTCCAGGGCGCGCTGAAGGTGGGCGTGAACTCCGTGATGGGCGGCAGCCCGCACGCCACCGAGGAGGAGATCACCCAGCAGGGCTGGGGAGACATCGTCACCCCCGACTACCTCGACCCCAACTGGAGCCCCGAGTCGTTCGAGCAGGCCGGTCAGGACATCGAGCAGACCTGGAAGGACACCGGCCGCACGGTCCTCACCGAAGGGCAGGGCGGCCGTCAGTCGGAGATGCTCAACGACGCCCTCGGCATCGACGACCAGCAGTGGAACCAGGCCCTGGACGAGACCTTCGGCCCCTCACCCGAGGAACGCGCCCGGCAGGAGCAGCAGCAGGGCGAGTAGCGCACGAACGGCGATCGACGGACGGCGGCCCGGCCGGACATGGGCACCCGCCACACCTTCGCGCACGACGCGGCCCTCAGGCTCACCAAGGTCACCGGCCCGAACGACCTGAGCTGGACCTACACCTACGACGCCGCGGGCCGCCTCGCCTCCGAGACCGACTTCGACGGCCGTACCCTCACCTACCGCCATGACGCCACCGGCCGGCTCACCTCCCGCACCGACGCCCTCGGCCACACCACCACCCACACCTACGACGCACTCGGCCGATCGGTCCGCAAGGACGCCGCGGGCCGGGTCACCACCTACGGCTACGACGCCGCGGGCCGCCCCGCCCGGCTGACCGCCGGGAACCATGAGATCGCCTTCGCCCATGACGCCGCGGGCCGGGAACTGGAACGCGTCTTCGGCGGCGCCCTCACCGTCACCTCCGCCTGGGACGAGGCCGGCCGCCTCGCCGCCCAGCACCTCACCGCCCCCTCCGCCAGCGCCGGTACACCTACCGCGCCGACGGCCACCTCACCTCCGTCACCGACGAACTCTCCGGGTCCCGCACCTTCGACCTGGACCCGTCCGGCCGGGTCACCGCCGTCCACGCCCGGAACTGGAGCGAGCACTACGCCTACGACGCCACCGGCGACCAGACCGCCGCCGCCTGGCCCGACACCCACCCCGGCCACGAGGCCACCGGCCCCCGCGCCTACACCGGCACCTCGCTCACCCGCGCGGGCGCCCTCCGCTTCGAACACGACGCCCTCGGCCGGGTCACCCTCCGTCAGAAGACCCGCCTGTCCCGCAAGCCGGACACCTGGCGCTACACCTGGGACGCCGAGAACCGCCTCACCTCCGTCATCACCCCCGACGGCACCCGCTGGCGCTACCGCTACGACCCCCTCGGCCGCCGCACCGCCAAACAACGCCTCGCCGCCGACGGCGAAACCGTGGCCGAGGAGATCCGCTTCAGAGGAGATCCGCTTCACCTGGGACGGCCAGACCCTGTGCGAACAGACCGTCCACACCCCCGACGCCCCGCATGTCGTCGCCCTGACCTGGGACCACCGCGGAGTGGTCCCGCTGTCCCAGACCGAACGCCTGCTCACCGCGGACACCCGCCAGGAGGAGATCGACCGGCGGTTCTACGCCATCGTCACCGACCTGATCGGCACCCCCACCGAACTGATCGACGAGTCCGGCACCCTCGCCTGGCGGGCCCGCAGCACCCTGTGGGGCACCACCGCCTGGACCCGCACCAGCACCACCTACACCCCGCTCCGCTTCCCCGGCCAGTACCACGACCCCGAGACCGGCCTCCACTGCAACCTCTTCCGCCACTACGACCCCCTCACCGGCCGCTACACCTCACCCGACCCTCTGGGCCTCGGCCCCGCCCCCAACCCGGTCGCCTACGTCCACAACCCCTTCACCGTCTGCGACCCCCTAGGACTCTCCCCCTACTCCCGGTTCAAGGGCCTGGGCTGGCTCACCGACCGGCAGTTGGAGCGCCCGTCGTTCCGCTACCAGCGCCTCGTCACCGACCAGAGCTACGAACAGCAGTGGATCCTCCCCGACTTGGAGTTCTACGACGAGAGCCGGATCACCGCCCAGGCCGACAGACTGCTCGCCCTCAACGAGGATCTCGGCGGCCACGGGGTCCGCTATACGGTGTCCAACGAATGGGGCGCCGCCATGTCAACGACGTGCTGTCCCGAGCCTTCTCGGAGGCGTACGCCAGCGGACAGCTCAGGGCCTGTCACGTGCCCGGCAACGGTATGAGTGGAATGAGTTCATGGCTGCAGTGAACGCGATGCTGGAAGAGCTGCGGGGCGTCGTCCCGCTGACCGCCGCGGGCGGCGCGGACCGATTCGCGGCCCAGGGCTGGACGCCGGGCGGCAAACCCCGTGACGGAGTGGAGACGTCCTGGCGCAAGGACGGCGTCCGGGGCTGGATCCAGACCTTCCGCGACGGGGCGGTCCGCGTCTCGTTCGCCGTCTGGATCCGTGATGTCGACGACTCCGGCTACTTCGACGACCTGGACGCCGTCTACGACGAGGGCGGACAGGCCCTCGCCGCGTTCCTCCCCGAGATCGAGGGCTCCCCCCTCGCCGCCCACCTCACCGAGGCCGAGCAGACCTCCGAGGACAAGGACGAGTTCATCACCGTACGCAAGTGGACCCTGGACGGCCGGGTGCTGACCGCCGGGGTCGTCCAGCAGGACACCGACCTGCCGGTGATGGTCGTGATCGCCCTGGAGCAGCCCGCCCCCGCCGCCGGGCCCTGAGGCGGGCGGGTCAGCCCGCGCGGACGAGGAACACCTGGTCGGCGCCGCCCGTACAGCGTTCCTCGATCGCCTCGGCGCCCTCCGCCGTGTCGTCCTGGACGAGGCCGATGCACAGACTGCTGGTGGCCGGGCGGAGCCGGAACCCCCCGGCGCCGGACGGGCCGCCGGTCTCGAAGCGGAACAGCGTGCCCTGGGCGCAGTCGGTACGGGGCTCCAGCAGACCCTTGAGCTGATCGGCGCCCATGACCGCCAGACAGCCCCTGCCCTCCTGGGGATGGTGCCACTGGATGCGGTAGAGGCCCTCGCCCAGCGGCTCCAGATAGGTGCGCGGAACGGTGGCGTGGGCGCACGGGAGCTGGACCGTCACGGCGCTGCCGTACGCGCCCCGCCGGTCGCGGCCGTCGGTGAGGCAGAGGTCGGGGGTGCGGCTGGGGTGGATCGTGACCCAGCCGTCGGGCGGGGTGGACGAGGTGGCGTGCCCGTCCCGGCCGTCGCCGATGAGGGTGAGCGCCCAGACCGCGACGGCGGTCGTGGGAACGGCGAGGGCCGCCACGAGTGAATGTCTCCTGGACCAGCGCAAGCGCGGAGTCCGAGGGCCGGGCGCGGGGTGCGGTGCCGAGGGGTGCGCGGGGAGCGCCGCGAGCCGGTCCCGGGCCTCCAGCCAGACGCCGACGCGCTGTTCCTCCCCGCAGGCGCGGACGAACGCCGCCAGCAGATCGGGCCGGGGCAGACTCGTCCGGCCCAGCACATCGGCCAGTGTGCTGCGCGCCAGCACATCGCCGTTGCGGGCCGCCTTCTCCTCCAGTTCGCGATAGGTCAGTCCCGTTCGGCTCTTCAACTGACGCATCAGCCGCAGAAATTCGGCAGCGTCGCGGGCGTCGTCCGGCGACAGCTGGCCCAGGTTCACCATGACCGTCAGTGTCTTGCGGTGGCGGCAGCGGCGGCAATGCGGGATTCCGCCATGCTCGGCTGTCCGAACCCGTGTCCGGACAACGCGCTGACCAGCCCGGACAGCCACGGACTGTCCGGGACGGCCAAGGCTGTTGCGGGGCCGGGCGGCGGCTCAGGAACCTGTGAGGGAGCCGACCGGGCGCACCTCGCCACGGTCGGCGCAGACCCGACATCCGCGCCGACCGGTAAGGGCCGGCGCCTTCATCCGAGGGACAAAGCATGCGAAAGTTCGTCACCACGGCCGTCACCGCGACGACGCTGACGGCCGGCCTTCTCGTCGGCGGAGCCACGCAGGCCACCGCGGGGCCCGAGGCGGACGCGGCTGCCGCCACGACGTACTACCTGAAGTTCGACAAGAAGACCGTGACCAACTCCCGGCTGTACCTGATGAAGAGCGTCGCGGGCCCGGACAAGGTGGTCGCGAGCTACAAGGCCGGGTCGGGAACCACCACCAACGCCTGCTCCGTCGGCCGCGGCTGGCTGCCCAACGGCAGCTACAAGATCGAGTTCCACCGGAAGAACTTCGACGGCATCATCAACGGCTATGTCATCAAGGTCTCCGACAAGCGGTGCAGCGGCGGCACCCAGCGCACCGAACTCTTCATCCACAGCGAGATGAAGCCCAACGGCAAGCAGGGCACCATCGAGTCCGAGAAGTGGACCAACAGCAACCCCAACGACTACTACTCCAACGGCTGCATCAAGCTCAACCCGTCCCACATCAAGAACCTCTTCAGCCGCCTGGACAGCCTGGGCTGGCAGAAGCTGACCAAGCTGACGGTCGTGAGCTGACCACGGTGAGCTGACGGCCGCACCGAGCCGGGGGAGCAGGCCCCGCCGACAGCAGTCGGCGGGGCCCGCGGCACGGGTGTGGGGCCGGGGCCGCCGCGGAACTATCCGGCGCCGAGGGCCACCCGGTTGATGTCCCCGTTGTGCAGGACGGGCCGGGGCGCGCCGCCACCGGCGATGGACAGCATCGCGCGGCCGAGCTGCTCGGTGGTGGTGACATGGCCGGGCGCGAGCCGCCTCAGCAGGGGGTAGAGGGGCGAGGTCACCCGGTACAGGACGCGGTAGAGCCGGGTCCGGGAGGTGATGCCGTGCAGCGGCTGGATGTACCCGGGGCGCAGCAGATATGTGCGCAGGGGCAGGGCCAGCAGCGCGTTCTCGGTCTCGCCCTTGACGCGCGCCCACATGGACCGGCCCCGCTCGGTGCTGTCCGTGCCCTGACCGGAGACATAGAGGAAGGTGAGGTCCGGGTTGACCGCGGACAGCGCGCGGGCCGCGGCGAGGGTCAGATCGTAGGTGACACGCCGGTACGCCTCCTCCGTCATGCCCACCGCGGAGACCCCGAGGCAGAAGAAGCAGGCGTCGTACCCGGCCAGTTCGGCGTCGACGCCGGGCCGGGCGAGCAGCTCGCGCAGGTCCGGGTGGACGAGTTCGCGGAGCTTGGGGTGGGTGATGCCGGTCGGTCGGCGCCCGATCACCAGGACCTCGGTCACCGAGTCGTCGCGCAGACTCTCACGGAGCACTCCTTGGCCGACCATGCCGGTGGCCCCGAAGACGATCACCTTCATCGATGTGTTCCTGTCGTGGTGGGAGGGGGCGGGGGAGGGGCGGGTGCGGGGGACTCGCATGGGGGCGTCGCCGGGGACGGTCAGAGGGGGTAGGGGACGCCGGTGAGTTGCTCGGAGACGGTCCAGAGGCGCCGTTGTGCCGCCGTGTCGTGGGACTGCCTGCTGGAGCGGGTCGCCTCAGGGTGGCCGCGCATCCCGAAGGCGCGGTCGGGGCCGTAGAACTGGCCGCCGGTCGCCCGGGGGTCCGTCGCGGCGCGCAGGGTCGGCAGGGCGCCCATGCCGGGGCTCTGGGCGGCGAGCGGGACGATCAGCTTTCCGGCCAGCAGCCGCACCGGTGGGGCGAAGTCCCGGGTCAGTTCGGTGGCGGCGCCACCGGGGTGGGCGGCCAGGGCGACGGTCGTGTGCCGGTCGGCGAGGCGGCGCTGGAGTTCGTAGGTGAACAGCAGATTGGCCAGCTTGGAGCGGCTGTAGGCGGCGGTCCGGCGGTAGCGGCGCTCGGCCTGGAGGTCGTCGAAGTCGAGGGCGGCGCCCCAGCGGTGGGCCTGGCTGGTGACGGTGACGACCCGGGAGCCCGGGACCGGCAGGAGACGGTCGAGCAGGAGGCCGGTGAGGGCGAAGTGGCCGAGATGGTTGGTGCCGAACTGCAACTCGAAGCCGTCCGCGGTGGTCGCCCTCGGGGTCCACATCACCCCCGCGTTGTTGATCAGCAGATCGATGCGGTCATGGGCGGAGCGCAGGGCGCGGGCGGCGGCACGGATCGAGTCGAGCGAGCCGAGGTCCAGCCGCTGGACCGTGACGGAGGCGCCCGGGGTGCGGGCGGTGATCCGGGCGGCGGCCTCCTCACCCTTGTCCGGACTGCGCACGGCGAGCACCACCTGGGCGCCGTGCGCGGCCAGCCCGGCCGCGGTCTCGAAGCCGAGGCCGGTGTTGGCGCCGGTGACGACGGCGGTACGGCCGGTCTGGTCGGGGATGTCGTCGGCGGTCCAGTGGGGGGTGTTCTTGGTGCTCATGACCTCCAATGTAGGCGGCGACCGCAAAGGAGTGAGGCGGTGCCCCGCCCAAGGGAAGGACGTCGGCTCCCTGCCGAGCCGTTCTCGACGGGAGCCACGACATGGTGTGCTCAGCGCGTTCCCGGCTTGTCCGGCAACCGCACGACGGCGGTACTGGTCTCGGACTCGCCGAACACCCAGCCCGCGACGAGTGAGCAGCCGACCGCTTCCAGGGCATCGGGGCCCGGCCAGTAGTCGGTGCCGACGTAGTGACCACCCTCCGAACGCGCGTCGTTCGCGGTGACGCAGAGCATGCGGAGATGGTCCCGGAGCGCCGGATGAGTGACCGCCCCGAGCCGCTCCTCCCAGGGCTCCGCGACGGAGACGGAGTGCCTCATGTCGGCGACCGACACCAGCTGTTCGGGGCCGCGCTCGGTGAACGTGGCGGCCCGCATCGCATCGGTGAGAGTGCCGTCGGTGGCGACGCGCAGCAGCACACCCAGCCAGCAGTTCAGCTTCTCCGACCTCTCGTCGGTCAGGTCGACCCCATGGCGGCTCAGGAGCGGTCCCAGCTCCGCACCGTGCACCAGCACTTGACCGTCTTCGTCGACCGAGGCGACGGTCCGCAGATCGGCGACGAAGGCGTCGTCGAACGGCCGGGGGCCCTTGTGCCCGCCCTCACCCCACGGCCCCGTCCCCGCCACGAGTTCGGCGTCGAAGCAGAACAGCGACTCGCTCAGGTCGAACCGCCACGTCCAGGGGAAGAAGGGGTACTCACCGTCGCCCGGATCCGGCAGTAGTCTCGGCTCCCGAGACGTCAGTGCGTCAGGGGTGGACCAGGGGTTGGGGAACAGGTACTCGTCGAAGGGTGCGTAGTACACCCCGTAGCGGGCGGCGGGGTCGACGGCCGACCGTCCGCCGAGCAGTATCTCGAAAGCACCGGCCAGCGCGGTATCCCACCCGCTGGGATCAGTCGCCGGGGCCGTCTCGGGCATCACGATGAGCGCTCCTTGAGGTCGTGCCGCGTGGGCTGACGAGAGGCACCCCCCGGCGCCCCCGTCGCAGTCCGCCACACCGGCGGACGCGATCCTCCCAGATCCGTTGCCCACGGGCATCGGTGAAACCACGTGACGTGGATCCTGAGTTCGAAACGAGAAGACCTACTCAGTCGAGACAGAACTCGTTGCCCTCGACGTCCTGCATCACGATGCACGACTCGTTCTCTTCATCGGCGTACAGCACCTGCACCTGCACCGCGCCGAGCGCGACCAGCCGCGTCGATTCCGCTTGCAGCACGGCCAGGCGCTCATCCCCCACGAGACCGGTGCCGACGCGTATGTCGAGGTGCACCCGGTTCTTGACCACCTTGCCCTCGGGGACGCGCTGGAAGTACAGCCGCGGGCCCACCCCGGTGGGATCGGCACAGGCACCCCAGGCACCCCGCTTCTCGGGCGGCAGCGAGCGCTCGGCGTCGTCCCAGGTGCCGAATCCCTCCGGCGGCGGCGGAGCGACGTACCCCAGCACCTCGCACCAGAACTCGGCGACGCGCCGCGGGTCGGCACAGTCGAAGGTGACTTGGAACTGCTTGATCGAAGACCGGTTGATCGGAGCCATCGGGCCACCATAGCGGCGGCGGCGGCGACCGTCGCAGCGGCGGTCCGGTCGGCCTGGGGAGGTGCTGTCAGCGCGGCTGCCTCGGCTCGGCCGGGCCCGGCCATGGGAGCGGCGGCCAGGGCGGCCTGGAGACGGCGGTCAGGGCGGGCGTCAGAGCGGCCGTACGCCCCCGGGGCGGGGGGCCGTCGCCTCCTCGTCCCGGATGTCGTGCTCGGCCGCCTTGAGGAGCTGATGGGCCAGGTCGTGCATCGCCCGGCCCGCCGCCAGTTCGTCGCCGATCCGCGGGACGTCCTCGTCCGACGGGCGGCAGCGCGCGGTTCCGTGCGCCGTGAGCGCGCCGACGCCGGTGTCCAGCACCGCGTGCGCCTTGGTCACCCCGTCCTCGTCCTCGAAGAGGTGCAGCCGCACCTTCCACTCTCCGCTGTGAGGCATCGCTCGCCCTCGCTTCCCTGCCGTGCCGTGGGACCGCCGCCTCCGGCGGCGATCGCCCTCCCTTCCACGATCGGACCCCCGCGGCCGATGCGCACGATGCCGAACGCCCCCGGCGCCACCGATTCCGGGGAAACACACCGGGGAAACACACTGGGGGACACCCGACCGCCCCGTGCGCGAGCCGCGCCCGGCGCGCACGCTGGAGAGGCGGGGCCATGTCCGGCGGCAGGCCGGAACCCGGCCCGCGGCCCTCGCCGTGCGCGCCGGAACCGGGCTCCGCGGCGGACAGCGGAGGGCGAGGAGCGCCATGAAGGGATATGTGTTCCACGCGGTGGGCGAGGCGGCCTGGGAGGACGTTCCGGACCCGGCCGTCAAGGAGCCCACGGACGTGATCGTGCGGGTCGACGCCGTCACCATCTGCGGTACCGATCTGCACATTCTCAAGGGCGATGTCCCCGAGGTGCGGCCCGGCACCGTGCTGGGCCACGAGGCGGTCGGCGAGATCGTCGAGACCGGCGGCGATGTGCGGACCGTGCGCCCCGGGGACCGGGTGCTGGTGTCCTGCATCAGCGCGTGCGGGCGCTGCGTCTTCTGCCGCCAGGGCGCCTATGGGCAGTGCCTCGGCGGCGGAGGCTGGATCCGCGGCCATCTGATCGACGGCACCCAGGCCGAGTACGTCCGGGTGCCCTACGCGGATCTGTCCGTGCACCCGCTGCCGGGTTCCCTGGACAGCGCCGCGGCCGTGCTGCTGGCGGACATCTTCCCGACCGCCTACGAGGTGGGTGTCCTCAACGGGCGGGTCGCCCCGGGAGACACCGTCGTGGTGGTCGGGGCGGGCCCGGTCGGGCTCGCGGCCGTCGCCACCGCCCGGCTGTTCTCCCCCGAGCGGATCATCGCCGTGGATCTGGCACCGGCCCGCCTGGAAGCGGCCCGGCACCTCGGGGCGGACGCGGTCGCCGACGCCCGCGAACACCCGGAGCAACTGGTCTCCGACCTCACCGACGGGCTCGGCGCGGATGTCGCCGTCGAGGCGGTGGGCAGGCCGGAGACCTTCGAACTGTGCACCCGCGTGATCCGCCCCGGCGGCCGGGTCGCCAACGTCGGCGTCCACGGCACGCCCGCCACCCTCCACCTGGAGACCCTGTGGATCAGGAACGTCACCCTCACCACGGGACTGGTCGACACCCACTCCACCCCCACCCTGCTGCGCATGGCCACGGCAGGCCGCCTGCCCACCGCCGAACTCATCACCCACACCTTCCCCCTCGACGCCATGACGGAGGCGTACGACGTCTTCGCCGGAGCCGTGGACACCGGCGCGCTGAAGGTCGTCCTGGGCACCGAACAGCACGCGGAACTGGCGGTGCCGGCGGCTGGCCAGGGGGGCGGTTAGACGGGGCGGGAGGGGGCGGTCGGACGGGGCGGGAGGGGGTCGCGCCTTGGCGGCGGAGTGGGCTAGGGCCTGTCTGACAAATGATCATCCGGCGGGTTCGCGGAGCCACAGGACCAGAGCTGCCAGGACGATTCCAGCCCGGTAGCGGTCGGCGAGCTTGCGCTCGCGGTGGACCTCCTCGTCGAAGGCGGGGGGCCGGCCGCCGAGGCGCCCTTGGCGCCGGCGGTTGGGCGCTTGATCACGACGCCTGCGGCCCCTTTTTGCGGGCGCCGGCGGCGTGCTGATGGGCACGGTTGACCGTGGAATCGACGGCGACGGTCCATTCCACCCGACCAACCGCGTCGTCGCGGACCTGGACGTGTTCCAGCAGCTTCGCCCAGGTCCCGTCCGCTTCCCAGCGAGCGAACCGCTCGTAGACGGTCTGCCAGGGTCCGTACTGCTCGGGCAGGTCGCGCCACGGAGCCCCGGTCCGCAGCCGCCAGAGCACCCCGTTGACCACCTGGCGGTGATCACGTCACGGACGACCACGCCCATCCACCCGCGGCAACAGGGGCTCCATTCGCTCCCACGCCGCATCCGTCAACTCACCTCGACCTGCCACAAGATCAATGATCAGAGTGGTCGTGCTCGGACTCTCGTGCGGGGTCCGTCACGAAACGACTCAGCCGGTAGGTGGTCGGCAGCCCCAGGCGCCCGCACAGCGTGTCGATCCGGATCATCGACCCGTCGACTCCTGCCTCCCGAAGACGACGCAACCGCGTACGCATCTCCGCCTGGTCCCGTGTCTCAACAACCACTTCCCACTGCCCCGCGTCCGGCGCGGTGCGAGCAGCAATCCGCTGCCGCGCGTCCTCCTGCCGCCGCCTTCTTTTCCCCTGCCCTGGCACCTGCCCAGAATCACCGGCCGACGTCAGGACGGCAAGGCACTTGAACTGAGCACGCACACGCTCGGTGATCATTTGCCAGACAGGCTCTAGGCGAGACCGGAGTGGTCGTCCCGGCGGACCACGCACAGGGCCCAGATCACGAACGCAGACAGCGCGATCACCACGACCGACCACACCGGGTAGTACGGCAGGGAGAGGAAGTTGGCGATGATCACGAACACGGCGATGGCCACCCCGGCGACCCGCGCCCACAGCGAGGTCCTCAGCAGTCCGATGCTGACGATCACGGCGACGATACCCAGCGCGAGATGGAGCCAGCCCCAGCCGGTCAGGTCGAACCGGAACACATAGGACGGGGTGGTGACGAAGACATCGTCCTCGGCGATGCCCATGATGCCCCGGAAGATGTCGAGGACACCGACGAGGAAGAGCATCACGGCGGCGAAGGCGGTCAGGCCGGTGGCCCACCCCTGCCCCGCCGAGGGGGCCTGGTGAGCCGGACGGGTGGGTGTGGTGGTCATGCCGGACCTCATTCCATGGGGTCGGGGGTCGGGGGTCGGGGGATGAGGGACAGGGGCCGGGGGTCGGGGGTCGGCCTGGATCAGGTCACCCCGTCGGCGTTGTTCCGGCCGGTGACGCCCGCTCTGCGCAGCGCCGTCCGCCAGGCGAGGGCGAGCCCCACCTCCGCCAGACCGAGCAGGACGAGCCACAGACCGAGCAGCCGGGTCAGCGCTCGCGCCGACTCGGTGGGCAGGGCCAGCACCACGATCCCGGCGACGATCGCGAGGACCGCGATGCCCAGGACGACACCCCGGTGCGGCAGATCCTTGGTGGTGGCGGCCGTGTAGAGGGTGAGGACGCCGGAGACCAGCCAGACGATGCCGACGATCAGTGACAGCGCGGCGACGGTCTGGAGCGGGTGCCGCAGGCACAGCACCCCGGCCAGCAGGAACAGCACGGCGACCAGCAGCCCCGGCAGGCGCTCGCCGTGCTCCTCGCGGCCGAACACGGCGACGAACCGGAACACGCCGATCGCCAGCAGATAGAGCCCCACGAGGATGCCGAGCACCCGCAGGGTCGCGTCGGGCCAGCACAGCATCAGGATGCCGGGCACCAGGGTCACCACCGCCGAGCCCAGCATCCAGGTCCAGGACCGGCCGAGACGCCCCAGCAGCTCCGTCCCGTCGCCGGGCGTCTGCGGACGCGGGGTGGCCGTCCGGGCGGCGGCCCGGGGATCCGGTCCCGTCGACGGTTCCGGACCAGGTGACTCGGTCATGGCTCCTCCTCGCGCGATCGAGGCGGTCACCCCGGTCGGTCCGGACCGAGGATCGGGCCGCCGTCAGGGGGCCGACGGGCTCAGGGTCCGGCACGCGGGGGGTCCACCGGGTCACCCATGACGGGTGATCCGGGTGGGGTGTCTCCCTCCGGGCCCAGGCAAACAACCCAGCCACAGCCCCACCCGCCGAGACCCGGCAACGCGCCCGGCTGCCCCACCCCCCTTACAGACGTCACCCCGAAGACCAACCGCCCGCCGAAGGCGCCGTACCGCACCGCCGGTGCCAGAGTGGGGGAGACGCGGCACGGAGGCGGAGGAGGGCTCGATGGGGCACCTGGTAGTGGCCGGGGTCGACGGATCCCTGGCGAGCATCGCGGCGGCGGACTGGGCCGCCCGGGAGGCCGTACGGCGTGGTGTGCCGCTGCGGCTGCTGCATGCCGGGCCCGTGCTCGGGCCCGGCGCGGCCCCCGACGCGGCGGACTTCCTGCACGGTGTCGGGGAGCGCCTGCTCCACCGGGTCGCCGGGGAACTGGCCGAGCGCCACCCGGACGCCGAAGTGGAGTCCGGGCAGATCGACGGTCCGGCCGTGGACATGCTCCCGGTGGCCGCGCGGGACGCCGGGCTCCTGGTCGTGGGGACGCGGGGCGTCGGCGGTTTCGACGGTCTGGCCGTCGGTTCGGTCGCGCTGGCGTCCGCAGCCGCCGCCCCCTGCCCCGTGGTGCTGGTGCCCGCGCGCTGGGCGGACGGCTACGAGGAACGTTCGGCCGCGGCCCGCGGTGCCGACCGGGTGGTCCTGGGGTTCGACGCGCACGCCCCGGCCCCCGACGCGGCCGGTTTCGCGTTCGCCGCCGCCCAGGCGCGGGGTGTCGGCCTGTGGGTCGTCGGGGCGTGGGCGCTGCCCCCGGAGTCGGTGTCGGGCCGCACCCTGTTCGTGACGGAGGCGGACCGGGCCACCTGGGAGGACCAGGAGAACACGGACCTCAGCGACGCCCTGCGGCCCTGGCGGGCCGGGTACCCGACCGTGCCCGTCCACACCGATGTGGTGCTGTTGCACCCCGCGCAGGCGCTCCTGAACGCCTCCCGGCACGGCACCCTGCTCGTCATGGGCGCCGGGAACGGGCCCGGCGCGGGCGTGGCGGGCCTCGGGCCGGTCACCCACGCCGTGCTCCAGCACAGCCGCCGCCCAGTGGCGGTCGTACCCCGGGCGGACTGACCACCGGGGCCCCGGCGAGAACTGGACCGGCCACCGAAACCCGGCGGAGTGACCCCACCCGGGCCCCGGCCAGGACCGGAGCGACGACCACAGAGACCCACCCCGCCCAGCAACCGAAGCGACACCCGGCCCCACCCCGCCCCACCCCACCCAACAACCGAAGCGACCCCCCACCCCCAGCCACACACACCCCCCACACACGCCCCCCGCCCCTCAGCCGAAGAACACCGCGAACTCGTCGTAGAGCGACCGGTCGACCTTCTTCGTGCCGGTCGTGGCCTCGGCGAGCGGCACGCGGACGATCCTCGTGCCCCGCAGGGCCGTCATCACACCGAAGTCGCCGTCCTTGACCGCGTCCACGGCGTGCAGCCCGAACCGGGTGGCGAGCCAGCGGTCGAACGCGCTCGGGGTGCCGCCGCGCTGGATGTGCCCGAGCACCGTGGTGCGGGCGTCGGTGCCCGTGCGCCGCGCGATCTCCCGCGCCAGCCACTCACCGACCCCCGAGAGCCGCACATGCCCGAACTCGTCCACGGCCTCGTCCTTGACGATCATCTGCCCGTCGAGCGGGACCGCCCCCTCCGCGACCACCACGACCGGAGCGTATTTGATCTTGAAGCGGCTCTGCACCCACCCGCAGACCTGCTCGACATCGAACGGATGCTCGGGCACGAGGATCACATTGGCGCCCCCGGCCACCCCCGCGTGCAGGGCGATCCACCCGGAATGGCGTCCCATCACCTCCACCACCAGGGTCCGCATATGCGACTCGGCGGTGGTGTGGAGCCGGTCGATGGCCTCGGTCGCGATACCCACGGCGGTGTCGAAACCGAACGTCCAGTCGGTGCCGCACACATCGTTGTCGATCGTCTTCGGTACGCCGACCAGCGCGACGCCCTGCCGGCTCAGCTCCTCGGCCACCTGGAGGGTGTCCTCGCCGCCGATCACCACCAGCGCGTCGATCCCGTGCGCGGCGAGGGTGTCCCGGACCCGCCGGGGACCGTCCTCGTGCTTGAACGGGTTGGTGCGCGACGAGCCGAGGATGGTGCCGCCGCGCGGAAGGATGCCCCGGACGTCGGGGATGTCGAGGGGGACGATGTCGTCCTCCAGGGCGCCGCGCCAGCCGTCCCGCACTCCGGCGAACTCGAACCCGTACTCCTGCACGCCCTTGCGGACCACGGCGCGGATCACCGCGTTGAGGCCGGGGCAGTCGCCGCCGCCGGTCAGTACTCCCACCTTCATGGCTTACCGCCTTCCGCCGGTCGGCCCCCGGCGCGCACCCGTTCGACGCCCCGGGCCGGGGTCTGGTCTCCAGCGTGCCCCCGGTGGCCGGGACCGACCACCGCACCGCCGGGTCCGGCGGTCCCTCAGCGGCGGTCGGCGGGGCGGCGGGCGGTCCGGTCGTCGCGGAAGGTGAGGTCGGCGTCGGCCAGTGCCAGCGGGCCGAGCGAGGAGCGGAAGTGGTGCCCGCACAGGAACAGATCGACGTCGTGGTGCCCGTCCAGGGTCAGTACCGCCCTGGCCACGGGCGGCGCCGAGCAGCAGCAGGACCGCTCCGGCCAGACGGGGGGCGGCGCGGAGTCCGTCAGCGGCGTCGCGCCTCCGGCGCCGAGGGCCTCCGGAGGGGCGTTCGGGGCGGGGTGGGGCGCGTTGCCCGGCGGTGGTGGTGGTACGGCCAGCACGGGGCAGACGGCGCCCGTGGCGCAGCGGCGCCAGACCGGTCGCCGGAACCAGCGCCAGGGCCACAGCCGCCGCAGCCTGCTGGTGGTCGGCCTGCCCACCACCAGCAGATCGTCGTCGTGGTAGGCCGTGGCCACCAGGACCTCGACGGGCGACCCCACCGAGGCGACCAGGCAGATGTGCAGATCCGTGGGCATCCCGCCCAGCGCGTGGCCGAACACGTCCCGGATCTCCTCCCGGGTGTTCTCCCCGCGCGCCTGTTCCGCCTCCCGCCGGGCCCGGACCGTCGCGGGGTCCGCGAACCAGCTCGACCAGGCAGGCATCCCCACCTCCCCCGGCCCGGCCGGTACGGGGTCCACCGGCAGCCGGTAGGCGCGGACGGCCAGCAGATCCCGGCCGGTGCTCCGGGCCTGGTCCACGGCCACGCTCAGGGCACCCCGGCCGGCCTCGGAGTCGTCCACTCCGACGACGATCCGTCCCGTCGGCACGTCGTTCACGGTCGGTCACCGCCCTCCGCCCTGGGGATCACCCTCCGCGTCTCCATCATCCCTCCGGCGGCCGGAACCGGCCAGGGAACGCCACCGCGCCTGCCGCGGCCGGGCCCCGGTCACGAGGTCGGCCGAAGATGTGCCGCCGAACCCGTGACCGATTCCGGTGGGGCGGGTACAACCAGTGCTGGAACTGGCCCGCACCAAGGGCGCGGGCGGTGAACTGCGCTTCGGTGTGGCCGGGGTCGACGGGAGGGGGGGAGACGTCTTCCCGCCGGACCCACCGGGCGTCACCGCATCTGCTGCCGCGCTCGGCGCACGGCGGCCCGGTGGAGACCCAGGACTTCGACGACGAGGCGTGAGCGTCACGACGGGGGTGTGGTGACGTGGACTTCGAGTGTGTGGCGCGGATCCGGGTGACGCGCCCGAACGGCCGGACCGGACACGGCACCGGCTATCTGGTCGCCCCGGGACTGGTACTGACGGGCGTATGTCGTCGAGGTCCTCACCACCGACTCGCCCGCCGCCTCCGCTGAGGGGCCCGGCGTCACCCGGTCGTCGAGACGCTCACCACCGACTCGCCCGCCGCCTCCGCGAAGGGGCCCGGTGCCACCCCCCAGGTCGGGCATGTCGGGGACCGCCGTGTTCCACGGGGACGAGCACAGCGACGTCCTGCTGGACGTGGTCCGCACGGACCGCCCGCCCCGGCGGAGGCACCCGGCTCACCGCCACCCGCGCCGCCCACCTGCTGGACGGCAACGGCTTCCGCGCCGCGATCCGGACCGTCACCGGGACCGCGCCCAGCCCGGAGGCCGCCGAACTCACCTCCCCGCCGACCCCGGCCGCCCCCGAGCGGATCGCCGAGCCCCCAGCGATGCCGCGGCGGGACGAGGAAGCGACGACCGGGGAGATCCGCGACCCCGCGCGCCCCTGGCCGGGCTGGATCACCCTCACCATGCAGCCGCTGGAGGACGGCCCGGGGGGAGGGGGGAGGAGAACAGGCGCCCTGCACGAACCCCACGAACTGATTCACCGGTCAGTACGCGTCCGCCGTCCGCCGCCATGATCGATCCCTTGCGACGCCCGGGAGGAGGGTGTTACCAAGGGCGCATGCCCGCACCCGCCGGAACCGCCCCCTCCCAGCCCGTCTACGACGTCGTCATCGTCGGCGGCGGACACAACGGCCTGGTCGCCGCCGCGTACCTGGCCCGCGCCGGACGCTCCGTCCTGGTCCTCGAACGGCTGGACGTGACCGGCGGCGCCGCCGTCTCCACCCGGGCGTTCGCGGGCGTGGACGCCCGGCTGTCGCGCTACTCCTATCTGGTCTCCCTGCTGCCGTCGAAGATCGTCGACGATCTCGGGCTGGAGTTCGCCGTACGCAAGCGGTCGGTGTCCTCCTACACCCCCACGGTCCGCGACGGCCGGGCCACCGGGCTTCTCGTCGGCGGCGGTGAGGAGCGCACCCGTGCCTCCTTCCGGGCACTGACCGGCTCCGACGCCGAGTACGACGCCTGGCGGCGGTTCTACGCCACGACCGGCGAGGCGGCCCGCAGGATCTTCCCCACCCTGACCGAACCGCTGCCCACCCGCGAGGCGTTGCGCGCCCGCGTCGGTGACGACAGCGCCTGGCGGATGCTCTTCGAGCAGCCCCTCGGCGTCACCCTGGAGGAGCGCTTCCACGACGACCTGGTCCGCGGGGTCGTCCTCACGGACGCCCTGATCGGCACGTTCAGCGGCGCCCACGACCCCTCGCTCGCCCAGAACGCCTGCTTCCTCTACCACGTCATCGGCGGCGGCACCGGCGACTGGGACGTCCCCGTCGGCGGCATGGGCGCGTTCACCGACGCGCTGGCCGGGGCCGCCCGCGCGGCCGGCGCCGAGATCGTCACCGGGCACGAGATCCTGCGCCTCGAACCCGGCGACCCGCACAGCGAGGTCACCTACCGCACGGCGACGGGGGAGGGCGGTGTCACCGCCCGCAAGGTGCTGGTGAACGCGTCCCCCGAGACCCTCGCCCATCTGGTCGGCGACGAGCCGCCCACCCCGCCCGCCGAGGGCGCCCAGCTCAAGGTGAACATGCTGCTGCGCCGGCTGCCCCGACTGCGCGACACCTCCGTGGACCCCCGCGAGGCGTTCTCCGGCACCTTCCATGTCTCGGAGGGGTACTCCCAACTCGACACCGCCTACCGCGAGGCCGCCTCGGGCGCGCTGCCGTCGGCGCCGCCGTCGGAGATCTACTGCCACTCCCTGACCGACCCGACGATCCTCGCCCCCGACCTCGTCGCCGCCGGGTACCAGACCCTCACCCTCTTCGGTCTGCACACCCCCGCCCGTCTCTTCGACGCCCACCACGACGCCCGCCGCGACGCCCTGGTGACCGCCGCGCTGGCCGAGTTGAACGCCGTACTGGACGAGCCGATCGAGGAGTGTCTGGCGTTGGACGCGGACGGACGGCCGTGTGTCGAGGCCAAGTCCCCGCTCGACCTGGAGCGGGAACTGCGGCTGCCCCGCGGCAACATCTTCCACCGCCCGCTCGCCTTCCCGTTCCTCGACCCCACCCACGACACCGGCCCCTGGGGCGTCGGCACGGCCCACCCCAACGTCCTGCTGTGCGGCGCGGGCGCGGTCCGCGGGGGAGGGGTGAGCGGGATCCCGGGACACAACGCGGCGATGGCGGTGCTGGAGGGGTGACGGCGGGGCCCGTCGCAGGTCCGCGTGTCGATCCGCCTCAATGCGATCATTCCCGGCAATCCCCGCGTTACGGTTGAACCACGGTGAACTCCACGAGGCCCCGGCCTCCTGTGCGGGTCGGGGCGCGGGTGTGGGCCCGGGTCCAGGGAGGTGAGCGGGGATGGCGCGGTCGCAGCCCGGTGGCAGGACCGGCGTCTTCATCGTCCTCCTCGTCTATATCGTCGTCGTCTCGGCGGCCCAGTACCCGACCTCGCAGGGCGGTGTGATCCGGCTCGGCGGGCTCTCCCTGCTGGCCCCCCTGGTGGCGGGCGCGCTGCTGCCGTACCGGCGGGCACTGATCATCTGCGGGGTCACCCTGGTGGCCCTGGTGATCCTCTACGGCGGGGTCATCCCCGGGCTCCCGATGGTCCAGCGCACCGTCACCATCGCCCTCGTCGTGTTCGGCACCGCCGCGAGCATCCTGGTCCTGCGGATCCGTCTCGCGCACGAGGAGCGCATCCAGCGGCTGATGATCGCCCGCGACCGGCTGAGCCTGCTCACCGCGGCGGGCGAGCAGGTCGGCTCGACACTCGACGTCACCCGCACCGCCCAGGAACTGGCGGACGTTGCCGTGCCCCGCTTCGCGGACGCCGCCGCCGTCGACCTCTTCGGCAGCATCCTCTCCGGCGACGAACCCCCCGCACCACCGCCCGCCCAACCGGTCACCGTCCAGCGCGTCGCCCGCGCCGGGGCCACCCCCTCCCCCGACCCCGGGCCCGACCCCGGCGGACCCCACACCTACCCGCCCGCCTCCCTCCCCGGCGCCGCCCTGCTGTCCGGCCGCCCGGCCCGCGGCACGGTCACCGACTCCGACGCCATCGGCCCGCGGTTCGCCGGAACCGGCCCGCCCGTCCCGGGCCTGGACGGCGGTTCGGCACTCGTCGTCCCCCTGCGGGCCCGGGGCATCACCCTCGGTGTCGCGACCTTCGTCCGGACGGCGGGCCACGCCCCGTTCGACGCCGACGACCTGTTGCTGGCCGAGGAGATCGGAACCCGCTCCGCGGTGTGCGTGGACAACGCCCGCCGCTACGCCCGGGAACACCTGACCGCCCTCGCCCTCCAGCACAGTCTGCTGCCGTCCGGCGTACCCGAGCAGAGCGCGGTCACCGCCGCCCACCGCTATCTGCCCGCCCAGGCGGGCGTCGGCGGCGACTGGTACGACGTCATCCCCCTCTCCGGCGCCCGGGTGGCGCTCGTCGTCGGCGATGTCATGGGGCACGGGGTGCACGCCGCCGCCACCATGGGACGGCTGCGCACCGCCGTGCACAACTACGCGGCGCTCGACCTCCCGCCCGAGGACCTGCTCACCAACCTCGACGACCTGGTGAGCCGCCTGGACCTCACCGGATACATCGCCACCTGCCTCTACACGGTGTACGACCCCGTCACCCGCCGCTGGACCCTCGCCCGCGCCGGTCATCCGCCGCCCGCCCTCGCCCTCCCCGACGGCACGGTGCTCTTCCCCGACGTCCCCGCCGGACCGCCCCTCGGCGTCGGCGGCTCGCCCTTCGAGTCGGTGGAGATCTCCGTCCCCGACACGAGCCGGCTCGTCCTCTACACCGACGGCCTCATCGAAGGACGCGACCGCGACCTCGACACAGGGATGGACGCGCTGCGCCGCGCGCTGGAGAACGCTCCGGACCGCTCCCCGGAGGACACCTGCCAGGCGCTCATGGCGACCATGCCGGGCGGCAGCCGCTCCCGGGACGACGTGGCCCTGCTCGTCGTCCGCACCCTGGGCCTCGCCGCCGACCGCCGCGCGGGCTGGGACATCCCCGGCGACCCGGCGGCCGTCTCCGCCGTACGGGAGCGGGTCCTCGCCCAACTGGAGGAATGGGAGCTGGACGAGTACGGCTTCAGCACCGAGCTGATCATCAGCGAACTCGTCACCAACGCCATCCGCTACGGCGGTACGCCCATCTCCCTGCGCCTGCTGCGGGACGACAGGGCCCTGATCTGCGAGGTACGGGACGGCAGCAGCACCTCGCCCCGCCTGCGCCGGGCGGGCGCGGCCGACGAAGGGGGCCGGGGCCTGTTCCTGGTCGCCCAGCTCTCCCAGCGCTGGGGCACCCGGTACACACCCAACGGCAAGATCATCTGGACCGAACAGCGTTTGCCGGCGGCGCCGGTGCCGTAGCGGACGGACGGCAATGGCGGGGGAGCGGCATCGGCGGGCGGGCGGTAGCGGCGGGGGAGCGGCATCGGCCGGTGGCTGGTATCGGCGGAGGAGCGACATCGGCCGACGGCCGGTATCGGAGGGCGACCGTATCGGCGGGCGGACCCACGAGAACTCATCGGCCGGTCCCGGGCCCAGGCTCCTCGATCCCCGCGACCACGGCCGCCGGAAGGGCCGTACGGCCGCCACCCCCGCTCCGGATGCCGAACACCGCCCCCTCGCCTGCCACACTGCCCACAACCGTAGCCAGGGGGGCACATGAGTGAGCAGGATGTCGACGCCCGAGTGGAAGAACTGAACCGGGAGTTGCGACGGTTGGCGGGGGAACTGCTGCTCGCGGCGGCGGACCATCCGGATCCCGGACGCGCCCGCACCTTGTCCGCCGCCGCGCGCGAGCTGACCGGCACGGTGCTGGCCCGCCTGGACGGTCAGCCGGTCGAGGACTCGGCGAGGCCGGAGACGAACGCCGAAGCACCCGAGGTGCAGGACGTGCCGGACGTGCAGGACACCGTGCCGCCGGTGAGGGCCGGTGCCCCGGACTCCCGCCCCGCGCTCGGTGAGCTGGTGGAGCGGTACGCAAGCGACTTCAACGGGATCGGGGAGGACAACCCGGTCATGATCGATCCCGAGCTGCGCTCCGACCAGTGGGCACGTCTCCACCGGGTGCGGTTCGGCAAAGGCGAGCATTTCGCGGGCGCGCCGCTGTGGAACGACACCGTTCCCGACCGGGGCCGGAAGGCGCGGCGTCTGACCACCGGACCGGCGGTGCTGCGCCGGTTGCACCGCACCTATGTGACCCTGCGGGATCTGGAGACCCCGGAGGGCGAGCTGGCGCTCCGGTTTCTGAGAGGAAGCCACGGGATCCAGTACTCCCGGGGGATCACCGAGGGCGGATTCGTCGGCAGGGGGCATCTGAACCGGAAGCTGACGGAGCTGGAGTGGCGCGCCGTGGTGACCGCCGCCGAGCGGGGTGAGCATGCCCAGGCCCGGATCCTGGAGCTGCTGCGGCAACTGGAGGTGCTGGCCGCCCCCGTCCTGGCGCTCGATGTGGCGTTCCGGCAGCGCAACGACAGTGTGGACAGGGGAATGCGGGTCGCGGGCAGTGCGGAGGTCGTCAAGTCGCTGTTGCGGAACTGGCCGCCGCCCGAGAGCGGTGACGAGGACACCACCGGCTGACGGCGGCGCGGCGGCCGGGCTCTCAGCAGGCCCCGTCTTCCGGCCCGGTGCGGCCCACGACGAGCTGGTAGTGGATCGGCTCACCGGTCGTCGTGACCCGGTGCTGGAAACGCGTGCGTTCCAGCACCACCAAAGTCCCGTCGTCCGTCATCCGCTCGATCGCCGCGCCGAATCCGTCCGCGTCCGCCGGATCCAGCCACCGCTCGTCGATCGTGAAGGCCACGGGAGCGCCGGGCGGCAGGACGGCGAGCGCGTTGCCGAGCGCGCGCGGTGTGGCGTGCGTGCCCCCGAAGGCCCCGGCCGCCACCAACCCTCCGGGCGCGAAGGGACGCAGCTCTTCCTGGAGGGTGCCGTCGTGCTCGAAGTCGCCGACCAGGTAACCGGCGTAGACACCGGGCCGGTCGCGCAGACATGCCTCGCGTGCCGCAGGCAGCGCGTCGACGCCGACGACCCGTCCCGCGCCACCGCCCCGCAGCAACTCCCCGACCAGCCCCGTTCCGGCGCCGATGTCCAGGACCGTCATCGAGCCCGGCGCGGGCCCGAGCCGGTCGAGGGCGCGGAGGAAGCCCTCCGCCGCGATCTGCGGCGAGGTGCACCGCAACCGCTCCTGGACCACGTACTCGTAGAGACCGGGTACCGCGTAGATGCGCGGGTACTCGTGCAGGTGCACGATCTCCTGGTCGTTGAGGGCGATGTACTCACCATCGGTCACCGGCGGGCCGAGCAGCCGGATCCCGTCAAACGCGTGTGCCATGGGGGCGAGCCTATGCGTGCGGGGCGGTGCGTGGCCATCGGTACCGGTGAGGAAGGGGCGGGGGACAGACCGTTGGGGCGTAGCGAGTTGTCGGCCTGCCCGGTGCGGTGCGCCGGGTCAGCGGACCGCCGTCGCCTCGATCTCGAGGAGCACGCCGGGGCGGGCGAGCCGTTCGACGCCGATGGCCGCGCTGGTGGGCTTGATACCGGCCTTGTCGAGCCGGTCGATGACCTGGTCGAAGTGCTGGAAGAACAGGTCCTCGTCGGTCACCGAGTAGCGCAGGTTGGTGATGTCGGAGGGCTTGTAGCCGGCGTCCTTGACGTACTTCTCCACCTGGTCGAAGACCCGGTCGATCTGCCGCTCCATGTCCCACAGATGCAGATAGGTGTTGTTCTCGTCCTTCGCCGTCTGCCCGGCCACGAACAGGATGCCGCGCGGGTCCTTCACCTCGTGGGTCTGGTACAGGGCGGTCCTGCCGTCGTACTTCCAGGGCTCGCCCAGCTTTCTGCGGCTGTCCGTCTTCTGCGGTGCGGTGTCGGGCGCGGCGGCGGGGGCGGCTTCGGACGCGGCGGTGGCGGTCAGTCGTGGTTCGTCGCCGGTGCCGGACTGGACACCGAGGACCAGAGCGGCGGACGCCAGGCCGCTGACGAGGGCGGTGGCGAGGTTCGAACGGCGGGTCAGGCGCGGGGTCATGGTCGTGCCTCTTCTCGGTGAGTGATGACGTTCGCGGGAGATCCGTCGCGACGAGCCGCTGTGCCGAGCCGCTGTGGCGAGCCGTCGTGACGAAGACAGTGAATACCGGCGTCCGCTCACCCACCCTCACCCCGGGGCCCACGTGCCCCTATGTGCGGGATTCCGTCACCCGCCTCCCTCCCGGCGGAAGATTTCCGTCACCATGGACCTTGATCACGGACAGGGCCGGAGCGGCGGCCCGATCGACCTCGAAGGGGCCACCATGGACGACACGGACAAGCTGGTGGTCTCGGCGCTGCTGGCCAACGGGAGGGCCTCGTGGGCGGTGATCGCCGAGGCCCTGGACCTCACCGAGAGCACGGTCCGCAGACGGGGCACCCGGCTGATCGAGTCCGGGCTGCTCGCGGTCACCGTCCTGGAGAACCCCTACCGCGCCTGGGGCGGCTGGCCCCTGCTGCTCATACCGCGCGCCCGTCCCGACCGGACCCTGCGGCTGGCGCACCAACTCGCCCGGATGTACCCGGTGAAGACGGTCTGGGTGCTCGACAACGGCGAGATCTTCGCCCTGGTCCACCCCCGCCACCGCGACGAACGCAACGATCTGACGCTACGTCACCACGCGCTGATCGGCGATCTCGTCGACCTGCGGACGCTGCCCGTGCTGCGCGCCCACACCCTGGCCGGTCCGCCGCATCCGCCCCTGCTGACCGTCGCCCAGACGGATCTCATCCGGCACCCGTACGGTGCTCCCGGCCTCGCTCCCGGCCCTCGGCTCGACACCGACGAACAGCAGCTGGTGGAAGCGCTCGCCGTGGACGGCCGGATGAGCCTCGCCCGGCTCGCGGCGGCGACGCACACCTCCGCCGCGACCGCGCAGCGCCGCCTCGACCGCCTCAGACGCGGCGGGGGCGCCGAGATCGCCACCGTCGTGGACCGCTGCCAGGTGGGCCTGGACGTCCAGGCGGTGTTCTTCATCCAGTGCGACCCGGCGACGCTGCCCGACACCGTCAAGCAGTTCACCGCGTGCACGGCGGTGCATCTGGCCGCCGCGGTGACCGGCCCCGACAATCTGATCGCCGCGGTGGCCGTGCCCCACACCGACGACGTGTACCGCCTCCAGGCCGAGGTGCTGCCCGGTCTGCCCGGGTACCGCCATTCCAGGGTGCAGCTGGTCACCACGTTCATCAAGGACAGCGGCATGCTCTACCGCGACGGCCGCTGGCAGCCGATCGAGCCCTGACGGCCGATCGAGCCCTCACGGGCGACTCTTCGGACCGGCCACGCAGACCGACCACGCGGATCGGCCACGCGGACGAGTTCCTCGGACCGGCCGCGCGGACCGGTCCCCTCGGACCGGCCATTCCGACCCGCTCTCCGGACCGGCCGTTCCGACCCGTTCTCCGGACCGGCCACTCGAACCCGTTCTCCGGACCCGCTCTCCGGATCGGCCGTTCACACCGGCCGTTTCGCCGCCGCGCTCTGGGCCTTCGCCACCTGCCCGAGCGTCTGCTTGAAGGCGGCGTACGCCTCCTCGCCCAGGGCCTTCGCGTGCCGTTCCTCGATCGCGCGCATGATGGCCGTGGCCGTCTCCATCTGGAGCAGACCGCGTTCGGTGGGGCGGACCAGCTTGGCGCGGCGGTCGGCGGGGTCGGGGGCGCGTTCGACATAGCCGAGGCGTTCCAGGTCGTCGACGAGGGTGCCGACGACCTGCTTGTGCTGGCCGGAGAGCCGGGCCAGTTCGCTGGCCCGGATGCCCTCGGGCCGCAGATACGCCAGGACGACCCCGGAGCGCGGCAGGATGTCGTCGAAACCGCGCTCGGCGAGGGTGGCGAACAGTTCGCGCTGGACGGAGAACAGGACCCGGGCGGCGAGCACGCCCAGATCCGGTCCCGGTTCGGTCTGCCGGTCCCCGGTCATGCGCACACGCCTTCCTTCCCGCTTCCGTCCTGCCTCCCGCCGGTGTGTCCAAGGCGGTCCGACCGGCGAGTTTAGCCGTCCGGACGGTCCCTGGCCCGCACCGCTACAACTCCGGCTTGCATTCCGTTCGATGGTCACCTAAGTTCGAAGTCGTCACCAAAACTGACTATCAAGATTGGTGACTAAGCCTGAATGACCGCATGACCGCACCCTGTTTTGAGCATCCGAGGAGAAGAACATGAGCGAGCGCAGCAAGTACCTGGAGCCGGTCACCCGCGAGAACGCGGCCGTGGTCCTGGTCGACCACCAGGTCGGCCTGCTCTCGGGCGTCCGGGACATCCCGGTGGGCGAGCTGAAGCACAATGTGGCGGCGCTGGCGCGGGCCGCGACCGCGCTGGACATCCCGCTGGTGGTGACCACCACCGCCGCCGACAGCATGTGGGGACCCACCGCCCCCGAACTGGTCGAGGCGCTCCCCGCCGGGCAGAAGATCATCGACCGCAGCTCGGTCAACGCCTGGCACGACGACCGGGTCCGCGAGGCCATCGAGGCCACCGGCCGCCAGAAGCTGATCTTCGCCGGGGTGTCCCTGGAGGTCTGCGCGGCGCTGCCCGCGTACGCCGCGACCGCCGCGGGCTATGACGCCTATGTGGCCGTGGACGCCTCCGGCACCTTCAGCGCGACCAAGCGGGAGGCCGGGCTGGCGCGGATGCAGCAGGCGGGCGTCATCCTCAGCGACTACGCCACCCTCATCGTCGAGGCGCTCGGGGACAATGCCGCCCCCGAGTCGGGCGCGGTGTACGCCGCGCTCGACATGCCGTTCGCCGTGCTGGTCGGCCAGATCTCCGCCGCGCACCGGTCGTGACCCGGCGATGAGCGACCCCCGTCCGGCGGTCGGGGGTGACGCCGAGGGTTTCCACCTCGGCGCTTACCTCGACCGCATCGGACACACCGGCCCGGTGGCCGCCGACCTCCCCACCCTGCGGGCGGTGCACCGGGCCCAGGTGATGTCCATCCCCTTCGAGAACCTCGATCCCGTGCACGGGATCGTGCCCTCCCTCGATCTGGCCGATCTGCACGAGAAGATCGTGGCGGGTGGCCGCGGCGGCTACTGCTACGAACAGAACCTGCTGCTCACCGCCGCCCTGCGGGCCATCGGTCTCACCGTGCGCCTGATCATGGGCCGGGTGGCGATCGGTACCGGTGATCCCGCCACCCGGCCCCGCACCCATCTCGCCCTGCGCGTCGAGGTGCCCGGTCTGCCGGTGCCGTATCTCGCGGACTGCGGCTTCGGCAGCGCGGGCGCGCTCATCGAGCCCGTGCCGTTCACCCCGGACGCCGAGCAGCTCACCGACGGCCGCCGTCACCGGCTGCTGCGCGACCCGGGCGTGGACGGGCCGGACACCTGGACGCTCCAGGCGTGGGGGTCCGACGGCTGGACATCCCAGTACGTACTGACCACGGAGCCCGTGGAACGGCCGGACTGCGGTGTCGCCAACTGGTTCGTCGCCACCTATCCCCGCTCGCCGTTCCGCAAGCGGCTGCATGTCACCCGGACCGGCCCCGGGGTGCACCGGTCGCTGATGGGCACGGAGTTGACCGTGACCGACGCGGACGGGACCGCGTGGACCCGGGAGGTGGGGGAGGAGGACATCGCGAAGGTGCTGGTGGAGGAGATGGGGATCGACGTTCCGCGGCGGTGGCGGTAGGTCCCGCTCGCGGGGCGGTGTCAGGCTCCGGCGAGCGGGGCGGGCTGCGGCTGCGGCTGCGGGAAGGTGACGCCGGTCAGCTCCTCCGAGACCGCCCACAGGCGCCGGGCCACCACCGGGTCGCTGGCCGCGGCGGAACGGCCGACGAGGGTCGGATGGCCGCGTACCTCGCCGCGGCCGTCCGGGCCGACATAGCTGGCGCCGGGGAGGTCCTGGACAGCGGCGTACAGGGTCGGCAGGGCACCGGCCGCGCTGTCCTGGGCGACGATCCGCAGGACGGCACGGCTCAGCGCGCCGCCGTCGTGGCGCTGGATGTTCGTGGCGGCCCAGCCGGGGTGCGCGGCCAGGGCCCGCACGGGTGAGTGGGCGGCGGCGAGGCGGCGCTGGAGTTCCAGGGTGAACAGCAGATTGGCCAGCTTGGACTGGCTGTACGCCGTCCGCGGCCGGTACTCCCCGGCGAGGCCCAGATTGTCGAAGCGGATCCGCGGAGCACCCGGCTTCTTGTGCGCCTCGGAGGACACCGTCACCACCCGGTCGGTGAGATACGGCAGCAGCAGATTGGTCAGGGCGAAGTGGCCCAGGTGATTGGTGCCGAGCTGGGTCTCGAAGCCGTCCTTGGTCCGGGACTCCGGGGTGTTCATCACCCCGGCGTTGTTGATGAGCAGGTCGAGGGTGCCCCGCCAGCCGGCGGCGAACTCACGCACGGAGGCGAGGTCGGCCAGATCGAGGCGGCGCACTTCCACACTGCCGTCGACGCCCAGGGCGGCGGCCTCGCCGCGGTCGGGATCCCGTACCGCGAGCACCACATGGGCGCCCGCGGCGGCGAGCGCGCGGGCGGTGGCGAGGCCGATACCGCTGTTGCCGCCGGTGACGACGGCGGTGCGACCGCTCTGGTCGGGGATGTCGGTGGTGTTCCACGGGCCGGGAGTGGCGTGGGGTGCAGAAGTCATACCTCCGAGTGTGGGCGATGCCTACATTGTTGTCAATGGCAACAATGTGGACGTGATCAACAATGTGGACGTTGTGCACATGGCCGATACACTGACCGCCATGCAGACCCGCTCCCGCCCCTACCACCACGGCGACCTGCGCGCCGCCCTGCTGGCCCGCGCCGAGGAGACCCTGAGGGACAAGGGATCCGCCGCCCTGTCGCTGCGCGAACTCGCCCGCGACCTCGGCGTCAGCCACAACGCGCCCAGCCGCCACTTCAAGGACAAGGAGGCGCTGCTCGACGCCCTCGCACTCGGCGGCTACGAGCGGATGACCGCGACCATGCTGGCGTCGCAGAGAAGCGCGGGGGAGTCGTGCCGCGAGAAGCTGGAGGCGATGGTCCGCGCCTATGTCGGATTCAGCCTGGACAACGCGGCGCTGCTCGACCTGATGTGCTCGGTCAAGAAGGACGCCCAGGCGTCGGCGGCCCTGCTGGAGGCCGGCCGACGCTGGTCCGAACTGATCGAGGCCCTGATGCGGGAGGGGCAGCGCCAGGGCGAGGTGCGCGAGGGGCCCTTGGAGTGGATCGGCGTCCCGGTCTTCGCGACCCTGCACGGCTTCGCCGACCTGGCCGCGACCGGCATGATCCCCCCGGAGGCGGCGGAACGGGGGCTGGAGGAGGCCATCGCGTTCATCCTGCGGGGCTCGGCGCCGGACTGACGCCGTTGTCGTTCGCCGCGCCCCGCCGCGCCGTGCCCCGCCTCGCCGGATCGGCCCCGGTCGTGGGCCCCGTCCCGGCGTTCGCCGCGCTGACGGCGCTGACGGCGCTGACGGCGCTGACGGCGCTGACGGCGCTGACGGCGCTGACCGCGGCCCGAACCGGTCAGCGCCCCCGACGACCCTGACCGCCACCGTGCGTCGCCGCCGCCCGGCCCCGCGTGCGCCACCTCGCCATCTCGGCGATCAGCTCGCCGAGCGGTAGCGCGGGCGTGGCCGGGTCCAGATGGCGGTACTCGCAGTACAGGTTGGCGACGACGCGCTCGCTGTCGCCGAGGGAGGCGAACGGGCCCAGGTCGATACGGCGGGCGGCCTCCGGCCAGGGCAGCCCGGCGGCGTGGCTCTCGGCCGCGTACCGGCCGATGAAGTCCAGGTAGTCACGCACCTCCCGGATGCCGGAGACATCGGTCACCGGGCCGTGCCCGGGGACGACGGTCTCCGGCTCCAGGGCGATCATCCGGTCGCAGGCGGCGCTCCACGACCGGGCCGGACCCGCCCACATGACGGGCGCTCCCCCGATGAACAGCAGGTCCCCCGCGAAGAGCACCTGGCTGTCCGGCACCCAGGCGATCACATCGCCGCGGGTGTGCGCCGGGCCGAGATGGTGGAGTTCGACGCCGCGCCCGGCGACATCCACGGTGAGCCGGTCCGTGACGGTGACCGTCGCGTCCCGGAACCGGATACCGGAGTGGTCGAACGGCCCGAACGCCTCGTGGAGATAGGCGGCGACCGTGGGGTCGGTCTGCGCCGCAGCCAGTTCGCCGTAGACGGTCGGCTCGAACTCGTGGAGTTCCTCGTTGAAGTGGGGGCCCGCGTAGATGTGCGCGTCCGGCGGGACCAGTTGGTTGCCGAAGCAGTGGTCGCCGTTGGCATGGGTGTTGACCAGATGCCTGATCGGCGCCGAGCCGGTCAGCGGCTCCAGGCCGTCGAGCAGCTCGCGGGTGAGGGCGAGATCGAAGAGGGTGTCGACGAGCATTCCCTCGCCGTCCCCGGCGATGAAACCGGCGTTGCTCCACCCCCAGGAGCCGTCGGGGAGGAGCCAGGCGGACACTCCGTCGGCCAGGGTGTGCAGGCCCTTGGTGTAGGCGGGCATCGGGGAGCCTTCCGTGAGGGTGCGACGAGTCGGTGAGTCGACTGGGGGGAGGGGGGAGGGGGTGTCAGTGGCCGGACCGCAGAGGATGGAGGGGCGGGCCCGCGACGACACGGTTCTCGACGGTGCCCAGTTGCTCACTGCGCAGGGTCACGGTGTCGCCCGGAGTCAGCCAGCCCTCGTACGCGGCGGGCGTGGTGTCGATGTGTTCGAGCAGACAGCCGCCGGGGATGGTGCCCGAGCCGATGACATCGCCGGGGCGCAGCGGGGTGCCGCGTGAGATGTAGGAAATGAGTTCGGCGAAGGACCAGTCCATGGCGGCGGTGGAGCCATGGGCGATCTGGGTGCCGTTGACGAGGGCGGTCAGTCCGAGGGCGGCCGGGTCGACTTCGTCGGGGGTGACCAGGTGGGGGCCGAGGGTGAGGGCACCGTCCTTGCCCTTGGCCTGCCCGATGCCCTGGGCGATGTCCCGGAGTTGCAGATCACGCGCGGTCCAGTCGCAGAAGAGGGTGTAACCGGCGACATGGTCCATGGCCCGCTCGGGGGACAGATCGCGGCCGGGGCGGCCGATGACGACCCCGATCTCCGCCTCGAAGTCGAACCATCGCGCGCCGGGCGACACCGGTACGTCGTCGTGTCCGCCGAAGAGGGTGGCGGGGTTGGCGAAGTAGAACGCCGGGACCTGCCGCCACACCTCGGGCAGTTCGCCCGGGTTGCCGATGGCGCGCAGACAGCCCCGTACATGGTCCAGGAAGCAGGCGCCGTCGCGGACCGATCCTGGACGGGGTACGGCAGGGAGCAGGGTGACCTCGTCGAGGCCGGTGGCCCGTCCCCTGCGGTGGGCCTCGCGGGCCGCCTCGGCGAGCACCTCCGGGCCCAGACCGATCAGCTCCTGGATGCCGAGGGCGGTGTCCAGGGCGTACAGCTCACGGCCCCTCAGCACACCGGTCCGCGTGCCGCCGTTCCACCGGTACGTCGCCCACTTCACGGGATCAGCCCCAGCCGTGCGGCGTTGCCCCCGGCCACGCTGTCCCGCTCGTGCGGGGAGAGCCCGGCGGCGGTCAGCCGGGCCCGCGGATCGGTGACACCCATGTCGAAGGGGTAGTCGGAGCCGAGCAGGATCTGACCGGCCCCGACGGTGGCCACCAGGTGCCGCAGCGCGTACGGGGTGTAGACGAGCGAGTCGAAGTAGATCTCCCTGAGGTACTCGCCCGGCGGGCGTTCGCAGGTCCGGGCCTCGGGCCGGGCCCGCCAGGCGTGCTCCGTGCGGCCCAGGTAGACCGGCAGATAGCCACCGCCGTGGGCGGCCAGGATCCTCAGCCGGGGATGGCGGTCGAGGACCCCGGAGAAGATCAGATGGCTGAGGGCGATGGCGTGCTCCAGCGGCTGGCCGATCACGTTGTAGAGGTACCAGTTGTCGAGCCGGTCCTCGACCGTGCAGCCCAGCGGGTGCAGGAACACCAGCGCGCCGAGTTCCTCGGCACGGGCCCACAGCGGTTCGAGCGCGGGGTGGGACAGGTCGACGTGTCCCTCGCCGAGCGATGCGAAGGAGGAGATCTCGATGCCCTTGAGTCCACAGGTGAGGACCGCGTGCTCCAGCGCCTCGACGGCGAGCGCGGGGTGTTGCAGGGGGACGACACCGAGCCCGGTCAGCCGGTCGCCCGCCCGCGCGCACAGCGCCGCGACGCCCTCATGGGTGGCCGTGAAGATCTCCCGGGCGAGCGCGGGCCCGGCCCAGTAGTAGTACTGGGAGGGGCTGGGGGAGACGAGCTGTGCGTCGACCGACGCCGCGTCCATGGCCTTGAGCCTGGTGTCGAGGTCTGTCAGGGCCCGGTGCGCGTCCTGGGCCATGTGGAGGGTGACCCGGAGCGAGTCCGCGCCCATCAGCCGGGCCTGCTCCTCCTGTTCCCGCTGCTTGAGGGGATTGCCGTCCACCAGGTCCTCCACGCTCGGCACCAGGGCGTGCGCGTGTACGTCCGTCACGGTGAGGGATGTCATGACGTGGCCTCCTTCCGTCGCTGTCCTGTCGCCTCACCACCGTCGATCACGGGAGGAGGACGACGGAAGACGAATCTGCCGATGGGGGGTATAGGGCGGGGCTATGGGAGGGGGTATGGGAGGGGGAGGGTGGGTGGCCGGGCGTTTCTTTCGGAGGCGGGGTGGAGATGAGGGGGTGTGGCCTCGGTACGGAGGCGTTTTGCTTCGGAGACGGGGCGGAGATGAGGGGTTAAGGCCCAGGTACGGAGGCGTTCGTTTCGGAGGCGGGGGCGGAGATGAGGGGTTGAGGCCCAGGTACGGAGACGTATGCCTCGGAGACAGGGCGGAGGTGAAGGGCTGACGCCCCGTCACAGCCGGTGCCTGGCGCAAGTGCCCCGGTGTGACGAGGGTGGGGGCATCGCGGACGGAGGCCCCGGCATGACCGGTGCCCGGTGCGTGCTGCGCGGGGTCGATGGCGTCCTGGCTCGTCTGTCGCGCCCCGGTGCCAGGGCCAGGGACATAACGCGGACGCAGACCCCGGCCGACCAGCGTCCGCCCCAGGCGCCCCCGCCGTCGGCGTCCCGGCTCGGCTACCGCCCCCGTGGTGCCCGGAGGGACGACGGCCGCTCAGCGGCGCCGCCGACCCGCCGACCCGCCGACCCGTCGGCTCGGCCGGGCCCGGCGTCCGCCCCGCCGACCCGTCGGCCCGGCCGGGCTCGGCGACATCGAAACCGGGGACCTCGGCCGCGACCTGGGCGGCAGCCCGGCGCAGCAGATCCCGCAGCCACCGGTGCGCCCGGTCATGGGCGAGGTGGGGATGCCACCAGAAGGCCTGGACGACCTCGCCGACCGGGAACGGGGGCGCGAAGACGCGCAGGCCGTGGCGTCGCCGGGCGTGTTCGGCGAGGGAGCGGTGGACGAGGGCGACCCGGTCCGTGCCCGCGACGAAGGCCGGTACCGCCGAGAAGGTCGCGACCGTCGCCGCGACGCGTGGGGTGATCCCGGCGAACCGCAGCTGCCGCATCACGATCGACATGCCGAGGTCCGCCGCCGCGCAGGACCGGTCGGCGTACACCACCCAGGGCAGGGCCGCCAGCACCCCCGGATCGGGGTCGTCACCGATCACCGGGTTGTCCCGGTCGGCGATGCAACGCCACTCGGTGCGCAGCAGATCGAGGTGCGGGGGCCCGTCCAGCACTCCGTGGGGGGCCAGCATCCCGTCCACGTTCCGCAGGCACTCCAGCGGGTCGTCCGGTTCCCAGCGGCGGGGCAGTTCGAACCGCACGGAGGCGAGCGGCGCCGCCTCGCTCACCAGCCTACTGAGCGCCGGGCCCATGACCTCCAGCCAGAAGTCGCTGGCCAGCAGCCGGAACTCCCGCCGGGAGGCGCCGGGCGCGAAGCCGCGGCGCGGTACGAAGACCCCTTCGAGACCGGCGATGGCGGCGGCCACCGCGGGCCGTAGATCCTCGGCCAGCGCGGTCAGTTCGTAGCGGCTGCCCCGGCGGGAGAGCAGTTCGTCGCCGAAGTGCCGGCGCAGCCGGGCCAGCGCCGCGGACATGGAGGGCTGGCTCACCGCCAGTTCCCCGGCCGCCCCGGAGACACTGCGGTGCGACAGCAGGGCGTCCAGATGGATCAGCAGATTGAGATTGAGGCTGCGCAGTTCCACCGCCCCGTCCTCCTCTCCCCGCTCACTCCCGCGCGGCCGGGCCCGGAGCGCGCGGCGCGGCGAGCTGCCGTGCGGCCCCGACCACCGCCTCGCGACGGCGGTCACGCCCGTCGAGCCCGCCCGACTCCTCGGCGGACAGCATGCGCGCGATCTGCGGAACGGCGGACCAGTGACCGGTCAGGGCGATGAGCAGGAAGACCAGATGGGCCGGTGCGAGGGAGTCGTCGATCAGACCGGCCTGCTGCGCCGCCCCGACCGCCCGGGTCTTCCCCGTGTAGAGCGCGGTGCGGTCCGTCTCCTCCGGCACACTGCCGGTGTCGGCGAGCCCTTCCCACAGCACCAGACGGGCGACGTCCGGATGGTCCTGCTGGTAGTCGAAGGCCTGGCCGGCGAACCGCGCGAGGTCCTCCGGGCCGGTCACCCGCTGGAGCGGCACATCGGCGGCGAGGCGGTCCAGCTCACTGCGGATGACCGTCGTGAAGAGCGCCTCCTTGTCGCCGAAGTAGTTGTAGACGCGCTCGCGGTTGACGCCCGCGCGCTTGGCGATCCGGTCGATGGTCGTGCCGGAGGGCCCGGACCGCGCGAACTCGGTCACGGCCGCCTCATGGATACGGCGCTTCGTTCCTTCGACATCCCAAGCCATGCCCCACAGCCTACTCCAACACCAGCGTTGCAGTTGGAGATGCGGAGGCGTACAGTCGGTCCCGGAGCAAAGCCAACATGAGTGTTGGATTTTCGGAGTGGCGAGCGATCCGCCCCCTCCGCTTCAGCTCCCACGCCCTCCCCCTCCCCTTCTCATCTCCGCCCTCTGCCCTCTGCCCTCCCCTCCATCTGAAGACCAGCCGACGACCGGCCACAGCTCAGCCGACGACCAGGAGAGACCATGAACGACAAGAACGGGCACCGAGAAGAAGCCGACCGGGATCCGAGCCGCAATCCGAGCCGCAATCCGGACCAGCGACCTGATCAGCGACCGGATCAGCATCCGGACCAGCGTCCCGACCGGCATCCGGACCACGACGAAGTGCGTACCACCCGCTGGTCATCCGACCGCGCGGAGGACCGGTTCACCGTCGACGACCCGGCCACCGGCCGCAGGCTCGCCGTGGTGCAGGGCGCCGGTGACGCCGAGGTCGACGGGGCCGTACGCGCTGCCCACCAGGGCTTTCTCTCCTGGAGCCGCCGCACCCCTGTCGAGCGCGGCCGACTGCTCCTGGAGGTCGCCGGAAAGATCCGTTCCCGGGCCGGGGAACTCGCGGAGCTGGAGTCCCGGGAGAACGGCAAGCCCTACAGTCAGGCCCTCTTCGACCTGGAGGCCTGTGTCGCGTGCTTCGAACTCTTCGCCGGGCTCACCCATGATCTGCCCGGTTCCGTACGGGACTCCGGCTACGCCCTGGATGTCACCTCGCTCCAGCCCTTCGGTGTGATCGGCGGGATCATCCCCTTCAACTGGCCGCCGATCCACACCGCGGGCAAGACCGCTCCGGCCCTCGCCGCCGGGAACGCCGTCGTGCTGAAGCCGCCGGAGCAGGCCCCGCTGACCGTGATGCGGCTGGCCGGGATCATCCAGTCCGTCCTGCCCGACGATGTCGTCCATGTCGTCCCCGGCAAGGGGTCGGTGGGGGCGGCGCTCGCGGGCCACCCCCTGGTGCGCAAGCTGTCCTTCACCGGCGCCCCCACCACCGGCTCCGCCGTCCTCAGGACCGCCGCCACCCATCTCACCCCCACCCTGATGGAACTGGGCGGCAAGAACCCCCTGGTGATCTTCGAGGACGCCGACCTCGACGCGGCCGTCGCCGGGGCCGTCGAAGGCGGTTACTTCAATCAGGGGGAAGCCTGCACGGCCGCCTCCCGGCTGCTGGTGCACCGCTCCGTCCATGACGAGGTCGTCCACCGCCTCGGCCGGGCCGTCGCCGGGCTCCGGGTCGGCCGGGGTCTGGACGAGGCCACGCATGTGGGGCCCCTGGTCACCCGGGCCCAGCAGCAGCGCGTCCTGGAGTACCTCCGTATCGGTGTCGAGGAAGGCGCCGAGATCGCCGCGCAGGCCCCGCTGCCCACGGACCCCGATCTGAAGGGCGGGTTCTATGTGCCGCCGACCCTCCTCACCGGCGTGCGGCCGGACATGAGGGTCGCGAAGGAGGAGATCTTCGGACCGGTGGTCTGTGTGATCCCCTTCGACGACGAGGCCGAGGCGGTCGAGATCGCCAACGGCACCGACTTCGGACTCGTCGCGAGCGTCTACACCGCCGACAGCGGCCGGGCGCTGCGCGTCGGCCGGGCGATCGAGGCCGGTGTCGTGTTCGTCAACAACTACAACCGCGCCATGATGGGCACCCCGTTCGGCGGCACGAAGCACAGCGGCTACGGGCGGGAGCACGCCGCCGAGACACTGCGGGAGTTCAGCTACAGCAAGACGGTCCGGCTGCCGTCCGGGACGAGGCCGATCCCCCGGTGGAGCGCCGTGGCCGATGTGCTGGGGTGAGGCGGGAGGGACCTGACGAACTCCCCCTGGTCCTCGGCCGTCATCTGATCGCCACCGCCCCGACCGGCGAGCCGACCGCTCCCGTGAGGGGCAGGGGCGGGGCGGCGAGCATGAACGCGTACCGGCCGTCCCGCGCGCAGGCGGCGGCGAGGGCGTCGAGGTCGAACATCTCGCCGAAGGCCAGGCCCATATGGACGAGGGCGACCAGGTGCAGCGGCTGGAACGCCTCGATCTCGTTGGGCCGGACCTCCACGCCCCAGGTGTCGCTGGCGAGGGCGGCGATCTCCCGTTCGTACAGCCAGGGCACGGTGTGCAGGGACAGGCCGGGAGCGGGGCCGCCGGCGTAGTCGCCCCACCGGCCGCGCCGTACGGTCAGCTGCCCGGTCCGTATCAGGAGGGCGTCGCCGCGGCCCACGGTGCTGCCCTGCCGGGCGAGGGCGTCCTCCAGCTCGCCGGTGGTGATCGCATGGCCCGGCTCCAGGCTCCGCACGCCGTGGTGGGCGGGCAGATCGACCAGCACGGCCCGCATCACCAGCCGGTCGGCCCAGTGCTGGATGCCGTTGCGGGCGGCGCCGTACGAGGAGTGCTCGGCGGCGCTGTAGCCGTTCCACATCCTGCCCCGGTGGAAGATATGGCTCAGCGCGTCCCACTGGGTGCCGCACTGGGTGCCCATGACGACCATGTCGTCGGAGTATCCGAACCCGCCCGCCGGGCCGAACGCGCTCAGGAACGCTTCCTGGGCCCCGGACAGATGGTCGGTGCCGGTCGCGGTGGTCACCAGGTGCGGGTTGGACCGCATCCCGCCCGGCTGCGGTCCCGCCTGGTCGTAGGGCAGGGTCAGGGAGATGACGGTGCCGTCGCGGACCAGCGCGGCGGCGGCGCGGACCTCGTCGGGCCCGACCAGGTTCATGGCCCCCAACTGGTCGTCGGGCCCCCACCGTCCCCACCGGCTGTACGCGGCTATGTAGTCGTCGAGGATCTGTATGCCGCTCACTTCGGTGCCGCCGCGAGGGGGAGGGCTGTCAGGGTGCGGGGGAGCCACTCGGCGATGATGCCGAGGACTTCGGGGAGCTTGGTGACGGCGCAGTGCCCGGTGCCGGGCAGCAGATGGACCTCGGTGGCGCGGCGGCCCTCGAACACCAGGGTGTCGTCCTGCGGGACATGGACGTCGTCGGCGCCGTTGACGACGAGCATCGGTGCCTGGCGGTCCTGGTCCAGCAGGGGCCTCAGGGAGAACGCCGCCAGCGCCGCGAACAGGTCCTCGTTGCCGGGCCGCCGGTCGAAGCCCAGGGCGTTGCCGACGATGCCGTCCATCCCGAACCGGGCGAGACGGCCCTGGGCGAACGCGCCCTCGACGGGGCCGCCCAGCACCACCGCCGCGTCGGCCTCACCGGCGAGACCGGAGCGGGCGGAGTAGTGGCCGCCCATGGAGATGCCCACTTGCACGACGACGCCGTTGCCCAGGGTCCGGGCGTGACCGATCAGGCCGCGGACGATCTCCGCGCCGTCCGGGCTCATCGGGACCTCGGAGTCGCCGGTGCCGGGGATGTCGAAGGCGACGGCGGGCAGGCCGGTGTGCGAGCAGAGCGTCACCAGGAGGCCGTGCAGATCCATCTTCCAGCTGTCGACCCCGCCGCTGACCAGCAGCACCGGGCCGTTCTCCGTGGCGCCGGGCGGGGTGAGGACATGCACCGGCACCCGGGTGACCCCGCCCCGGTAGGGCAGGTCCAGGACATCCCTGCGGAACGCCACCTCGAATCCGGGCGCCGCGAGGAGGTACTGCTCGGTCTGGTGGGCCAGCGCGGTCCGCTTGGCCCCGTCGGCCAGGGTGGGGAACCGGGCCCAGCCGTAGGCGAGCGCCGCGAGTCCATGTGATCCGGCCCCGGCGTAGCGTGCCGCGAGCGCCGACCACTCGTGCACCCACCCGCCGGGCGCGTCCGCCCACATGTCGGTGACCGCGGCGCGCACCGCGTCCACGTCCGGGACCGGGAGTCCGGCGCCGACCATCTGCGCGTACCGCTCCCCGAACAGATCCTTGGCCGCGAGCGGCCACTGGTACGACATGACGCCTCCTCCGCAGAGTGTTAACGCAGGGATGCTGCGTTAAAGCTGAAGGTAGCGCCGTGGCGTCCGGTAACGCAAGTATCCTGCGATAGCATGCGGGGGTGAGCGAAGAGCAAGTCCGCCGCAGGACCGGCGGCCGGTCGGCGCGGGTCCGCCGGGCCGTCCTGGACGCGACCCTGGAGGCCGTGGCCGAGCACGGTCCCGACGCCGTCGGCATCCCCGAGATCGCCCGCCGGGCGGGCGTCCATGAAACGTCGGTCTACCGGCGCTGGGGCACCCGCGAGCACCTCGTCGTCGACGCGCTCCTGGCCTACAGCGAGGAACAGCTCCACATCCCGGACACCGGCACCCTGCGCGAGGACCTCATCGCCTTCGCCGACTCGCTGGCCGCCTATCTGGACAGCCCGTTCGGCAAGGCCCTCGTCCGCGCCATGGCCGCCGCCGCCGACGCACCGGACCTGGTCGAGAGCCGCGAGGAGTTCTGGACCTCACGGTTCGAACTGGCCCGCGTCATGATCGACCGGGCCGTCACCCGCGGCGAGCTCCCCCACGGCACGGACCCCGCCCTCGTCCTCGAAACCCTGATCGCACCCCTGCACTTCCGGGTCCTGCTCACCCGCCGCCCCCTCGACACCGACCTCAGCAGCACGCTCGTGGACCTCCTCCTGGACGGCCTCACCCGCTGACCCGAGGGCCCCGGTGCGGGAGCCGGTGCCGCTCTCCACCCGCAGGGCCCCGGCCCGGCCTTGACCCGGGGCAGCCGCTACCGGCGGGCGGGCGTGGCACCCGGTGACTACGGGGGCCGGTGGCCTTAGGGTCGGACCCGCTACCTAGGCAGGAGGGCCTGTGATGCGCAAGGTGACCTACTCGATGAGTGCCTCACTGGACGGCTACATCGTCGGGCCGGACGGCGGCTTCGACTGGTCCGAGCCCGGCGACGAGGTCTTCCGCACCTGGATCGAGGAGACCCGCGGAGTCGGCGTCCACCTGCTGGGGCGACGCCTGTACGAGGCGATGCTGTACTGGGAGACCGCCGACCAGGATCCGTCGCTCGACGAGGCGCAGCGTGAGTGGACCGCGCTCTGGACCGGGCTCCCGAAGGTGGTGTTCTCCACCACGCTGACGGAGGTGCAGGGCAGGGCCCGGCTGGCCTCCGGCGGACTGGCCGAGGAGATCGCGCGGTTGAAGGCCGAGCCGGGGGAGGGCACCATCGCGATCGGCGGCGCGGCACTCGCCGCCGAGGCGTCCGAGCTGGGCCTGATCGACGAGTACCGGGTCAGGATCTACCCGGTGATGGTGGGCGGCGGCATTCCGCTCCTGCCGCGGCAGGAACGCCGGGTGGATCTCGAACTCGTCGAGACCCGCACCATCAGCTCCAGAGTGGTCTATCTCCGCTACCGGGTGCGGAGTTAGGGCCGGCGGCCGATCGGTGCGGCGGTGGGCCGGACCCCGGCCCACCCACAGTCGTACCGGACATACCGCTGAGGTCTGACGCACTCGCGCAGCGGCTCCCCTAGCGTTCCCCCATGCCAGAAATCACCCGGACGGTCACCGCCGCCGCACTCAGTGTCGCCCTCGCCCTGCCGTTCGCCGGAGTGGCCACGGCCACCACCGCGCCCGGACCGGCCGCCGCGTCCCCGGTGGCCGCGACCGTGCCCGCCGAGACCCTGCACCTGCCGCGCCCCACGGGCCCGCACCCGGTCGGCCGGACGACGACGCATCTCACCGACCGGTCCCGCACCGACCCCTGGGTGCCGACCGCCGACGGCCGGGAGTTGATGCTCACCCTGCACTACCCGGCGGCCCGGCCGGGCGACGGCCCCACCGCGCGCTACTCCACGGTCGAGGAGGCCGAACTGCTGGCGAAGGGCCAGGGCATCGACGCGCTGGTGCCCGGCGACCGGCTGAGCGCCACGCGGACCCATGGCCGGGTGGGTGCCCGGCCTGCGAAGGGGAAGTTCCCCCTCGTCGTCCTCTCCCCGGGCTTCAGCGCCTCCCGCTTCACCCTGACCAGCCTCGCCGAAGACCTCGCGAGCCGGGGCTATGTCGTCGCCTCCCTCGACCACGCCTACGAGTCCTTCGGCATCTCCGTCCCCGGCGGCCGGACACTGACCTGTGTCGCCTGCGAGGCGCTGGAGACGGACGTGACGAAGGCCGCCGTGGTGACCGCGACCCGCGCCGAGGACGTCTCGTACGTCCTGGACCGGCTGACCGGTGACCGCCCGGTCTGGCGGCACGCGGGCATCATCGACCGCCGGCGGGTCGGCATGGCGGGCCACTCCATCGGCGGGGCGAGCGCAGCCACGACGATGGCGGGCGACCGCCGGGTGGACGCGGGCATCAACATGGACGGCGCCTTCTGGGAGGACCTGCCCGCCGAGGGACTTCGCGGACGGCCGTTCATGATGCTCGGCACCGACGACGACGTCCACCGCCCGGGAGGCATCGACACCACCTGGGACCGGATGTGGCCCACCCTGGACGGCTGGAAGCGCTGGATCACCGTCGCCGGCGCGGAGCACTTCACCTTCTCCGACTGGCCCGTGATCGCCCGGCACTTCGGGCTGCCGCAGCCCCCGCTCCCCGCCGACCGGGCGGTCGTCGTCACCCGCACCTATGTCGCCGCGTTCTTCGACCAGCATCTGCGGGGCACCCCGCAGCCCGTGCTGTCGGGACCGACCGCCGCCCACCCCGAGGCGAAGTTCCACAACCCGTGAGGCGCGCGGGCGAGGCCCCGAGCAGACATCCTGGCCGTCGCACACCCAGGAAAAACCCTGCCTGGTAGGCCCCCGGGCCCCTGGCCAGACTGAAGGCACAGAAACGCCGAGGGCGGTTCCCGGAAACATACGGGAACCGCCACTCCTCCTCGGCGGACCCATGCGCTCAGGAGGCCGACGATGCCCACCGTCAACGATCTGCGAGAACACCCCCTGGACCAGGTCCACCGGCTGATCGAGCCCGGCCCGGTGATCCTGGTGACCACGCGACACCACGGTGTCCCGAATGTGATGACCAACGGGTTCAACATGATGATCCGTCATGCCCCGCCCCTCATCGGCTGCACCATCGGCCCCTGGGACCACAGCTACACCGCGCTGCGCGACACGGGGGAGTGCGTCATCTCCCTCCCGGGCAGTGAACTCGCCGCCACCACCGTCGACATCGGGAACCGCTCGGGCGCGGACGTGGACAAGTTCGAGGAGTTCGGACTGACCGCCATGGCCGCCCGGCAGGTCCGGGCGCCGCTGATCGCGGAGTGCTTCGCGAACATCGAGTGCCGGGTCGCCGACACCACCCTGGTGGACGCCTACCACCTCTTCGTCCTCGAACCGGTACGGGCCTGGGTCGACCCGTCCCGGCCGCGCCCCCGCATGATGCACCACCAGGGCGACGGCACCTTCACGCTGGACGGCGAGACCGTCGACCTCAAGGACCGCATGACGAAGTGGCAGTACCTGCTGTGACCGCCCTCGCCCTCATCACCGTGGTCCTCGCGGCCGTCCTGCTGATGACCTGGCTGGCCCGCCGCCTGCACTGGAGCGAGCCGCTGATGCTGCTGGGCGGAGGAGTCCTCATCGGCCTCACCCCCCGCTTCGACCAGGTCGAACTGCCCCCCGACGTGGTGCTTCTGCTCTTCCTCCCGGCCCTCCTGTACTGGGAGACCCTGACCACATCACTGCGCGAGATCAGAACGAACTTCCGCTCGATCGCCCTCCAGTCCACCGGCCTCGTCCTGGTGACCGCGCTCGCCGTGGCCGCCGTCGCGCACGCCCTCGGCTACGCGTGGCCCATCGCCTTCGTGCTCGGTGCGGTCCTCGCGCCCACCGACGTGGCGGCCGTCGCCGCGGTGGCCAGAGCCATGCCACGCCGCATCGTGACCCTGCTGCGCACCGAGAGCCTCCTCAACGACGGCACGGCGCTGGTCCTGCTCGCCGTCAGCCTGGAGTTCCTGACCACCGGCGAGCCGTTCTCCTGGTCCGGCACCGCACTGCGCTTCGTGGAGTCCTACGCGGGCGGCGCGCTCATCGGCGCGGCGACCGCCATGGTGCTGATCCTGGTGCGGCGGCATCTGAAGGACCGCATCCTGCACAGCGGGCTGAGCGTCGCCACCCCGTTCATCGCCTTCCTGCCCGCCGAGGCCCTGCACGTCTCGGGCGTCCTGGCCGTGGTCACCTGCGCGCTGGTCACCGGCCGCGCGGGCCCGAGGATCATCCGCTCCGACGCCCGTCTGGAGGCCACCGCCTTCTGGGAGGTCACCGCGTTCCTGCTCAACGGGGCCCTGTTCGTGCTGGTCGGTATGCAGACCCCCGCCGCCGTTCGCGCGCTGGTCTCCGTCTCCCCGCTCCAGGCGGTCCTGATCGCCGCCGCGGTCAGCGCGACGGTCATCGGCGTCCGTGCCGCCTGGTTCTACACCATCCCCTATCTGATCCGCCTCGTGGACCGCCGTCCCCGGCAACGCGGGCGGCGCATCGGAGCCCGCCAGCGGCTGCCCCTGGCATGGGCCGGGATGCGCGGGGCGATCTCCCTGGCCGCCGCGCTCACCATCCCCGCGACGACGGCCGACGGACAGCCCCTCGCACAGCGCGACGCGGTCGTCTTCATCACCGTGGTCGTCATCACCGTCACCCTCGCCGTCCTCGGCCCGGCCCTCCCGGCGGTCGTGCGCCGCGCGCGCTTCACGGACGACGCCGACGAGGCGGCGGAGGAGGAACTCGCCGTGCGGCACCTGGCCGACGCCGCGCTCGCCGAGCTTCCGGCCCTGGCCGAGCGGCTTCGCACCCCCGACGCGATCACCGCCCGCCTCACCAAGGACCTGACCGGACAGGCCACTCCGGCGGGCGAGGAGAACCCTGAGGAGGCGGCACGCCGGGAGCAGCGGATCAGCGCCGCCCTCGCGCTCGAATCCGAACTCCTGGAGGTCAAACGGGCCGCGCTCTACGATCTGCGCAACCGGGCGCACATCGACGACACCGTGCTGCGCCGGGTGCAGCGGCACCTGGACACCGAGGAGCAACGGCTCGACGTCAGGGTGTCCGGGCGCCCGCCGTCCGGCTGACCGGTCGGGGGTGGGCCGGGGCTGCGGTGTCCGTGGGTTTGGTGGCGTGGCTGAGGTCGGGTCGGGGGTGTGGCGGGGCCGCGGTGTCCGTGAGTCGGGTGGTGATGCGTGTGGGTTCGGTGGCGTGGGCCAGGTCGGGTCAGAGTTGTGGCGGGGCGTCGCTGTCCGTGAGTCGGGTGGCGACGCGTGTGGCTTTGGTGGCGTGGCTGAGGTCGGGTCAGGGTCGTGGCGGGGCGCCGCTGTCCGTGAGTCGGGTGGTGACCCGTGCGGCCTCGGTGGCGTAGCCCAGGTCCCGCAGATCGGTTTCGGCCCGCTGCCAGTGGAGTCGCGCCTGCTCCTCGCGGTCCATGGCGGACAGGACGTCACCCAGCGCGCAGCGGGCGAGGCCCGCGAGTTGCCCGTGGCGGACCTGGAGGCTGAGGGCGAGGCCCCGCTCGGCGTGGTCGAGGGCGCGTTCGGTCTCGCCGAGGTGCAGATAGGTCTCGGACAGACGGATATGGGCGCCCGCCCGGACGAAGTCCTGCTCGCCGTCGTCCAGCAGCGCCAGCGTGCGCAGATGCGCGTCGATCGCCTCGTACGGTCTGTCCTGGGCCAGCAGGACCTGGCCATGGCGGTACAGGCCGTACGCCTCGCCGTAGCGGTCGCCGTTCGCGTGATGCAGCTCCAGCTGCCGCCGGGACGCGGTGACCGTCTGTGCGTCGACGACCCCCATGCGGAGTCTCGTCTGGACGAGATTGCTCAGGGCGAGGGCCTCCAGCGAGGAGTTGCCGCGCCGGTGCGCCAGATCGGCGGCCCGGCGCAGATGGCCGACCGCGGCGGCGGGATCCGACCAGCCGGCGATCACCCCGAGGACGTTGAGCGCCAGGGCGTGGACATCGTCGTCGCCCACCCGCTCGGCCAGTTCCAGGGCCCGTTCGATGTGCTCGCCCGCCTCGTCCGGGCGGCCGACCTGGGTGAGCGCCCCGGCGAGCATGTAGCGGGCCCTGGCCTCGGCCCCCGCATGGCCCGTGGCCGCGGCGGCCTCGGTGACCGCCGTGGCCACGGGCACCACTTCGTGCCAGCGGTGCGCGTTCATCAGAACGGCGTCGAGCATGAGCAGCAGGGTGGCCGCCCGGTCGGTGTGCGTCCGCGCGGTCTGGGTCACCAGCCGCAGGATGTCGCCCAGCGTCGAGGACGCCCAGGCCAGTACGGCACTCTCGTCCGTACGGCGAGAACCGGCCCGGGGCACGGGCGGCGCCACCGTCGCGGGCAGGGTGTGCCCGGGGCGCAGGACACGGTAGGCATCGGCGGCGGTGCGCAGATGCAGTTCCAGCAGCCGGCCCAGAACGGCATGCCGGTCCGCCGGTGCGTCGGTGTCGGCGGCCAGCCGCTGCGCGAACAGCAGCACCAGATCGTGGTAGCGGTAGCGGTCCCAGGCCGGGGACTCCAGCAGACCCGCGTTCACCAGCCGTTCCAGCGTGCCGCGCACCTCCTCCTCCGGCGCGTCCAGCGCGGACGCCGCCATGGCGGTGGCGAAACCGCTCTGCGCGGGCACGGCGAGCAACCGGAACGCGCGACGCCCCAACGCGTCGAGCTGGGTGTAGCCCAGGGCGAAACTCGACTCCACCGCGACGGCGTCCACACTCAGTTCGGACAGCCGGTGCTGTGCGTCGGAGAGCCGCTCGGCGAGCTGCGCCAGGCTCCAGTCGGGACGCGCCGCCAGCCGGGAGCCGATGATGCGCACGGCCAGGGGCAACCCCCCGCAGGCGGCCAGGATCCGCCGGGCGACACCGGCTTCGGCGGCGAGCCGCCCGCCGCCCACCAGCCTGGTGAAGAGCCGCAGCGCCTCCTCCGAGGACAGCGCGCCCAGGCTCAGCCGCAGACTGACCGGCAGCGGCGCCAGACCGTCGCGGCTGGTGATGACGACCCCGCACGACGGCGAGCCCGGCAGCAGCGGCAGCACCTGGCCCATGTCGGCGGCGTTGTCCAGAACGACCAGCGTGCGCCGCTGGGCCAGCAGACTGCGCAGCAGGGCCGCGCGCTCGCCGAGATCCTGTGGGAGGAACGCGTCGGCCTCGCCGAGGGCCCGCAGGAACGAGGCGAGCACGGCGCCGGGCTCGGCCGGGCTGCCGTCGGCGCCGCGCAGATCCGCGTACAACTGGCCGTCCGGGTAGGCGGACAGCACCGGCTGCACGCTGTGCATGACCAGGGACGTCTTGCCGATGCCGCCCATGCCGGTGATGAGGACGACCGGCATGGCCTCCCTGGCCTCCGACGGGCGCCCCGGCAGCGCGTCCCGGATGCGCCGGACCTCGTGGTCGCGGCCGGTGAAGTCGGCGATGGCGTGCGGGATCTGACGCGGCACCGGCGTCCTGCGATGCGGGCCACCGACCTCGTTCGACGCCGGCCGGCCGGCTCGGAGGATCTCCGCGTGCAGGGACTGGAGCCCGGGACCGGGGACGACACCCAGCTCCGTGTCCAGCAGGCGGTGCGCGTCGCGGTAGACGGCCAGCGCCTCCGCCTGCCGCCCGGCCCCGTACAGGGCCCGCATCAGCAGCTGACGCAGTCCCTCACGCAGCGGGTGCCGCTCCACCAGGGTGGTGGCGTCGGCGGCTGCCTCGGCGAAGTGCCCTTCGGCGACCAGGAGTTCCAGGCGCGCTTCGAGGGCGTCGAGGTGCCGGCTCCGCATGACGGGGCGTTCCCTGTCCGCCAGAGGGCCGGGCACGCCGTCCAGCGGCTCGTCCCGCCACAGGGCGAGGCAGGCGTCGTACAGCCGCCGTGCCGCCACCGGATCGCCACCGGTGTGCGCGGCGCGGGCCCGACCGAGCCGGTGCCGGAAGACCCGCCAGTCCACGCTGTCGTCGTCGAGGTGCAGCTGATAGCCGCCGCCCGCGACCGAGCGCAGCACCTGCCACGGCCGGGACCGGGGGTGCTCGGGCTCCAGCGCGCGGCGCAGCCGCCAGACGTAGGTGCGGATCACCGAGGCCGGTGCGTTCGGGGGGCGTTCCCAGACCGCGTCGACGAGGTCGCTCATGCTCAGCGACCGGCCGTCGGCGAGCAGCAGGGACGCCGCCACGGATTGCTGTTGCGGGGCCCCGAGTTCGATCTCCTCGGCTCCCCGGTGCGCTCGGAGCCGCCCGAGCAGCGAGAACCGGATACCCGGGGCTCCCGCTTCGTCCGCTTCCCTCGGTTCCCCCGCGTCCACCATGTTGAGCCTCGCCGCGCTCGCCGACCCTTGAATGTTGTCACGTCAACGATAAGGGGTGGGGATGGTAGGGGAGTTGGGGGTGGGGAGGAGAGGGGAGGGGGATCGGCGAGCGCGGTGGAGGCGCTCCTGCGGCCAGTCGGGCCTGCCGGGCCAGTCGGGTCGGCCGGGTCGGGACAGCCGGGTCGGCCGGGGTCGGGCCAGCCGGCCGCAGGAGCGTGCTGTTATCCGGCGGAGGCTGTCACGTGCCGAGGCCCTGGCCGAACCCCCCGTCCACGGGCAGTTCCAGTCCGGTGGTGAACGTGGCCTCGGTGGCCAGGTACAGCGCGGCGGCGGCGACCTCTTCCACGGTGCCTCCCCGGCCCATCGGAGTGGAGGCGTTGCCCTGTTCGATGAACTCGGCCCGCTGCTCGGCGGTCAGTTCGGCGACGCCCATGGTGGGGGTGAGGATGAAGCCCGGGGCGACCGCGTTCACACGGATCCCACGGGGGAGCAGTTCGGCGGCGAGCACCTTCGCGAAGGCGGCCACGGCCTCCTTCGCCCCCGAGTAGGCGCTGAGGCCGGGGAAGATCTGGTCGTTGGAGACGGTGGTGAACACGATGGAACCGCCCTCGGACAGCAGCGGCGCCAGTCGCTGGACCGTGAAGAAGGCGCCCTTGGCGTTGACGTCGAAGATGCGGTCCCACGACTCCTCGGTGACCTCTTCGAGCGTCTGGAACTCGGCGATGCCCTGGTTGATGAACAGATGGTCGATGCCGCCGAGGCGGTCGGCGACTTGATCGTGCAGGGCCGCGAGAGCGCGCGCGTCGGTGACGTCCGAGCGCACCGGATGGGCCAACGGGGTGTCGAGTGCCGCCTGGGCCTCGGCGAGTCGCTGGTCGCTGCGCCCGGTGTACATCACTTCGGCGCCGCGGTCGGTGAGGGCCTGGACGATGGCCCGGCCGATGCCGACGGTGCCGCCGGAGACGACGGCCTTCCTGCCTGCCAGGGTCTTCGGGTCAATGGTCGAACGTTGCTGGGTGCTGTGACTCGTTGCCATGGCGGTTAAGCTAAACCTTGACGTGGATGTCAGAGTCAACACCTGTGTGCTGGGGGCCATATGTTTATCGGCGAGCTGTCGAGGCGCACCGGTGTCAGCGCCAGAAGCCTGCGGTACTACGAGCAGCAAGGGCTGCTGCGGCCGGAGCGGCGGGCCAGCGGCTACCGCGAGTTCGACGAGTCCGATGTGGCCGCCGTGCGCCGGGTCCGCATCCTGCTCGCGGCCGGGCTGAACACCGACCTGATCCGGGAGGTGCTGCCCTGTATGGCGGAAGAGGGAGCCATTCTGGCGCCCACCTGCGAGGAGATGGCCCAGGACCTCAGGCAGGAGGCCGAGCGCCTGAGCCGCTCCATCGCACAGCTCCAGGGCGCTCACACCATGCTCAGCTCGATCATCCGCGCGGGCGAGGCGATCACGGCCGGGTCGGGCCGGTAAGGGCGCCCTTCCAGCGGCAGACGACGCCGCCCCCTCCAGTGGCTGCAGACAGAGCCGCCCCCTCCAGCGGTAGACGAAGCCGCCCCCTCCAGTGGCAGCAGACAGAGCCGCCCCTTCCACCGGCAGACGAAGCCGCCGTGCGACACCCGGCGCACACGCAGCATCGCCGATGTGGCCCGCTCCACTCGCCGGACCGAGTCACTCAGTCGCACTGTCCCCACCCACCGGCCCCGGACCGATCGCGCAGCTCGCGCCGGGAGGAGATGCCCAGCTTGAGGAAGACGCCGCGCAGATGCGCGTCCACCGTCCGCGGGGACAGGAGCAGCGCCGCGGCGACCTCCTTGGACGTCTCGCCCCGCGCGACCCGGTCCGCGACGCGCTGCTCCTGAGCGGTGAGGGCCGTCGGCGCACCACGGGTGCCGCGAGCGGGCCGGGCTCCGGCGGCGGCCAGCTCCCCGGCACATCGCGCGGCGAACGAACGGGCACCGGCCCGCCCGAAGATCTCGTACGCGGCCTGCAACGGCACGCGCGCCCGTCCCGGCCGACCGGTCCGCCGCAGCCACTCGCCCCACAGGAGATGGGTTCGCCCCGCCTCAAGCACCGCTCCCGCCGCCGTCAGCTGCCGCGCGGACCCCCGGTAGAACTCATCAGCCTCGGAACCCTCCGCCAGCAGGGCCCGAGCCCGCAGATGCAGGCCCACCGCCCAGCCCGTCCCCGTCAGCCGCGCGCACTCCTCCAACCGCGCGGCGGCCGTGGCCGCCTCCTCCGGGCGCCCACCGCGCACCCCGGCCTCCAGTAACTCCGGCAGCAGCCAGGCGCGGAGCGCCGGTTCATCGCGCGCGGTCGCGTCGGCGCAGGCGTCCAGGGCAGCGGCGTAGCGACCCACGGAGTTGAGGTGCACCGCCCGCGCCCACTCGGCGGTGCTCAGCAGCCGCCCCTCGGCCCGTCTGCCCGCGTCCCCGCTGACGTCGGCCACCAGCGCCCGCAACCGCGCCTCGTCGCCGCTCCAGGCCGCCACCGCCAGGGCGGCATGACGGATCGGCGTCGCACCGATGGCTCCGCTGATCCCGTCGGCCTCGGCGACCAGCGCCGCGGCCTCCGTCAGCCGCCCCTGATGAACGCGCACCAGCGCCTGCTGCGCCAGCCCCGGCGGGAGCGCGGGCAGGACATGATCCTCCCGGGCCGCTCCCGTCCGCCGGTCGGCGAGCCGCTGCCATGCCTCGCCGTCCCATAGATCGACGGCGGCCAGGCAGACCAGCCAGCTTCCGTGGGCGTCGAGGTCGGTCGCCGCGGGGGCCGTCAGATAGGCGTCGACGGCGTGCCGCATGGGCGTCACCGCCGCGGGATATCCCTTCAGCGTCCGGACGGCCATGGCTTCCAGCAGCAGTTCGTGGGGGCGGCTTGTGGATCCTGGCTGTTCGTGGGGATGGTTCGCGGACCTGGGCTGGTCGTGAGGACTCTTTACGGACCTGGGCTGCTCGGCGGGACAGCTCGCAGACCCCGGCCGGTCCCAGGGGCGGTTCACGGATCCGGGTCGGTCGTGCGGGCGGTTCACGGATCCGGGTCGGTCGTGCGGGCGGCTCACGGACCCCGGCCGGTCATGGGCCGCACGTGCCGCCACGGCGAGGTCCTCCGTCGGGCAGAAGCGACCGGCGTCGATCGCCGCGGCCAGTACCTCCAGCAGCGGTCCGCGTGCCACCTCGGGCCCGAGCGAGCGTGCCCGGAGCGCGACCTCGTGCAGCGCCTGCGCCGCGTCGGCATCGCGGTGGAGGCTGTACCGGGTCTGCGCCCGCAGCGCCTCCGCCTCGGTACGCTCCTCGTCCGGCAGGGCGGAGGTGTGCACTCGGTCCAGTAGCTCCAGCGTCTGCTCCAGCCCTCCCGTCCGGTGCCGGGCCCGCGCACCGGCGAGGAGCCGCGCGGCCCGCTGCCCGCGGTCGCCGGTCAGCCCGGCCGACAGCTCCCACAGCGCGGCGGCCGTCACCGGGTCCCGCTCGACGGCGACCAACTCCGCCGCCGCCTCGATCCGGGTCGCCACCGCGTCGTCCAAGGACGAAGCCGCCTGCCCGCAGTGCCAGGCACGCTGTTCGACGCGGAGCGGGTCGCACGCCTGCGCCAACGCGCGGTGGGCCGCCCGCCGCTCCTCGATCCCGGCCGCCGCATAGGCGGACGTACGGACCAGGGGATGCGCGAACCGTACGCGGGTTCCGAACTCCACCAGCCCGCACGACTGCACCTCGGCCACGGCACGCTGTCCGACCCCCAGATACCGCACCGCCTTCAGGACCGTCACCACATCGCCCAACGGCTCCGCCGCGGCCACCAGCAGCGTCAGTCGCGCCGACGCGGTCAGCTCGCTCAGCTGCCGGACGCGCTCCGGCGGCACCGGCACCGGCACAGACGCGACGGACGCTCGCGGCCGGACGCACACCATCTCCGTAGGGGACAGCGCGGCCCCTACCGCCAGCAGCGCCCGCGGGTTGCCCCGCGCATCGGCCACGAGACGCTCACGGATCCGCGCGTCGAGCGGGATGCGCAGCCGGTCCGCGAGCAGCGCGTGCGCGGCCTGCTCCGGCAGCCCGCCGATGGACAACGGGTCGAACGAGGCCAGTTCGTCGCGGCGTTCCGCCGTGGGCAGCGCGAACACGACCGCCACCCGCTCCTGCGTACAGCGGCGAACGGCGACGGCCACACTCACCCGCGACGCCTCGTCCAGCTGATGCGCGTCGTCGAAGAGACCCACCAACGCCTGCCGCCGCGCCGCCGCGGACAGCAGGCCGTGCAGGGCGAGGCCGACCTTCATGGAGGAGGGCGCGGGGGAGGAGTGCAGACCCGCCACGCGCTCCAGAAGGTGACGCTGCGGTGCGGCCAGCGCCGGGAGATCCGCGCGAAGCGAGGCACACAGCCGCTGTACGGCGGCGAAGGGCAGCGTCCGCTCGCATGCCACTCCGTCCACTCGTACCACCCGGACGCCCGGTGACGCCGTCTGTAACCGGTCGAGCAGCGCGCTCTTGCCGATGCCCGCTTCGCCGTGCAGCACCAGCGTCCGGGACCGGCCGGTCCGTGCGTCCTGGACGAGGTGCTCCAGGGCGGCGATCTCCCGGCCCCGGCCGTGCAGGTGGCCGGGTAACCGGCCGTGCGATCCGTCGGCGGCGCCGGCACCGGCACCTTCCCGTGGCCGTGCGTCCGGACCGGCGATGCGCATATGTCCCTCCAGGTGGTGCGCGACGTTGGGGTGGGTGTCGTACGGGGCATCGGCGCCCAGGGCCGTCGCCCGGCCCGTGAGCGATCATGGCGCGCGTGCGCCTACGGCTGGTCGACTCGGCGTCCACGGGCCGTCGATGCACACCCATGGCCTGCCTCTGGCCTGCGTCGATGCCGTCACCGGGCGGGATGTGCGGCGCGGCGGAGGTGTTGTCGGACGGGGCTGCGCCGAGGTCTTCCACGGGAGTGATCAATGCGAGTGGAAATCGCGGGTGACCTGGGCGATCCTTGCCGGGCAGGCGACAACCGGGTGCCGTGCCGCCGAAACGGTGGAGGGGCCCGCCAGGAACGGAGAACTGACTGATGGTGCAGGAGAAGTCCGAGATCACCGTGCGCGAGGTCAAGGACCAGCAGCGCCTTGAGGCGTATGTGGACGGGCGGCGCGCGGGATTCATCGAGTACCTGCCCGCCAAGCGGCTGATCGCCTTCGTCCACACCGAGGTCGACCCCGAGTTCGAAGGCCGCGGCGTCGGGTCGGCGCTCGCCCGTGCCGGGCTGGAGATGGTCAAGGAGGCGGACGCGAGGTTCCTCGCGGTATGCCCCTTCGTCACAGCGTGGAGCAGTCGACACCCGGAGTACGAGCCCTGGCGCTACCGGGCGACCAGCAGCGTCACCGACTGACCGGGCTGCCCGATCTGGCCGATCTGGCCGCACTGGACGATCTGGCTGAACTGGACGATCCGACGGATCTGGCCGGACGGCTGTACAGCGGCACGGCCAGTGTGATGCGTCAACGAGGTGTGGGTTGGGTTCGGCACGGCACCGGCATCCCGCCCGGCTCGCCGAACCCACCCGCCCCACAACAACGAGCCGTACGACCAGCCCTACAGCCAGCCGTACGACCAGTCCTACAACTCGCCCGGAACCGCGTAGCGGTAGAAGAAGGGGCCGATCTGTCCGGCCAGCGCGCGGGTGAGGCCGGAGCTGTCCTCCAGCAGCCGGGCGCCGGGGTCGAGATCGCCGACGTACACCGGGTCGAAGCCGGCGTCGCGGATGAGCCGTTCGGTGGCGTCCTTCGCCGTCGGCTCCGCGGCGTAGAAATTGCTCGGTGTCACGCGCTGGGCGGGGATCTGCTCGTAGGCGGAGGCGAAGACCGTGGAGAAGGACTTCGCGGTGGGGCCGCCGATGATGGACTTCACCTGGTGGGCGAGGGAGGGGAAGCTCTCGTCGCGTGCGGTGTAGAGGTTGGTGGCGTCGATGGTCACCTGTCCGCTGAGCCCGGTGACCTTGCGCAACGCGTCGGCGATCGCGTTCCCGGGGACGGCCACCACGATGACCTCGGCGTCGGAGGCGTCACCGCCGTCGCGGCCCAGGCGGCTGACGTGGTGACCGGCCGCCTCCCACAGCTGTGCCAGCCCTCCGCCGACCCGTCCGCGTCCGATCACCGTGATGTTCAAGAGGATCTCCTCGATGCCTGCCCGCGCCGCCGCGGGGCCGGAGAGGCGGAACCACAACCCACCACCCCTCCGTGATTGTTGATGTGTCATCAAAATGTAGGGGCTTGATGTTGTCGTGTCAACGATCGGGCGCGGTGCGGCGCTCGCCGCGGCCCGCCTCGCGCGACGGATACGGACGAGGAGCGGCCCGCGCGGCCTGACCGGCGGTTCGCGCCGGTCTGCGCGCGGGCCGTGCGGCGGGTAAGCCGGGTCGTTCCTCGCTCTGCTCGGTCGTTCCCTGCTCTGCTCGGTCAGTCCTTGCTCTGCTCGGTCAGTCCTTGCTCTGACCGGTCAGTCCTTGCTCTGCCCCAGCAGCTGGAACTCCCAGGCGAGGCTGGTGCCGAAGCTGCCGCCGTGCTCGAGGAAGATCTCCGTCACGCCGGGCACGGTCTCCTCGCGGGCCCAGTCCCGCTGCCACTCGCCGACGACCGTGCCGGAGCAGGTCGGTATGACACCGGCCTGGATCATGCGCTCGATGCCGCGTTCATGGGCCTCGTTGGAGGTGGCGCCCGAGGCGTCGGTCACGGCGAAGACGCGATAGCCGTCGGCGATGGCGTGGATGGCGGGCCAGGCCACACAGATGTCCGTCCACAATCCGGCGACGATGAGGTCCTTGCGGCCGGTGGCGGCGACCGCGTCCACCACACGCTGGTCCTCCCAGCTGTTGATCGCCGTGCGGTCGATCGGCGTCTGCTCGGGGAAGACGTCCTGGAGCTGGCGGATGATGTGGCCGCCTCGGTCCTCCACCACCGTGGTCAGGATGGTCGGTACGCCGAACAGCTTGGCGCCCTTGGCCAGGGCCGTCACATTGTTGACCACCAGGTTGGCGTCCATGCTGCGCATCCCGGCGAACTGGGCACCCTGATGGTCGATCAGGAGCAGCACCGACTTCTCGGGGGTCAGAAGTGCGTCGAGGCCGGTGTAGGTGATGCCCTTGGCTGCCATGTCGTCGTCTCCATGGTCGTCGTGGTTCGGCGGGCTGGACTGCAACCGCCGGCTCGACGGTGTCAGGAGCCGTGGCGGCGCGCATCGGCGACAGTTACGTAGGGAGGGGAAGGGCAGGGAGTGGATTGGTTCGGTCGGTTGGTGACGTGTCAACCATCCGGTAGGCTGAGGGTATGCCTGAACCGCGATGGCTCACGCCCGATGAGGCCGAAGTCTGGGCGAGATACCGCGAGGTGCTCCGCGAGCTCCAGCGGGCTCAGGACCAGCAACTCCAGCAGGACTCGGGCATCTCCGCCGCCGATTACGCACTGCTCGCCCCGCTCTCCGAATCGGAGAACGGAGCACTGCGGGCCCGGGACCTCGGTGCCGAGGTCGGATGGGAGCGCAGTCGGCTCTCTCATCAGATCAGCCGTATGGAGAAGCGCGGCCTGGTGACCCGCGAGCCATGTGCGGACGACGCCCGCGGCATGATGGTGTGCCTGACCGTCCACGGCCGATCGGTCATCGAAGCGGCGGCGCCGGGGCACGCCGACACGGTGAGGCGGCTGTTCTTCGATCCGTTCACGCCCGCCGAGACGCATGACTTGGGCGTGATGCTCGCAAAGATCCTGAAGGCTGTCGCGGCTGACCAGGAGTCGTCGGGGCAACTCCGCGAGTAGCCGCCGGTGTTGAGGCTTGGCGGCGAGGTCGCAGACGGTCCGGACGGCGGTGGCGTGGGCGACGGTCTGTCGCTGCTCGCAGCGGCCGGGCCGGTGGGTCGGCCGTTCTCGCAGGCGTGGGTCGGGACGGCGTCCGGGATATCGGCCTGCGGCAGGCTGCTCCGACGAATCCCAAGAATCCGACGAATCCGACGAGTCTGGTGAGGGTCGCGGCGACCGCGGCGACCGCGGCGTCCGTGGGCGCCAACTGATCGGCGGCGACGGGCCGGAACCCGTCCGGGAAGAAGTCCAGGCCGACAAAGTCCAGGCTCTGCCGGAAAGTCGCGTCGGCCAGGGCGCCCCCCCCGTCCGGACCGCCTCGCGTACGAACTCCGGCCAGCCGTCCAACGCGCCGGACGGCTCGCGGAACCGCAGGAGGCACGGCTCCGGCTCCCGCGCCAGGAGTACGCGAAATCCGGCCCGCCCTCGCCCCACCGGGCAATCGGCAGGGCGATTAGTGCAGAGGTTCGGTGCTCACCCTGGGACAACCTGTGCTTGCACTGTGTACTGACCCCCCCGGACCGGCCCCCCCACCGGGAGCACCCCCCAGCCCGAACCAGCTCCCACCCCCACCCTCACCCCCACCCTCACCGCCACCCCAACCGGTCCCGCCCCCCAATCAGCACAGACAAGCCGCCTGGAGACCCCCATGGCCACGATCAACCGCATCGCCATCGACCCCTTCGGCGCCGATATCCAGGCCGAGGCGGCCCGGTTACGTGCCCTGGGCCCCGTCGTCCCCGTGGAACTGCCCGGCGGCGTCCCCGCCTGGGCGCCCACCGGCTACGACACCCTGAAAGGGCTCATCCTCGATCCCAACATCAGCCGGGACGCCCGCCAGCACTGGAACCTGTGGCCGCAGTTCGCCGAACACCCCGCCTGGGGCTGGATACGGTCCTGGTCCGCCGTCGACACCATGCTCGCCACCTACGGCGACTACCGCGCCCGGCTGCGTGCCCTGGTCGCCCCCAGCTTCACCAAGCGCCGCACCGAGACGCTGCGCCCCCGCGTCGAGGCGATCTCCACCGAACTCCTGGCCGGTCTGGAGTCCCGCGACGACGAGGTCGCCGACCTCATTGAGGGCCTCGCCTACCCGCTGCCGATGCGGGTCATCTTCGAACTCTTCGGCGTCCCCGACCACTTGCTGGACCCGATACGCAAGCTCATGAGCGCCATCATCCGCGCCTCCGACCCGGCGTTCATCCAGGAACAGCGGGTCTTCGTGTCGAACGCCCTGGTCGCCTACCGGACCGAGAACCCCGGCGACGACATGACCACCGAGCTGATCAGGGCCCGGGACTCCGAGGGCGCGCCGCTCACCAACGAGGAACTGATGAACACGCTGACGCTGGTCATCGGCGCGGGATTCGAGACGACGGTGAATCTCATCGGCAACGCGACCGTGGCGCTGCTGCGTGACCCGGCCCAGCTCGCGTTGGTCCGGGAGGGCAAGGTCGAGTGGGACGCGGTGATCGAGGAGACCCTGCGCGCGCATCCGCCCCTGGCGGCGCTGCCCCTGCGGTTCGCGGTGGAGGACGTGACCGTGGCGGACGTGACGATCCCGGCCGGGGACGCCATCATCACGACGTTCGGCGCGGCCGGTTGGGACCCGGACAAGTACGGTCCCGACGCGGAGGTGTTCGACGCCACGCGCGGCGTGGACGACCACTTGGCGTTCGGCGTCGGCGTCCACCGCTGCATCGGCGCTCCGCTGGCCCGGATGGAGGCCCGCACGGTCCTGCCCGCCCTCTTCGACCGCTTCCCGGACATGACCCTGGCCGTCGAACCGGAGGAGTTGCGCCAGATAGCGTCCTTCATAGCGGTCGGCTGGCAGGAGATACCGGTGCGCCTGCGGGGCTGACGACTCCGTCACCGCGCACGGCAAACACGCCCCCCGCCTGCGACGCTGCTGCTTGCCCCCGGCTGACCACCCGGCTGCGCTCAGTCAATGACGGACACGGTCTCGCTGGCGGCCTCCGCCAGTCTCCGATCACCCTCGACACGAGCCCGTACCACCACCGCGTCGGCCGGTGCGATCCGGCGTGCACGGAGCCGCCACGCAGATTCCGTGCGCCGCCACGCCGATGCCGTGTCGCGCTGGTCGCGCGCGGTGGGGCCGTCCGGCACTCGGTTCGGCCAGGGTCGACTGCCCGGCGGCGGTAGCGGTCCGTCCACCTGGACCGCCTCCGCCTCCGCCTCCGCCACCGCCCCCGATGGCGGTGGCGGTCCAGGTGCCACCGACCGAGCCGTCGACACCGACCCTGGAGCTGCGTGCCGTCGGGCGCGGTCGTGCGTCTGCCCCGGCAGGACCTGTCCGGGGCGGGAGGCGTTCGCGCGGCTCATACCCACTCCCGTACTGCGTTTCGTCGCCCACGAGTTGCGGATCACGGCGAGCCTGCTCCGCTGGGCCGCCCGCCGCAGCCATGGCGTCCATGGCGCCGACACGGTCTTCCCCCACACCCGCGACCAGTCGACCAATCGACCAGTCAGCCATCGTCTACGGTCTGGCGTTCGCGCGCATCATCGAGACCGTGGCCTTGCTTCGACCTACCTCGCCCCCCCAGCGTGACCAGGCCGCATGCGGACGACCCCAAGCGCTCCCCTACGCCGTCACCCACGCAGGAGCCGCACTCACGGACACAGCCGCACCGGCTCAACTCATCCTCCGGCCAGCGCAGACGCCTCTCCTTGAGGCCGCCGCATATGTTCCCGAGCCCATTCCTCGAAGCCGGTGACCGGAATGCCGAGGTCCCTCGCATAGCGGGGACGGCCGGGCTGTTCCGCCACGTTCAGGAACTCATGGCTCGCCCCCATCACCGGCATCCCGGCAGCGAGCGCCTCCTGCTCGGTCATGTCCGGCGCCGACAACCGCCTGCCCAGAACGCGGGAGAGGACCGCGGCGATCTCCATCATCGACAGATGGGCTCCGGCCAGCTCCAGTTCGACCCGGTGGAACCGCTCCGGTGCGCCGACGGCCGCGGCGACCGCCGTCCCGATGTCGGCGACCGCGATCAGGGACAGCCGCGTGCCTGGCTTGAGGACGCTCACCAGGCCGCCGTCGAGACCGCGCGGGAACAGGAACGCCGAGGACGGGAGGAAGTTCTCCATGAAGAAGCCCGGCTTCAGCAGGGTCCAGTGGGGGAACCCGGCCGCGCGCACCCGGTCCTGGATCGCGCTCTTGGCGCCCATCACCGGTTCCATGACCGCCCAGCGCCCCTCGGCCCAGCCGGGAGCCTCGGTGTGCTGACCGGCACCGGTGACGGAGGTGTGCACGAACTGCGGCACGCCCACCGCCCGCGCGGCGTCGATCAGATGGGTCGCCTGGCGTATCTCACCCTCGAAGTCGAAGCCGTCGGGCGTGGGCGCGGGCATCTGCACGGAGAAGACAGCACGCGCTCCCTCGGCGGCCCCGAGCAGGGAGTCCCGGTCATCGAGGTCTCCGGCGAACAGCTCGGCACCGAGTGCCTCGACCGCTCTGGCCCGGTCGGCGCCCGTATCGCGCACCAGGGCGCGGACAGGCAGCCCGGCCGCGAGCAGAGCGCGGGCGGCAGCACCGCCCTGTCTGCCGGTGGCGCCCGTGACGAGGACAGGGGCGGGATGTGCGGACATGACACTCCTCAAGCACGAGGTATGAAACGGCGGGGTCCGCCGTTTAGCTTCGGCTACGATATGGCGGGCCCCGCCGTTTAGTAAACCCGGAGGAGAACCGACGCCATGCCGGACCGCCGACGCGCCGACGCCCGCCGCAACTACGCCCGGATCCTCGCCGTGGCCGCGGAGGAGGTCGCCGCCCAGGGACCCGGCGCTTCCCTGGAGCGGATCGCCCGCACCGCGGGGGTCGGCTCGGCGACCGTGCGCCGACACTTCCCGACCCGCCGGGCCCTCCTCGAAGCGGTCTCCCAGGAACGCGTCGAGGCGCTGTGCGCCCGCGCCCGCGACCTGTCCACGGGGCCCGACAGCCGGGACGCCCTGCTCCAGTGGTTGCGCGAGGTCGTCGCCTACTGTGTGCGCGCCAGAGGTCTCGCCGCCGCGCTGTCCTACGACGACACCGGCGCCGATCCGGTGCACGGGAACGCCTGCGCGGCGAAGCTGGAGGACGCGGCGCTCCCGCTGGTGAGCCGCGCCGGGCGGGACGGGGCGATCTCCGGGGACATCACCGTCACCGACCTGATCACCCTGGCCGTCGGTATCGCCCTGGCCACGGAACACCATGCCGACCCGGCCGCGCGGGCGGACCGAATGTTCCAGCTGACCGTGACGGGGCTGAGCCCGCACGACTGATTCCGGCCGCCCGCCCGAAGCACTGCGCCGCACGCCGGGCGCCGTACGCAGCCGCCCCCCACCCCCGGCTTCGCCGCCCTCGGCGCCGCAGCGCACGCGCTGATGGCCGACCACCCCTGGGACGACCCACACGGCCCCGGCAGCCCACTGGCCCAACTGGTGGCCGAGGGCGGCCAGGTGCTCCTGCTGGGCGCCCCACTGGACTCCCTACTCCCTCCCCCTCCTGCACCACGCCGAGGCCCTCTCCGAAGCCCCCGACAAGCGATACGTCGACTACGAGCAGCCGATACTCGTAGACGGCTGACGGGTCTGGCGGCACTTCCACGACATCGACTCGTCGGACGGGGCGTTCGACTACTCCTCCGTGGTCCCCGAGGGCACATGTCCGTTCGAGGTCATCGATCGGGACATGCTCGCGGCCGGGATCGGCGGCACAGGCACGGACGGCGCCGCCGAGAGCCATCTGTTCGAGGCCCGCCAGGTGGTGGACTACGGCACGGCCTGAATGGAGGAGAAACGGGGCTGTGGAGCCCGGTGACCCGAGGCGGCGCCCGGGGAGGGAGCCGGTGGCGCCCGCCCTCCAGTGCGCCACCGGCTCCCTCCCCGCGCCTTGCGGAACCGGGGTTGCATAGCGCTCACCGGTCAAGGGCCGGCGAGGGCCTGGGTGGGGGACAGGCGGGACGCGTGGATCGCCGGGTAGAGACCCGCCAGCGCCCCGGTCACCAGCGTGGCCGCGATGCCCAGCAGGAGGGCAGGAACGGGAATGACGGTCGGCCAGTGCTGGTGGAGGGCGTAGGCGGTGGTGGCGGCGGAGCCCAGGACGGCGCCTGCCAGGCCGCCGAGGGTGGACAGGAGGAGGGACTCGGTCAGGAACTGCGTGCGGATCTGCGGACGGGTGGCGCCCAGGGAACGGCGCAGACCGATCTCGGGACGGCGCTCCAGTACGGAGATGACCATGGTGTTGGCGACTCCCACGCCGCCGACCAGCAAGGCCACCGCGCCCAGTCCGAGCAGCAGCCCGGTGAACGCGCGTCCGGCTGCCTGCTTGGCGGCCAAGGCGTCCGAGGGGCGCGAGACACTGACCTCGCCCGGCGCCTCGGGGTTGGCGGTGCCGGACAGCACTCTGGCGACCTGTTCGACATCGGCGTCCGCGGAGCGGGTGTAGATGGTGGTGGCGTGTCCGCCGAAGTCCAGCTCCGACTCGGCCGCTCTCCAGCCCAGGAGAGCCGCCGTGTCCAGTTCCGGCGCCAGCGGGGCGGGGGCGAGGACGCCGATGACGGTGAACGGGCGTCCGCCGATCAGGATCCGCGTCTCAGGGGTGGCGTGACCGATGCCGAGGCGTTCGGCCGCGGTCGCGCCGAGCACGGTGGCCGGGTAGCTGCCGGTCGCCGCGTTGAGCCAGGTGCCGCTGCGCAGGTGCGCGCGGACCGTGGACAGCAGATCGGTACGTACGGCGTAGGCGGCGAGGCCGTTGTTCTCCGCCTCGGGGATCTCGCTGTTGCGGTAGATGTTCGTCTCCGGGACCTTGCCGATGGCCGAGACCGCGTCGACCGGGCGGATCCTGCCGATCATCGCCTCCGCGGTCCTGGGGAGTGTGGCCGTTCCCCCGGCCAGAGTCTCGCCGGGGGTGACGGTGAGCAGATTGGTGCCCAGGGCGTTGAGGGTGCGGTCGAGTTCGGCGCGGGAGGAGGACGAGATGCCGATCACCGCCACCATCGCCGCGATACCGATCGCGATACCGAGGGCGGAGAGAAACGCCCGCAGCGGACGGGTACGCAGGCCCACCGCGCCGACCTTGAGTACATCGCCGGGCCACATCCGGGCCGGTTCGAGCGGGCTGCTGCCGGTCATCGGCTCGCCTCCGGGGTGGGCATGCCGAACGGCGCGGCGTCGGGTCGGGTGTCGGTGTCGGCCGGGCGGTCAGCGCTGGCGGAGGTACTGGTACAGGCAGGGGTGTCGGTGCTGGCGGAGGTGTCCGTAGGGGCAGGCGTCTCGGCGCCTGCGGAGGTATCACTGCGGGCAGCGGCGCCGACGGAGGCGTCCGCACCGGCAGAGGTACCGATGCCGATTTCTATGTCTATGCCGATGCCGATGCCGATGTCGGCGACCAGTCGGCCGTCGAGCATCCGGATCCGGCGGGGCAGTGCGTCGGCGAGGGCCCGTTCGTGGGTGATGACGACGACGGTGGTGCCCGCCGCGTTCAGCTCGCGCAGCAGCCGCATCACCCCGGCCCCGGAGACGGAGTCGAGCGCGCCGGTCGGCTCGTCGGCGAGCAGCAGCGCGGGTTCACCGGCCACCGCGCGGGCGATGGCCACGCGCTGACGCTCACCGCCGGACAGTTCGTGCGGCTCGTGGTCGAGTCGGTGGCCCAGGCCCACCCGGCGCAGTACCGCCTCGGCCCGCCGCCGTCGCTCCCGGGCCCGCAGCCCGGAGTACACCAGGCCGTCGGCCACATTGTCGATCGCCGGGGTACCGGCGGCGAGATGGAACTGCTGGAACACGAAACCGATCCGGGACGCCCTGAGCGCGGACAGCCCCGCGTCCGAGAGTGCGCCGGTGTCGTGGCCGTCGATGCGTACCCGGCCGGAGCTGGGGCGGTCGAGGGTGCCGAGGATATGGAGCATGGTCGACTTGCCGGAGCCGGACGGGCCGACGATTCCGACCAGTTCCCCGCGCGCGATGTGCAGGGTGACATCGTGCAGCGCGGTGACACCGCCGGGGTAGGACTTGGTCACACCGGTCAGGGAGATCACTTCGGCATCCCGACCTTCACGCCCTCGGCGATCCCGTCCCCGGAGATCTCCACCCGGCCGTCGGCGAAGAGACCGGTCCGCACGGGCACATACGTCGATGTCGACCCCTGGACCACCTCCACGCCGAAGCCGCCCTCGGCGAGCGTGAGCAGGGCGGCGACCGGCACGGTGAGGACGTTCTCCCGCTGTCCGGCCGTGAAGTCCACACCGACCGCGCCCAGTTCGAAGGAGGCCGCGGCCTTCTCGTCCCCCAGCGTGATGACCAGGCGGATCCTCGTCTGCGCCTGCTGGTCGGGGCCGTCGCCCTCCTCGATCACCGTGGAGACCTTGTCGATCACCCCGGCGACCGGGCTGCCGTCCGGGAGACGGACCTCGACCGCGCCGCCCTGCTTCGCGAGCCGCTGATCGGCGGGGTCGAGGTCGACCGATACGACCTTCTCGGTGCCGGTGTAGGTGAACACCTGCTGGTCAGGGCCGGTCTGCTCGCCCTCGGTGGCCGAGGCCGCGTCGACCCGCACCGCCGCGTCCGCGAAAACGACCCTCCCCAGCTCCACCACACCGGTCGTGGGAAGGCCCAGGTCCTCCTGCCACCGCTCGACGGCGACGGCGGTGGCGGCGGTGAACGCGCGGTCGGTCGTGAAACCGTCGTAGCCGAGAGCGGCGAGGTTCTTCTCCAACTGCTGCACATCCTTGCCCTCCACGCCCGGCTTCAGGGCCCGGTAGGCGGGCATCGAGCCGTACAGCAGGGTCACCGGCTCGTCGTCCACCTTGAACAGTGGCTTCCCCCAGGTGATCTCGGCGCCGGTCGGCGGGACGGCGGTGAGTGTGCCGGGGATGCGGCTGACGGCCGCCGCGGTGGTGCCGTAACCGAGTTCGCCGTCCTCGCTGCGGGAGTCGGTGAGAGTCTGCCTGGTCACCGCGGCGGTCCTCGGCGGCAGTTCGCCGGCCTCGCCGCCGCCCTCGTCGTCCCCGGTAGTGCGCAGTACGGTGAGTGCCACGGCGGCACCGGCGGCCAGCAGGACGGTGAGCGCGATGGCCGTGTTCCGCGCGGTGGGTCCGCCGGGTGCGACGGCGGTGGGCGGATCCGGTCGCATCGGGTGCGACAGAGTCCGAGTCCCGGGCGGCGACATCCAGAGTGGGCGTCGGACGAACGGCAGGGTCATCGGACGTGGGACGGTCATCAGATATGGCACGGTCATCGGACGTGGCCGGGTCCGAGGCGGCAGCGCCTGGACCCTGGTCCGGTGCCTGGTCGAGAGGCGGCTCGCTCACGGGGTGTCCTTCGGGGTGAGTTCGGCCTTGCCGCCACCGGGCAGCAGACCCCTGCAGGTCTCGTCGGCCCGCTGGAAGTCCGGGTCGTCCTGGAGGGAACCGTCCATCTCCAGCCCGCCGCCCGGGACCGGGTCGGGAAAGTCGTCCACGCCGTTCTCGCGCATGCACTGGGAGTAGGCGCGCAGCTTCTCCTCCGTCTCCTTGCTGACTTCGGCGGTTCCGCCGTTCTCCATGGGGTCGTACTGACGGCATGCCTTGAGGGCCTTGTCCGCCGTCGCCCGGTCGACAGCCCCGAGGTCGAGGTCCAGGCCCTCTCCGGGCTTGGGGTCGGCCATGTCGACGCCGTTCTCGCGCATGCACTCGGCGAACTTCTGCGCCATCTCGTCCGGGCCGAGGTCGGTGCCCCCACCGGAGCCACCGCTGCCGCTACCGCTGCTGCTACCGCTTCCGCTGTCGTTCGCGGAGGCGACTCCGTCCTCCGCGCCGTCGCTACCTCCGCAACCGGCGAGGACCAGAACGGCCGCCATCGGCAGTGCCGCCAGCGCGGCGCGTGTTCGGCCATGGATACGCATCGGGTGATCCCCTTCTCACGGGCCGGCCCGCCGCCGGCTTCTGAGAGTCGATGCAACAGCCAGCGGTGTTAACTCTCCGTTACTTCGATTCTTTACGGAAAGGAACATCTCGCTGCGGCAGCATGGTCGCGGGGCACGCTCGTGGCGCAGGGGAACGGGCCCGTGGACAGGAGGGGGAGTCCGCTGATGCGGGTACTGGTGGTGGAGGACGAGACGATCCTCGCTGATGTGATCGCGGAGTGGCTGCGCGGGGAGGCGCATGCCGTCGATGTCGTCCATGACGGCGTCGCGGCGCTGGAGCGGCTCGACGTGAACGATTACGACCTGGTGGTACTGGACCGGGATCTGCCGAGACTGCACGGCGACGACGTGTGTCGTCATGTGGTGGACTCCGGCTCCGACGCCCGCGTCCTGATGCTCACCGCGTCCGCCGAGGTCACCGACCGGGTGGAGGGCCTGTCCATCGGCGCCGACGACTATCTCACCAAACCGTTCGCGCTGCGGGAACTCGCAGCCCGGGTCCTCGCCCTCGGCCGCCGCTCCCGGCCCGCCACCGTGCCCGTACTGAACAGGGTCGGAATCACACTCGATCCGGCCCGGCGCGAGGTCTTCCGCGACGGGCGCAAGGTGGCGCTGGCGAAGAAGGAGTTCGCCGTGCTCGCGGAGCTGCTGCGCGCCGACGGGGCGGTTGTCTCCGCCGAACAGCTGCTGGAGAAGGCGTGGGACGCACACATCGACCCCTTCACCGGGGTGGTTCGGGTCACGGTGCTCAAGCTCCGCCGCAAGCTGGGTGACCCACCGGTCATCGAAACCGTCACGGGAGTGGGGTACCGCATCTCATGAGCACACCGGATCCCATGCGCACCACACCTGGCGCCCCGGGCGACACTCCGTCACGCGAGCCGTTTCCCACGCCCCCCGCACCCAACACCCCGCACCCACCCGCCCGGGTCGACCGCCCCAACCGGCGGCGCTCCCGCCGTATCACCCTGAGCCCCCGCCGCATCTCCCTGAGCCCCCGCCGTATCACCCTGCGGGCCCGGCTCACCCTGGTCTACGGGCTGCTGTTCCTGGCCGCCGGTGTGGTGCTGCTGGGCACCACATACGCCCTCTTCAACCAGCGGCTCCAGGCGGACACCAGCAGGACCGAGATCAGCACGCCCTCCCAGACACCCCCGCCCGACGCGGGGCGGGCCACCGGACCGGGGGAGCCCTCGCTCACCGGCCCGGACGGACGCACCTACACCGGCGACGGCGCCGAGGACCTGCTCAGAAACGCCCAGGAGGAGATCCGGGACGCCGCCACTGCCTCGCTGATCACCCAGGGGGGTATCGCGCTGCTCATCGTGGGCGGCGCGGCGGCGGGGCTCGGCTGGCTGATCGCCGGCCGGGTGCTGGACCCCCTCCAGCAAGTCACGCATACCGCCCGGCGGATAGCGGCAGCCCCTGCCGCCGACCGGGGTCTGCACGAGCGCATCGGACTGGACGGCCCGGACGACGAGGTGAAAGATCTCGCCCGCACCTTCAACGCCATGGTCGAGCGCCTCGACCGGTCCTTCGACGGGCAGCGCCGCTTCGTCGCCAACGCCAGTCATGAGCTGCGTACCCCCCTGGCGTTGCACCGCGCCCTGGTGGAGATGGCCATGCACCGGAGGACCGCGTCCTCGGACGTCAAGGAACTCGGCGGCAGTCTGCTGGAGATCAGCACCCGGCAGGAACGGCTCATCGCCGGGCTACTGCTGCTGGCCGGGGCGGAAAACCATCTCCCCGAGCGCCATCCGACGGACCTCGCCGACATCGCCGCGCATGTGATCCACCAGAGCGGACCGGAGGCGGACCGGGCGGGCATCACCGTCACCCATGACTTCGCCCCCGCTCCGACCCGCGGTGGTGTCCTGCTCCTTGAGCGCGTCATCCAGAATCTGGTCGAGAACGGCATCCGCCACAACGACGACCCCGACGGATGGGTCCGTGTCACCACCCGCACGAGACAGGGCGACGGCACCGCTGCGGTCGTGGTCGCCAACTCCGGCCCCGACCTGGCCCCCTACGAGATACCCACGCTGTTCGAACCGTTCCGCCGGATAGGCACCGAGCGGCTGGTCACGGCGAAGGGCGCGGGCCTGGGCCTGTCCATAGTGCGGGCGATCGTAGACGCACACGAGGGCACGGTGACCGCCGTTCCGAACCAGAACGGGGGTCTCACGGTCACGGTGACCCTGCCGTCACCGTGACCCCATCAACGACACCAAGCCCTCCACGCCCCCACGCCCACACGCCTCCACGCCGCCTTCCTCTCCCCCTCCCCTCAGCGCAATGCACCGCCGCCCCCGCGCAAGCTACCGCCCCGTACGAACCGCTGAGCCGGGGCAGGATATCTTGGGCCCGTGGAGGGTGCGGTGGCGGACGACGGGGGTGCGCGGGGCCGACGGATCCGGGGCTTGGATGCCGCGGAGCGACGGGCCAGGCGCCGGGCGGATCTACTGGACGCGGCGCTGGAGCTGTTCTCCGCGCAGGGCTACCAGGACACCTCGATAGAGCAGATCTGCAAGCACGCCTACGTCGGGACGAAGAGCTTCTACGAGGTCTTCACCGGCAAGGAAGCTGTGTACCTGGCGCTGCTCGACGGCATCGTCAAGAACGTGACCGGACGGCTCACATCGGTGCTGGACGGGCTGGAGGCGCTGGGGGACGAGCAGGCGGAGGCGGAGAGTGAGGCCGCCGCGCACGCTCTCATCCGGCACTTCGCCGATGCCTTCGTGGACGATGTCCGGGTGGCGCGGGTGACGTTCGGTGAGGGGCGGGCGGTGACACCGCTGGCGGAGGCGCACCGGCGGGCGAACAGGCGGTGGGCCGCGTCGTTCGTGGAGGCGGCCTGGGAGCGGTTGGGCGTTGAGTCGGGTGCGCACTCACGCGCGGTGGCCATGGGCCTGATCGGCGGTCTCTTCGACATCATCGCCGACTGGCTCCTGGACGCGGGCACCGAGCGGGCCACGGATCGCGCGTCGCTCCAGGACCGGCTCGACCGCTTCTACTCGGTGATCAGTTCCGGGCTCACCACACCCTGACCGCTTCCCGAGCGCGTCACTCACCGTCCCCCCTCACCCTCCACCCTCCTGACCCTCCACCCTCCTGACCCCCCACCCTCCTGACCCCCCATCACCATGGCGCGCTGCGCGGCTCGGACCGCGTCCGGGCCCATCGATGGAATCGCTCCGCATTTATGGAAACGATGCCTTGTTCCTAACAAGAGTCCGTGCTCTACTTCCGGGTAACTTACCCCTCGGCAAGGAGTCGCCGCATGGCCAAGCTCCGCACGTTCCTGACAGCGCTCATGCTGTCCGTACTCGTTTCGACCACCCTCACCACGACCGCGTCGGCGGCCGGGACGGAGCCGCCGCGGTCCGGGTGGAACGACTGGTCCTGTCGCCCGAGCGCCGTCCATCCCGAACCGGTGGTTCTCGTCCATGGGCTCGGCGCCAACAGTTGGGACAACTTCCTGACACTGGCCCCCAAGCTCCGCGCGGCCGGGTACTGCGTCTTCTCCGAGACCTACGGCAGGACGGTTCTGGGCGGGCTGGCGGGCGGACTCGCGCCGATGGCTCAGAGCGCCGCCGAGGTGGGCGCGTTCGTGGACCGCGTACGGGAGAGGACAGGCGCGGCCAAGGTGGACATCGTCGGCCACTCCGAGGGGAGCACCGTCCCCGCCTACTACATCAAGTACCTGGGTGGAGCCGCCGAGGTGGACGACTTCATCGGCTTCGGCTCCAACTTCCGCGGCACCACACTGAACGGGCTGGCGAGTCTGGCCGCCGCTCTCGGACTCCAGGGCCTGCTCACTGGTGTCGGCTGCGGCGCCTGTACGGACTATCTCCCCGGATCGGCGTTCCTCGCCAAGCTCAACGACGGCCCCGTAGCCGTACCGGGACCGACGTACACCAGCATCGTCACCCGCTACGACCGTGTCGTCACGCCGTACACGAGCGGTCTGCTCACGGGGGGCAACGCCGATGTCACCAACATCGTGCTCCAGGACGTGTGCGCCTACGACTCGGCCGGGCATCTGGGACTGGCCATCGACCCGAACGTGGCGCACCTCGTACTGAACCGGCTCGACCCCGAGAACTCGGAGCCGTTCCGTTGCCGCCCCTTCACCACCGTCGGCATCTGAACCCGACTCCGAAGCGCCCATCGATCGCAGGCGGCGCGTCGGCACCGGGGGGCCTGACCGGCCCGACAGGCCCCCCGGGTCCCGCATCCGCCACCCTCCGGCCGGCTACAGCCCTACCGCAGCATCCAGCGGTCGGCCCGGCGTGCGGCGGCGCGGAGAGTGCGGCTGGTGCCGCGCGGCAGGCGTTGCAGCACCTCGCGGACGCCATGGCGGAGGCGATGGTCGGCGGCGGTGCGCAGCAGCAGCCGTCGGGTGGTGCTGATCCGGCCGGGGGCGCTCACGGCGATCCGCAGCTGACCGCCAGGACCGCCCCAGGTGGGGGAGATGAAGCGGGGTGGTGTGCCGACGGCGACAGTCCCGACGGAGACACGGGCGCCGCCCTTGTCCAGCCGGGGCCGGCGGCCGACCCCCAGCAACTGCCCGCCCGCCCAGACCAGATGGACGCCGGGGGTCATCGGCTCGCCGCCGGTGAGTGCCAGCGGGTCGAGAACCGACTCACCGGCGACGACGACCCGGTGACGGCCCTGGCCGAGCGGTTCCAGGACCGGCGCCAGCTCCCCGTCCGGGTACCACCACTGGTTGCCGCCGGTGTCGTGCACGATGAGTTCGCCGTACGCGTGGGAGAAGGGGTCGGTGACCTCCCAGCCCTCCGCTCCCGGGATACCGTCGAGGAGTTCGGGGTCGAGGAGCATCCGTCCGTCGCGCTCGACGACGGTCAGCGGGTGGCCGTCGGCCCGGAGCATGCCGATGCGGGTCCGGATCACCAGTTTGCCGTCCCGCCAGCGGATGTCGTCCAGCTCGACCTGCGGCTTGATCTGCTTGGTGCGGCGGGCGAGTTCGATGAGGGAGTCCAGTTTCCCCTGCACGAGCAGTTCCGCCCTCAGCCCGCTGATCGCCGGAAGCCCGGCGCGCACTCCCGGCGGATAGCTGGTCATCGCCATCTGACGGACGGTGGTGTAGTACTCGTCCAGATCCTTCCCGGTGCGCTGGAGGACGCGGGGCTCGCTCACCGGCCGCAGCAGCTCCACCCGGAACGAGCGGCGCAGCATCCGGTCCTGGAGGTCACCCGGCTCCGTACCCTCCTTGATGGCCTCCACGACCTTGCCCAGATGCCCGTAGTAGTCGTCGGCGGTGACGCGGCGGCTGCTGTTGTTGCCGCCGTCCTCACGCCGGTTCCACCGGTAGCAGGGGTAGTCGCCGAGGATCGACACCGTCTGGGCCCGTACATAGGCGCGGGCCATGAACAGCTGGTCCTCCAGCCTGACCCGGCCCTCCGGGAAGCGGATCCCGTGTGCGAGTAAGAAGTCCCGGCGGAACATCTTGTGCGGGGTCAGGCTCTCGAAGAGCGGGGCGTCCGCGGGGGTGCACCGCTCGACCGTCCGTTTGAACACATTGCTGGGCCCCTGCATCGTCCCGTGGGTCTTGCCCAGCACGATGTCCGCCCCGTTGCGTCGGCCCAGTGTGTACATCCGCTCCAGGGCCTCGTACGACAACTCGTCGTCCTGGTCCACGAACTGGATGTACTCGCCCCTGGCCCGGTCGACACCCACATTCCGCGGCTTGCCGGGCCAGCCGGAGTTCTCCTGCTGGAAGACCCGGACGTGGGCGTGGGCCTCGGCCAGCTGCCCGAGGCGCTCGGCCGAGTCGTCCGTCGAACCGTCATCGACGTACACCACCTCGTACGCGTCGGCACCGAGGCTCTGCTCGACGAGTGAGGGTGCGCAACGCTCGATATAGGAACCGGCGTTGTAGATCGGTACGACGACGCTCACCTTGATCAAAACATCTCCCGGTTGTGAGTGTTGTTGCCGCGTCAGACACTCGGTGTTTGGGAAACGTTGTATGAGTGTTGGGGTTCGTTCCTTTCGTCCGTCCTTTCGTCCGCCGGACCCCTGACTCTGTGCCACCCTCACCTCCCCTTATGGCGGGCGCATGATGGGGGGCGTCAGCATCGTCGCGTCGCCCGCCCGGTAGAGCGCGGCGGGGCGGCCGACCGTGGATTTGCGGCGGCGGCCGACGGGGGTGAGGAACCCGGCGGCCTCCGTGACCTTGCGGTGGAAGTTCGGGCCGTCCAGCGGGTGGCCCCACACGGTCTCGTAGACCTTGCGCAGTTCGGCGATGGTGAACTCGGGCGGGCAGAACTGGGTGGCGACGGCCGAGAACTGGAGTTCGAAGCGCGCGTGCTCGACGGCGTCCCTAAGGATCCGGTGGTGGTCGAAGGCGAGCGCGTCCGCCGTGGCGAGGACCGATTCGACCGGTGCCCAGGTCGCGGCGGCGGCGTCCGAACCGGCGGCCGGAACCGGCGGGTCCGGCACGATCGCGAGATAGGAGCAGGAGATCACCCGGGGATCGCGCGGATCGCGGTGCGGGTCGGAGTAGATGCCGATCTGTTCGAGATGGAAGCGGGCGGCGTCCATCCCGGTCTCCTCGCGCAACTCGCGGATCGCCGTGAGGTCCAGGGTCTCCGACCCGCGCAGGAACCCGCCGGGCAGGGCGAGCCTGCCCCGGAACGGCTCGGTGCCGCGCTCCACCAGGAGCGCCTGGAGCGACCCGGCGCGGATGGTGAGGATCACGATGTCGGCCGTCAGATGGACCAGGAGGCGGGGTCGAGGAGTGTGCATGCTGCACAGATTAGCTAATTGTTCAGTTGACAATAATGAGCGGGGTCTTTAGGGTTGAATTGACAAGAAGTAGCGGGGGCAGGGACCGCTCGGCGGGTTCCTGTGCGACGTACTGTCGGGGGGACTGTTGATCGTCGCTGTGGACATCGGCGCGTCGGCCACCAAGGTCGGCATCTGGCGGAGCGGGCGCGGGGACCCGGCGGCCATCGGCATCGAGGGTGAGTTCCAGTGGTCCACCACGCTGTTCCTGGACCGCGACCGCACCCTGCTCACCGGGGTGGCCCCGGAGAACCTCTCCCGCGCCCCGCGCTACCGGGGCCGCTATGTCGTCGGGGTGAAGCAGCAGGTCAACAAGCCCGATCCGGCCACCGAACCGCTCCACCGCGAGCTGCACTTCCCGGTCGGCGACACCCAGCCGCTGGTACGCGGCATCGGCGCGATCCTCCGGCACGCGCTCACCGCGCTGCCCGGCGGGTCCGGCCCGCCCGAGCACCTGGTCCTCACGCACCCCGTGGTGTGGACCGGCATCGAGAAGGCGGTCCTCGTGGAGGCGGCGGCCTCCGTCGCCGGGGGAGTACCGGTCACCCTGGTCAGCGAGGCCGAGGCGGTCGGCCTCCACGCCGCGTCCCGGCTGCCCGCCGAAGGCATCCGCGCCGTCCTGGACTTCGGCGCCTCGACGTTCGACTTCGCCGTACTGCGCACCCGGCCGGACGCCTCGCCGCAGGTGCGGTACGAGGGCGGGCGGCTGGTCGGCGGCGACGACTTCGACGCCCGGGTCCTGCACCTGGTCCGGGACGCGGCCGACGACGACGAGCGCCGGGTGCTCGCGGACCTCGCCGCCACCGAGCCCGCCCTGCTCCGGGCGGAGGCCGAGCAGGTCAAGAAGGCGCTCAGCGACGCCGACGAAGCCGTGTTCGCGATCCGTACCGTCGAAGTTCCCGTGTACCGCGAGGATTTCGAGGAGGCCATCGCGCCGCTGGTCCTGGAGTGCCGCGCGCTGGTCCACGAGGCGCTGCGCGCACTGGGCGAACACCGGCCGGACGCGTTCGTCCTCAGCGGCGGAGCGGCACGCATCCCCTGCGTACGGGAACAGATGGCGGGCCTGGCCACCGAGCTGGGCGCGGAGATCGTGGACATCTCCCGAGAGGCCCAGGGCAGCCCGGTGGCGCTCGGCGCGGTCCGCGCCCCCCTCGGCACCGGCCGACCGCGCGCCTCCGCACTCCGCCCCTTCACCCTGACAGCGGACGTGCTGCAACCACCGTCCGCGCGTACACCGTTGGTGGCCGTGGCCGGCGGTCTCGCCACCCTCGGCACCGACGCGCGGTTACGGATCTGGCGGGACGACGGGGCGGGGCGGCTCAGCCCGCTCGCCCAGCGCTGGACGTACCCGCAGACGGTGGCGATGACGGCGGACCCGGCCGGTCACCGTCTGCTGCTGGCCAGCGAGTCCCCGGCCTTCACCGAGGTACGGCTGAACGCGCGGGGCGAGGACAGCCACAGCTCGGTCTACGGCCACCTGGCGGCCACCCCGTCCAGACCCGAGGGACGGGTCACGGCGCTGGCGTACCAAGGCCCCTTCCTCGCCTGGTGTGTCGACGGCGGCCCGACCGGGACCCTCCTCGACACCTCCCGTGGCCGCTGGCGCCCCCTCACCTTCGGCGAGCCGGTCGCGGAGCTGTTCTTCCTCGACCCCGGCCTGCTGCTGGCTCGCACCGCCACGGGCCTGGAGCTGATGGACGCGGCCGGTCGGGAGACGCTGGCGACACTGGCCCTGCCGGGCCCGGAGCCGGTCGCCCTCGCGGTGGAACCCGCCTCGGGCACCGTGGTGGTGAGCGGCCCGCGCTCACTGAGCACCTACACGGTGAATGCCCGGCACCGCTTCGAGCCACGCTGGCGGCGCGCACTCAAGGCCGGGGGCCCCGTCACCTGCGTGGTCACGGGCGGGGAGCCGACGATCGTGGTGGTGTACGACGCCCATGACCAGGTCTATCGCGCGCTCACCGGGGACACGGGGAGTCAGGTGGCCCTGCGGGACGCGGCTGCGCGCCCGGCGCCGGTCCAGCTGTACGCGAGCCCCGATCCCGGCGTCGTGTACGCCCGCACGCCGCAGTCGATCGACCGACTGCGACTCGGCCGACGACGGTCACCTGACCGACTGTCACTCGACCAACTGCGACGCGACCCGCCACGACGCGAACGGCCGGTGCGATGAGCGCTTCTGAGCCCGCGCGTCGGGTGTCCGGCCGTTCGGAGCCCGCCTCTGAGCCTGTCCGTCGGGTGTCCGCCCGTCCGGAGCCCGCCCCTGAGCCTGTCCGTCCGGTATCCGCCCGTCCGGAAACCGCCCCTCAGCCCGCCCGTCCGCAAACCGCCCCCGAGCCCGCCCGAGCGATGACCGCCTCCGAGCCCGCCCCACCGGCGACCGTCCCTGCCCCGGCCCCCAGCCCCGCCTGTGCCGTCATCGCGGACCACTGCCACGCCCTGCTCCAGCACCCGGCGCTGGCCGGGGACACGACGCTGAACGACATCGTCGCCCAGTGCGGACAGCCGTTGCGGGTGCTGATCGTGGGCGATGTCTCGACCGGCAAATCGACCCTGCTGAACGCGCTGGTGGCCCGTCCGCTGGCCCGGACCGCGTTCGCCGAGACCACGTCCTCGGTCACCTGGTACCACGGCCCCCACCTCTCCGCGCCCGCGCTCCCGGACCCGTCGCACCGGGCGGTCGCCGTCGGTTTCCCCCTCGCGGACCGACTGCTGCTGGGCGACAGCCCGGGGCTGAACACCCTCTCGGACAACCCGCGCGAGACCCTGCGGATGATGGGCGGCGGCGATCTGTCCGGTGCCGCCGCGGCCTTCGTCTGCATCCTCGACGGCGGCCGGGTCGACCACTGGGCCGACCGGCTGGAGGAACTCGCCGCCCTCTCCGCGGGCCCCTTCGACCTGGTCGGCAACGTGGTCGCCGTCATGTCGAAGATCGAGCTGGTGGACGAGGACGCCGACACCATCGAGCACCGGGTGCGCGGCGACACCCCGGTCACCTTCCGGTTCGCGGGCGTCAACCAGCGGATGGCGGTCGCCGCCAGGACCGGTCTGGTCGACCGGCGGACGGTCGCGGTCCTCGACGCCCTGCGCTCACTGCCGTCGTCCGCGCGGTGGTCCGTGCCGTCCTGGGACCGGGTGGCGGCGGAACTTTCCGGACGGGTCCCGGACGCCGACCGGGAAGCCTTCGAAGAGGCCGTCGGCGGCCCGAAGCCGCTGCCCGAACTCGTCCGGGCCACCACCGGAATGCACGACCCCGCCGATGTCGCCGCGGTGTTCGAGCGGATGTCACGCATCGGCTCGCTGGAAGCGGTGCTGACCGACATGGCCGACGACGCCGATCTGTTCACCTCCACCGCCGCCCTGGTACGACTCCGCCGCCTGGCCGCCCGCCTCCGGGACGAGCCCGCCGCGCGGGTGCGCGCCACCCTGGCCGAGGTGACGCGCAGCCCCCGGTACCAGGCGCTGTGGCCCCGGGCCGCCGCCCGGCTGCTGCGCCACACCCCCGCCGGGCACGGACTGTCGTCCGGCGACCTGACCACCGCCCTCCGGCTGCTGCGGGGCGAGCCCTGCGGACGGCACGACACCCTCGCGGCCCTCGCGCGCTGGACCGCCCGGACCGACGATCCGTTCACCGACTCCCGCTCCCGCACGGTCGCGGGCTTCATGGCCGACACCGCCCGGCGGGCGCTGGAGGCCGACGTGGAGGAGAAGAAGCTGTGAAACCCCTTCCCACCCGCAGGGCCAGGGTGGTCGGCGCACGAGCCCTCCACCGGCTCGCCGCGCGCCTGGAGCCCACGGCGAACGGGACACCGCGGCGCCCCGCGCCCCGCCGCCCGGCACCCACCCCCGTCTCCGTACCCGAACGGGACGTCAAGCCCGACGCCACGCCTGAGGACGGGCCTCGCCCCATCCCCGGCCTCAAGCCCGAGCCCCAGCCCGGCCCCATCCCCAGCCCGGACCCCAAGCCCGCCCCCACCCCCAGCCCCAAGGACCAGCCCGCCCCCACCCCCCACCCCAAGCACCAGCCCGACCCCAAGCCCCCACCGGCACCACCCGCGGACAGCGACCACCCCCCGCCCCTCCCCGGCGTCGCCTCCGATCTGCTGGCCGTCGCCGACCGGCTCGCCAACCGGGAACTGGCCCGCAGGATCCACGCGGTCGTGGCCCGGCTGCCCGGGATCGCGACGATCAGCCCCGACCCCGGGACGCCCTTCGACCCGGCCGCCCACCGCTGGAGCGAGACCCGCAGGGCCGCCGGACCGGAGCAGTACGACCGGATAGCCGACGTACTCGAACCCGGCTTCCGGGAAACCCCCTCCCGGCGGGTCCTCGCACCCGCGCGGGTCGCCGTGTACGACATAGAGGAGGACCCGCATGAGTGACACGACCGGCACCACTCCCCCTCCCACCGCCACCGCCATCGACGACCAGGCGGAGGCTGCCGTGCGCGGACTCCTCGCCCTCGCCCACGAGGCACAGGCGCTGGAGACCGCCATCGAACCGCTCAGGCACCTGGTCGACCGCTGGCGCAGCCCCGTCGCCCGGGTGGCGGCCGTCGGTGAGGTGTCGGTCGGCAAGTCGACCCTCCTCAACGCACTCGTCCGCACCCCCGTCCTGCCCTCCGCCGTCGAGGCGCTGTCGTCCGTCCAGGTCGAGCTGGTGCACGGCCCGGCCCGGTTGGCGACGGTCTTCCTTCGCCGGGGCACCACCGTGACGGTCCGGGACGTGGCGGACGAGCAGGAGACCGAGGACTATCTGACCGCCCGCGGCGCCAAAATGGTGACGCGGCGTCACGGCCGGGACGCCGAAGTGCTCGGCGCGGTCATCGCCCTCCCCTCCGAACTGCTCGCCGCCGGTCTGCGGCTGACCGACACCCCCGGCGTAGGCGGGCTCAACCCCGCCCACCGCAGGGCCACCGTCGCGGCGCTGGCCGACACCGACGCGGTGCTGTTCGCCATCCGCCCGGACCGGCCGATCAGCGCCTCGGAACTGCGCTTTCTCGCCGAGTCCGTGGGCCACGTCGGCAGCTACGTCATCGTCCAGACCCACGCCGACCAGACCAGCGACGCCGCCGCCCGGCTGCGCGAGAACCTCGCCACGCTGCGCTCCCCGCAGACCTGGACGGCGCTGCTGGGCGACGAGGCACGGGGCAGGGAACTCGCCGACCGCTTCCGCGAGGAGGTCACCGGGGTCAGTGTCTCCGCCAAGCAGGTGCTGGCCGCGTACCAGGAGCCCGCCGGACCCGGCCGCGACCGCGAACTGGAGCTGAGCGGTCTCACCGAACTCGGCACCCGGCTGCGGACCGACGTGATCGACCAGATCGGGCTGATCCACCGGCGCACCCTGCTGCACCTGGCCGACTCCACCATGGCCGCGGTCGCCGACCGGCTGACCGGGCGCCGGTCCCTGCTCGCGGCGGGCGAGGAGGGCGAGCGCGCCATCCGCGCGCGGCAGCGGAACGTCCACCGGTGGATCGCCAAGCACGGCGACGTCTGGAAGCCCGATCTGGACGCCGCCGCCGACGAGGCCCAGAAGCAGGTACGGGAGTTGGCGGAGGAGCGGGTGCGGGTGCTGCGCGCCGACTACGAGCAGCGGTTCGCCGGCCAGAACCCCAAGGCACTCCAGGAGATCTGTCTGCAACTGGTCACGGAACCGGCCGCCGCCTCGGCCGAGATGCAGGCCCTCGTCAAACGGCGGCTCGACACCGCGGTCGACGAGATCACCCGCGACGATCCGCAGGGGCCGGTCGGCGCGCATCTGGGCCGGCTCCAGTCGGCCGGGGAACTCGCCGTGCGGGTGCCCGGCCCGCTCACCGCGGGCGCCTACGAACTGGACGACACCACGGCGTCGGCAGCCGCGATGGTGGGCGTCGGGGTGATGTCCCGCAGCGTGGTCTTCGAGCAGCGCAAGCAGGGCACCCCCCACCCCTACGGCACCACCGTCGCCCTCGCCGGCGCGGCGATCGCGGCGCTGCCCGCGGCGGTCCTGATGGCGGGCGCGGCGGCGGTGCTCTTCGGCGGGATAGCCGCCTGGCGTAAACGCCGGGCCCGCACCCAGGAGGCCGCGGCCGAACTGCTGGAGGACGTGCTGTCGGCGATCCGCGTCGCCGCGGCGAACGACGCCTGCGCCCAGGCGTGCGAGCAGCGGGACGCCCTCACCGTGGAGATCCAGAACCGGCTGGAGCAGGAGCAGGCCCAGGTCGACCGCGACCGCGCCGACCTGGTCCGGATCACCGGCCTCACCCTCGACCAGCGGGTGGGCCTCCTGAACGAGATCGACCTCGCGGAGCGGGAACTGGAGCGGCTGCGGGCGCAGTTCGAGGAGGCCCGGCTGCTATGGACCAGTTGAGCACCGGCCGCGCCACCGCGCCACCGGGGCCCACCGGACCGGAGCCGGCACCCGGGGGACCGTCGGCCCCGGACCTGCTCCTGCACGTCCTCATCAGCGAGTACGAGGCACTCAAGGCGGAGCAGAACGCCCGGATCATCGCCCGCGACCATCTCATGTACGCGACCCTCGCGGTCTTCGCCGCCACCGCCGCGGGCGTCGTCGGGGCGGGCCACGCCGCCGGACTCGTCCTGCTCCTGCCCCCGGTGTGCATCGTGCTCGGCTGGACCTATCTGGCCAACGACGAGAAGGTCTCCGCCATCGGCCGCTACTTCCGGACGGCACTGCGGCCACGCTTGGCGGCAGCGATCGGCGCGGCACCGTCCGATGTCCTCGCCTGGGAGACCGCGCACCGCGGCGGACGGCTGCGGGTGTCCGGCAAATACCTCCAGCTCGCCGTGGACCTGATCATGTTCGCCGTTCCGGCCATGCTGGCCCCCCTCTCCTACCTCTGGTCCGACAGCACCGGCCGACCGGCCCTGACCGTGGTGGCGACCGCCGAACTGCTGGCGGCCACCGTCCTCTCCACCCGCATCGTCCTCGCAGCGGATCCCCGCGACGGAGGTGAGCCGTGATGGCCACGAAGACCGACACGCACGACGCTCTGAACCCCAGAGTGGGCCTGGTGGTCGCCCTGGACGAAGAGTTCTGGTACGTGATGTCCAGACTCGACAAGCTCGGCGACGTCGAGCACGAGAAGCGCGTCTACTACCGCTTCCGCGTCCCCGGCTCCGATGTCACCGGAGTCCTCACCGTCCTCGACACCATGGGGCTGCCGAACGCCGCCGTCGCCGTCAACGACCTCGTCCACGCCTTCAAGGTCTCCCTGGTCGCCCTCGTCGGCACCGCGGCGGCGCTCGACGACGATCTCGCGCTCGGTGATGTCGTCATCGCCTCGGAGATCGTCGACTACCTCAACCAGAGCAAGATCGTGGACGACGCCGAGGACCCGACCCGCCCCCGCTACCGCCTGGCGGCCACCAACTGGAAGCCGTCCGCCGACCTGCTGCGCTACGTCAACAACTTCCCCCGCCGCGCCGCCACCGCCGAACTCGCCCGGAACTGGTCCGACGAGGCGCACGCGGCCTGCCGCATCGAGCCGTCCCACCGCCCCGCCACCGGCCCGCGCTACCACGTCGCCCCCGTCGCCAGCGGCGAACACGTCGTCGGCTCGGAGGTGTTCAAGGAGGTGCTGAAGACCCACCATCGCAAACTGGCGGCGGTGGAGATGGAGGCGGGTGGCGCCGCTCTGGCCGCCTACCCCCAGGACCATGTCGACCTGCTGGTCCTGCGCGGCCTGTCGGACCGCGCCGAGGCGACGAAGGCCGCCACCGACGCCATTGTCGACGTCGACGGCCGCCCCAACGCCCTGCGCGACTACGCCGTCGGGAACGCCACCCGACTCCTGACGATCATGCTGGCCGACCCCGGCTTCCCCTGGTCCCCCCGAGAGGAGCCCCCGGAGATTCCGCCGAGAACCACCGGCCTCTTCGCGGCCACCACGGGCCACGTACTCAACGGACTCGCCTCACACGGCTTGGGTGCCGCGGTCGCGCTCCCCGTCGGCTATGAACTCGGACACCGGGTCACCGCGCATCTGATGCACGATCAGCCCTCGAACGCGAAGGAGGGCGAACGGCAGCCGCAGGCATCCGTGCCCGGGGGCGGGGGCGATATGCCGGAAGTGCTGGATGTGCCGGATGGGCTGTATGTGCCGCCGGGCATCGACTGGAGACGACATGGCTCCGACCAGCCAACGGAGCCGAGGTCGGAGTCGAGGTCGGGGTCGGAGCCGAGGTCGGAGTCCGGCTCGGGGTCGGAGGTCGGGTCGGCGTCGGAGTCCGGTTCGGGGGTGGAGGCGGCCCAGGACCGGACGACCACCGGCCCCGTCGATCCCCCCAGCGATATCGACATGGGTGGGGAGTTCGGCGCCTTCCTCGGCTGATCGCCGCCGGGGTCCGGTCCGGGGCTGGAGGTCAGTTGTTGATCACCAGGAAATCGATGGACGTGGGGAGTTCGCTGGGCCAGTCGACGAAGACGCGCGTGCCGACGCCGTTCTGGTGGGGCGCCAGATTCAGGATGCTGATCTTCGCCGCACCGAGGAACTTCGCGCCGCCGCCCGGTGGCGTCTCCGCGATGGACGCGAACACCAGTGAGTCGGCGCCGATGGGTGCCGTCGCACCCCCGAGCAGATCGAGGTCGACGACGCCCTTGAGGGGCCCCAGGGCAAAGCGGAGGGCGTAGGAACCCGGGCCGATCGCCGTGGTCTCGGCCTCGGCCAGGGACAGTGTGCGGGTCTGGATCTCGTCCGTGGTCTCTTGCATGGCCGCCTCTTGGATCCGGGGTGGGGGAGGCGCAAGGCGCTTGTCATGTCTTGCTTCCAGCGTGTTTCCCCGGACGGGTGATCGCAACTTGCGGCAGCGGCGGGAACGTGCGCGCGGCGGCGTCGGCGGGGCCGGGCAGGGCCGGGCAGGGCATACGCCGGTTCGCCCGGGGAAGCCGAGAGGGATCCGAAGACGGGGATCCGGAGAAAGGGATCCGAAGAGAGGGAAGAGTGAGGTGAGCGCATCGTGATTGTCGTCGGGATCGTCGCCGTGTGCGTGGTTCTGCTGATTCTCGGGTTCGTTCTGCCGCGATCGTCCTGGTACCCGCAGAGTCGCGTGCAGCGCATGCTGGGTACGGGTGCCCGTACGGGCGGGAAGGCGCCCGGTCTTCTCGGGCGGGTCTTCAGCAAGCCGTTCCATTCCAGTTCGCGGGCCGTCGGGCGATCCGGCTCGGCCGGGCGCAGGGCGCGGCGGCGGATGCCGTTCTGAGCGCAGGTGGCGATGGTCGATGTGAGTGGTCCTTCAGGGGATGAGATGAGAGCAGTCAGGCCCCATCGCGTTCCGGCCGCCGGGCCCGGCACGTAACCAGCATCCCGGGCCACGAGCACCCTCGGGCATCGCCTGCCCATCTCTTCCCCCATCTCTTCGCCTACGCCTTTGTCCATGTCATCGCCCATGACCTGACCGCTGGTTCCGACAGCTTCGGAATTCGGGAAATCGGTGCCCTGGCGCGGCGTCAGGAAGGGTGCGAGGGCGGCGCCGAGGGTGGGTGGGAGTGAATGTGGGCGAGGCCGTGGCGGTCGGGGCGGACGATGCCGTGACGGTCCCTCAGCATCCCGCTCAGAGCCTCCCCATACTTGCTCTGACCTGGCATTTTCCTGGATTTCCCCTAGGGTGGAAGCGTTGTTGGACACCCGTTGGAGGGGGCTCTGTGAGTGACGTGAGTGAAGGCGCGGACGAGTATGGCGCTGCCCGGGTCGAGGTCCTGGAGATGATCAGGAAGCGGCCCGGGATGTATGTCGGCTCGGCCGGGCCGCGCGGGCTGCACCATCTGCTGTGCGGGGCCGCGGACGAGGCGGTGAACGCGGTCGCCGCGGGCCGGGCGACCCGGGTCGAGATCGTGCTCCTGGCGGACGGCTGGGTGCGGGTCACCGATGACGGCCCGGGGTTCCCTCTTCAAGGGGACGGGGACACGCCGGGGTTGGAGGACCTGTTCACCCGGCTGCCGCCCTTCCCGCCGGGGCCCTGTGGCCGGGAGCGGGTGCTCGTCGGCACCTGGGGGGTCGGGCCCTGTGTCGTCAACGCGCTGTCCGCCCGGCTGACTGCCGAGGTGCGGCGCGACGGGGTGCGCCGGGTCCAGGAGTACGCGTACGGCGAGCCGCTAGCGCCGCCCGCTACCGTCGGCCCGGCGGACGGCACCGGGACACGCATCACCTTCCGGCCCGACCCCGGTCTGTTCGAGACGCTGGACTTCTCCTTCACCGGCCTGGAACAGCGCTTCCGCGAACTGGCCTTTCTCTACCCGGCCATGGACATCACCCTCACCGACCGCCGCCCTCCGGGGCCGGAACGGTCGGTGCGGCTGCGCTACCCGGACGGCCTGGGGGACCTGTTCGCCCACACTGTGGCGCAGAGGGAGCTTCCGGTGCCCACGGACGCCGTCCGCTTCGCGGCGGAGGACGCGCGGATGGGGGGAACCATGGAGGTCATCCTGGGCTGGAGCGGCACCGGCCCGGATCACGTCCTGGGCTTCGCCAACGGCCGCTCCACCCTGGACGGCGGCACGGCCATCGAGGGCCTGCGGGACGGGGTGAGGGCCGCGTTGGACGCGCGGGCGCGGGAGCGCGGCGGCCGGCAACCGCTTGGCCTCGGGCTGATGGCGGTCGTGTCCGTCAAGCTCGACAGTCCCGTCTACGAAGGTCCCATCCGCGGCAGGCTCGCCGGCGACGGGGTGCGCGAGGCGGTGGGGGAACGCGTCCGGGAGGCGGTGGGCGCGTGGCTGGACGGTGATGCGGAGCGGGCGCGGGGAGTAGTGGCGGGGAGTTCTCGCTAGGGCCCCGTGTGTGTCTCCGCCTCGGGGTCTGCCTAAGCCCCGGGTGCGTCCGCCTCGGGGGTGGCGGGATCGCTCGGTGAAGTGCCGAGGTGGCTGTGGATGTGTGCGAGGACGACGGAGACGAGTTGGTCGAACTGGGCGTCCGTGCTGGGGGCGGGCAACTCGGCGGCCTCTCGCAGGGCGGGGAGGTCGAGGTCGGAGTGGGCCGCCAGCCAGGTGCCGGGGACCGGTGCTCCACGGTCCTCGGCGGAGGGAGCGGCAGGGCGGTCGACCACGAGGGCGAACGAGAGCATCAGAAGGGACAGATGGCGGTGCACCTCCAGCGCGGCCGGAAGACCGAGGCCGATGTCGCGCAGGAGCTGGAGGAAGCGGTCGACGTTCAGCAGGCGGTTGGGGTGTACGGACGCGGGGGGCGCGTCCTCGTCGAGAGAGACGAGGAGGGCTCGCGGCCAGCGCGCGTACAGCTCGCGCAGTGAGCGCGCGTACCCGGTGACGGACTCCTCCCAGGCCGTGGGGCGCAGCGGCGGCAGGGTCCAGGAGTCGAGCATGAGGGCGAGGGCGAGGTCGATGACCTCCTGGCGGTCCTCGACGTAGTTGTAGAGAGCCCGCACGGTGACGTCGAGTTCGGCCGCCAGGGCGCGCATGGTGACGGAACGGAACCCTTGCGTACCGGCCATCTCCAGCGCCTTGGCGGCGATGGCCTCCCGGGTGAGGACGGGACGGCCCTTGCGCGTGGTGGGGCGACGGCGGGAGGTGGCAGGCATGGCGTCATCGTACGGCCGCTTGAACTTCACACACGTTGACTTTTAGCGCCGGGAGCCTGCAGGCTGTCCCCACCAGCCCTGCGCGCCCGGAGGTCGCCTGCCGTATGGAAGCCGCGAAGTCCCGTCCGGGAAAGCAGAAGTCCCCTCTCAAAGCTCGCAGGTCCCGTCGTTTCCCGCCGCCGAGTGGGGTCCTCGTGCTGGTGATGGCCTCCACGGGACTGGTCGTCGTCGACCTCACCATCGTCGCCATCGGACTCCCGCTGATCGGCGAGGACATCGGCGGCGGGGCGTCCGTGGAGTCGGTGGTGGTGACCTACATGGTGGCGATGGGGGCACTCACCCAGGTCGCCGGAAGTCTCTCGGACCGCTGGGGGCGGCGGTCTCTCTTCCTGGCCGGGATCGCCGTGTTCACCCTGGCCTCGCTGGCCGCCGCCCTCGCACCCGACCTGGGGTGGCTGAACGCCGCCCGGGTGGTCCAGGGCTGCGGAGCCGCGGTGATCATGGTGAACGGCATCCCGCTGATCGCGGACCGCTACACCGGCGAGGAACGCAATCTCGCCATCGGCGCCTGGGGGTCGTGCGCGACCGCGGCCGGGCTTCTCGCCCCTACGGTCGGTGGAGTGCTCGTCGACGCCTTCGGATGGCGGTCGGTCTTCGCGGTCAACCTTCCGCTCGGGGTGGCGGCCTGGGTACTGGCCGCCCGTGTGCTGCCCCGCGACGCGCCCCGGAACTCCTCGGCCGGACGGCCCGACTGGGCCGGAAGCCTGCTGCTCATCCTCGGCATCGGAACCGCGACCCTGCTCATGCTCCGCCCCGGCGACACACCATGGGCGGCCCAGGACACCGCCGTCCTGCTCACCTCCTGCCTGGCCCTCACCGCTTTCCTGGTCCTCCAACTCCGCGTGCCCCTACCGACCTTGGAGCTACGACTCTTCAAACGGCCCGCGTTCTGCGGCGCCATGCTCGCCGTCCTCCTCTCCCGCGTCCTGACCATCGGCGGCTCGGTCTACCTGGTCCTGTACCTCTCGGACGGTCTGGATCTGACCCCGACCTCGGCGGGGCTCCTGATGACGCCGATCTTCGTCGCGCAGATGGCCATGGGCATGGTCGGCTCCCGGTTGCTCAGTCACTGGGCCCCCGGGGTGGTGATCGGTTCCGGCTATCTGCTCAAGGGCGCCGGATTTCTGGCCCTGGCGCTGCTGATCACCCCCGGCACACCGTGGTGGGCGCTGCTCATACCGCTGCTGGCCTGGGGCGCCGGTGGCGGAATCGCCGGTGCCCCGGTGATGGCCGTGGCGGTCCAGGTCACCGAACCCGAACGGGTCGGCATGGTCGCCGGGACCGTCTCCACCCTCGCCTCCCTCGGCGCGGGCGTCGGCACGGCGGCGCTGGGCGTGGTCTTCGCCCACTACGACGGCACCGGTTCCGGCAGCCAGGCGGTCACCGACGGCACCCGGGCCGTCCTCACCGTCTCCGCCACGCTTGCGTTCATCGCCGTACTGACCACGGTCGCGCTCCTGCACCCGCGCCGGGTTCCCCGCCGGGAGCGGAGCCGGGAGGGCGTTGAGTGACGGGTGACCGGGCGGAGTCGAGCACCTTCACCTGAGCGAGGAGCCGACGACCGGTGAGGCGACGATGGCCGACTCCGATGACGTACTGCCGCTGCTGTGCCCGGCCTCGGAGCGCGGCGGGTTCCGGGCGCCGGTCAGTGACCGGCGAGCAGTTCGAGCGTGTCGATCACCCGGTTCGAGAACCCCCACTCGTTATCGTACCACGCGACCACCTTGATGTGACGGCCGTCGACACGGGTGAGAGCCGAGTCGAAGATCGACGAGGCCGGGTTGCCCGTGATGTCGGACGACACCAGCGGGTCGTCGGAGTATTCGAGGACACCGGCGAGCGGTCCCTCCGCCGCCGCGCGGTACGCCGCGAGCACCTCGTCGCGCGTCACCTCACGGGTGACCGTCGTATTGAGTTCGACGATCGAGCCCACCGGAACCGGTACCCGGATCGAGTCGCCCGACAGCTTGCCGTCGAGGTTGGGCAGGACGAGGCCGATCGCCTTGGCGGCGCCCGTCGTGGTCGGGACGATGTTGACGGCGGCGGCACGGGCGCGGCGGGCATCGCGGTGCGGGCCGTCCTGGAGGTTCTGCTCCTGGGTGTAGGCGTGCACCGTCGTCATGAAGCCGTGCTCGATGCCGGCGAGATCGTCAAGCACCGCGGCCAGCGGCGCGAGGGCGTTGGTCGTGCAGGAGGCGTTCGAGATGACGGTGTGCTCGTCGGGGTCGTAGGCGTCCGTGTTCACACCGAACGCGAGCGTGACATCGGCACCGTCCGACGGCGCGCTGACCAGCACCTTCTTCGCACCTGCGGTGAGATGGGCGCGGGCGGCCACGGCCGAGGTGAAGCGGCCCGTCGCCTCCAGCACGATGTCCACGCCGAGTTCGGCCCAGGGCAGCTGTGCCGGGTCCCGCTCGGCGAGCACCGTGATGCGGCGGCCGTCGACGATCAGGGCGTCCCCGTCGGCGGTCACCGGGCGGCCGAGACGGCCCGCCGTCGTGTCATAGGCGAGCAGCCGCGCGAGGGTGGTGGGCTCGGTGAGGTCGTTGACCGCGACGATCTCCAGCTCACTGTCACGTTCCAGCAGCGCACGCAGCACATTGCGTCCGATGCGGCCGAATCCATTGACGGCGATGCGCGTCATGAGTGATGTCCCTTCGGTTTTCGTTGACCGTTCGACGGTTCGACGGTTCGACGGTTCGACCGTTCGCGGCTCACGGCTTACGACTTACGGCTCACGGCCAATCTCGCGTGTGGTGTCCGCTGACGACAGTGGCGTGATCGCCAGGGTTCAAAAGGATCGCGCCAGGGCGCCTGGGCGCCAGGTTCAGAGGGAGGGATCGGCTCAGGTCGAGTACTGGCGGCCCGTCCCAGGTTCCCCGGGGGTAAGGCCCCCGGTGGGTCACTCACCCCGGGTGAACGTGCGCCGGTACTCGCTCGGGGTCGTGCCCAGGATGCGATGGAAATGCAGCCGCAGATTGGCGCCGGTACCCAGGCCGACATCGGCGGCGATCCGCTCGACGTTCCGCTGTGAACGTTCCAGCAGCTCACGGGCCAGATCGATACGGGCGCGCATGACCCACTCCATCGGCGTGTACCCGGTGTCCTCGACAAAGCGCCGCGAGAAGGTGCGCGGCGACACCGCGGCATGCCGGGCGAGGTGTTCCAGGGTGAGGGGCTCGCCCAGCCGGTGCAGCGCCCACTCCCGGGTGGCGGCGAACCGCTCACCCAGCGGCTCGGGCACACTGCGCGGCACGTACTGCGCCTGCCCGCCGCTGCGGTAGGGGGCCGCGACCAGGCGCCGGGCCGCGTGATTCGACGCGGCCACCCCGAGATCGCCGCGCAGGATGTGCAGGCACAGGTCGATCCCCGACGCCGCACCGGCCGAGGTCAGCACGCTGCCCTCGTCCACGAACAGCACGTTCTCGTCGACCCGGACCAGCGGATGCTTCTCCGCGAGCGCCCGCGCGTAGTGCCAGTGCGTCGTGGCACGTCGGCCGTCGAGCAGGCCCGTCGCGGCGAGCGCGAAGGCCCCCGTGGAGATGGCGGCGAGCCGCGCACCCCGCTCATGGGCGGCGATCAGCGCGTCGACCACGGCCGGCGGCGGATCGTCACGGCCCGGGAACCGGTAACCGGGCACGAAGACGATATCGGCCCACGCGAGCGCGTCGAGGCCGTGGGCGACGGCGTACGACAGACCGTCGCCGCCGGTGACGAGACCGGGCGCGGCCCCGCACACCCGCACCTCGTACGGCATGCTCGCGCGGGTCGTGAAGACCTGCGCGGGGATGCCGACATCGAGCGGCTTCGCACCCTCCAGCACGAGGACGGCGACGCGATGCAGACGGGAGGCTGACACAGGTGAGAGGTTACGTGGGGCGGGGAGGCACGCAGGCCCACGGCACGGTGGGTTCGGTGGGACAGGGGGATAGGAGGAAAGGGGGATAAGGGGCCAGGGGATAGGGTTCGATGGGAGGTGCGGGGGAGTGAGTTTCCGGCTTGCGGCCTACGCCGTGTGTATCGAGGGTGGCAGCGTGCTGCTGGCCCGTCATGTGCCGCCGATGGGGGAGAGCACCTGGACCCTTCCGGGTGGCAGGGTGGAGCATGCGGAGGACCCCTATGACGCGGTGATCCGCGAAGTCGCCGAGGAGACGGGCTGCGACGCGGTGGTCGAGCGGCTGCTGGGAGTGGACTCCCGGGTGATCCCGGCCGCCGAACGCGCTGTCCCCGGCGGACCGGAGCATCAGAACGTGGGTGTCTTCTACCAGGTGCGTATCACCGGCGGTCAGTTGCGCCCGGAGCCGGACGGTGAGATCTCCGAGTCGGTCTGGACCCCGCTGTCCGAAGTCGCCCGCCTGCGCCGGTCGTCGCTGGTCGACATCGGCCTCACCATGGCCCGGTCGCTTCCCTTGACCGGGCATGTCGCCCCCGTCCCGGTCGGCGGGCTGATCCAGCACTGAGCGAAGCGGTCGTCCGCAGTAAGCGCACGGCACTCAGTGATGTCCCGGTGCGCGGCGCCACCAGCGGGGTAACTGGTCCCGAACCTGCCGTACATAGGTGTCGGTGTCTTGGGCCGTCGTGGACGCCGATGTCCTTGATGAGGTCGTGGTCCCGGCAGAGCGGGAGCCCGAAGCGGAGCCGGGCCAGCAGCCGCAAGGGCAGGTCCCACAGCCGGGCCGCGTCCGCGGGATCGACGGCGTAGGGGCGACGCCGTCGAAGTCGACCGGGGCCCGCAGGTGGGCGCCGGAGGAGACCACCATGTCGACACGTGTCGAAGTATGCGCCGGTGATCGTCTTGCGCGGGGGAGCGGAGTGGCCCGCACGAGGTCGCCGACCGGCAGGGGTAAGAAGACATGGAGACCGGACACTGGTCAGCGCTCCGGGCGGGCCCGCTCAGCGAGCCATCCAGCGGTCCATCTCCCGCACCCGGGCCTCCAACGCGGCGACGACGTCAGCCTGCCCGCCCCGGGGACCGCCGGGAACCTGCACGTCCCACCGGGCACCACCACCCGCCTGCCCCTGCCCCTGCCCCTGATGCTGCTCCTGCTCCTGCTCCTGCCCTTGACCCTGACCGGCCCCGGGCTCCGGCATCTCCACTCCGATCCCCGCCCGCCGCGCGAGCGCCACCGCCGTCGCCACGAACCCTTCGGAGAGTGCGAGGATCACGGCGTGTTCCGTCCGGCAGTGCCGGGCGACCAGGCCGCGTACGAAGTCCCCGTACACGGCCGGATCGACCTCAAGTGTGTCCGGATCGCCCCAGTGCCTGCCCTGGCCGATGCCCGAGGGCAGCCTGAGTTCGCCCTCGAAGACCTCGATCTGCCGGAGGAAGAGGCGCCCGGCGCCGTTCGACGGATTCCACAGCGTCTCGTCACCCATGTCGAAGTACATGCTCATCGCCGTTCCCCCCTGCTCAGCCGCCCCGGCAGAGAGTAGAAGACGGGGGAGCGGAGGACACCCGAGTAAATCCGCCCCTGGGAGGGCCGAAGCCCCCCCACACCGGCACCGGCATGAGCCTTCCGCCCCCGCCCCGTCGGCTTCAGCGGGCCGGGGTGAAAGTGTCCCGTGCCCAGTCGGCGAAACTGGTCCACGCGATCCGGGGATGCGCCGCGTGCAGGGCGGGGAGGTCGACGCGGTAGCCCGGCCCGTTGAGGAACGTCCACATGGCGTGCATGTCCGGGTTGCCGATGGCCTCCAGCGGGTACCGCTCGTGCCGTACCGGTCGGGCCAGTGCCGTGCCCAGCGCGGCGGCCATCTGCGCGGGGGTGGGCGCGTCGCCGGCCAGCTCGATACGGCGGCCGGTGTAGCGGGCCGGGTCGAGCAGGACCTCGGCCGCGAAAGCACCCAGATCGGCGCGGTGCAACTGCTGCAAGGGCCTGTCGGACGGCAGCGGCAGATCGAGTGCGCCGTCGGCGATGCGCTGGGCTCCACCGAGGGCGTTGTCGAAGAAGTAGGTGGGCCCCAGGATCGTGTACTGCACCTCACCGGCCGTCAGCTCGGCCTCGATACGGGCCTTGCTGTCGAAGTGCGGCACCCCGCTGTCCTGGTCGGCCCCGGCCACCGAACTGAACACCAGATGCGGTACGCGCCGTGCTCCGGCGGCACCCAGGATCGCCCGGCCCTGCGCCACCTCCGCCTCCATCCCGGCCTCGAAGGGAGTGGTGAAGGCGAACACCGCCGCCACCCCGTCCATCGCCGCGGCCAGGGACCCGCGATCATCGAGCGAACCCGCGACGACGTCCACGCCCAGGTCGGCCAGCCGCTGAGCGGAGCCCTTGCGCGGGTCGCGAACCATGCCCCTGACTCGGGCCCCGCGCGCCAGCAGCGCGCCGGTCACGGCCCCGCCCTGTCCGCCGGTCGCACCCAGCACCAGGATCGGCTGATCAGTCATCAAGAAGCTCCTCACCACAGGACCCGGACCTCCGGGCAACGTCCGGACCCGGTCGGCCGCCCGGACCGAAGACTCCGGGTACAGACATGATCCACACCTCGGCGCGACCGACGGCACAGGCCGCCCTCCCGTGTCCGCACGGTGTCAGAGCGGGAGCCGCCGCCCTGTCCCCGCAGCGCACTACTTCTGTGTGGTGAGTGTCCGCCGTGGGTGGCGTGGATAGAGTGGGGATATGTCCACAGAATTGGTGACTGAGCGATTGATCCTCCGGCCGTGGCGCATCGAGGATGCCGAAGAGGCGCTCGCCATCTACGGGGATTCAGGGGTCTCGCGCTGGCTGAGTCCGGCGATGGACCTCGTGCCGGATGTCGGTGCCATGCGGCTGGTGCTCCAGCAGTGGATCGGGGAGGACAACCGGCTGGTGTGGCCCGCAGGGCGGTGGGCCGTCGAACTGCGCGACGACCACCGTCTCATCGGCGGCGCCGTGCTGCTGCCGCTGCCGCCCCGGGGCGATGACATGGAGGTGGGATGGCAGTTGCTGCCCAGCGCCTGGGGGCACGGCTACGCCACGGAGGCGGGCCTCGCCGTCGCCAAGTGGGCGGTCGAGGAAGGGCTCGACGAGATCCTCGCGGTGGTCCGGCCCGCCAACAAACGCGGCGAGGCCACCATCCGCCGGATCGGTATGGAGTGGGTCGGCGAGACGGACAAGTACTACGGCACGAGGCTCCAGGTCTTCCGCCTCCGGGCGAGCGACCTCACGGCCCGCTCACCGCACCCCTGAGCCGACCGAACCTGCACAGCGCGCTGCCCACGGCCTTCAAGCCCCACCCCTGAACCACTCCTGAACCACCCCTGAACCACGCCTGCACCACCCCAACCTGCCCAGCGCTCCCCACCGCCCCCAAGCCCCACCCCTGAACCACCCGCCCCCACCCCCCTCCAGCCCTCAGGCCGTCCCCAAACACGCCGCGCCGATCAGTCCCGACTCCGGACCGAGCGCCGCCGTCAGCAGAGGCGGCGCGTCGGGACGGCCCGCCCCGCGTTCGGCGTAGGCCGACTCCATGGCCGACCGCACCGGACCCGGCGCCGTCCCGAGGCCGCCGCCGAGAACGATCGCGGCGGGGTCCAGCAGCCGTACGACCATGGCGAGTACGGTGCCCAGGGCCGCCCCCGCACTGGCCAGGACCTGCGCCGAGACCGGGTCGCCGCGTTCCGCCAGCGCGGTCACCTCGCGGGCGCCCGGGGTGATGGCCCCGCCGAGCGCGGTGCGCCGATCGCCGATGCCGCGTCCCGAGCAGTACTGCTCCAGGGTGCCCCGCCAGCCGGGGTCGACCGACGAGGGGACCTCGAACTCGCCCAGCGCGATGGCCTCACCGCGCCGCCCCGCCACCGGGGTTCCACCGACGACGAGCGTGGAGGAGAGCCCGGTGCCGAGGGAGACATAGAGGAAGTCCGTCAGGCCCGCCCCGGCGCCGTGGCGGGCCTCGCCGAGCGCGCCGCAGCGTACGTCGGAGCCCACCGCGACCGGGATTCCGGGCAGTTCATGGCTCAGCAGCTTCCGGGGCTGGATGTCCCAGGCGAGTACTTCACGGCTGGTCAGGCGGCCGTCCTCGGTGACGTACTCGGGGAAACCGGCGCCGAGCGCCACGACGGTCAGTCCGTGCCGCCCGGCCTCCGTCAGCAGGGCCCGCGCGGCGGCCACGGTGCCGGCCAGGCCGGGGTCACGCAACCGGCCCTCGACGGCCGTCGGCCGCTCCTCGCGGTGCAGGACCGTGCCGTCGGGGGCCACCAGACCCGCGGCGATCTTGGTTCCGCCGACATCCAGGGCGGCGGTGACTTCGGTCATGCTCACCCTCGTCGTAGTGCTCACAGGTCCTCATCCTTCATGCGCGCGCTTCCCACGCGGCTCTGGTACGGGACGCCGGTCCCGCCGACCGGTCGCGGACGTCAGTCCACCGACCGGTGCAGCGTCGCCTCGAAGCGGTAGGCGTCCCCCCGGTACACCGCGCGGCCCAGCAGTACCGGGGCGTCCTGCTGATCGCAGGTGATCTCCTCGCCGACCAGCACCGGAGCGCCGACGGGCAGCCGCAGCAGGTCGGCGACCGAGGGGTCGGCGCCGATCGCCTGGGCCGTGTAGGTGCTGCGCATCACCCGGATCCCGGCGACCTCCTCCAGCGCGGCGAAGAGCGACCGGTCGGTGAGGTCGGCGGTCTCCAGGCCGGGGGCCCGTGACCGGATCAGGACCGTGGTGTCGACACAGACGGGCACCTCGTCGAGCCCGCGGACCCGGGAGATCTCCAGGACCTCGGAGGCGGGGGCCACCCTGAGGCGGGCGGACTCGTCGTAGGTCGCCGGGCGCACCGTGCGGTGCAACAACTGGGCCGTGGGGCGCAGTCCGCGCTCGCGTGCGATGTCGGTGAAGCTCCGAAGGAGGCTCGGGGGCTCGCTCACCACATCCGTCGAGACGAACCAGCCGCGCTGGGCGGAGGCGTGGATCCGTCCCTCGGATTCGAGAGTGGCCAGGGCCAGCCGCAGGCTGTTGCGGCTCACTCCGACCCGGGCGGCCAGGGCGCGCTCGCCCGGCAGGCGGCTCCCGGGTACCCAGACGCGGCGGTCGAGGAGCTGTACCAGCTCGTGGTGGGCGAGTTGAACGGCAGGGCCCGCGGCCGACGGGGTGTCGTATTCGGTCACGACAGGAAAGTACCAGAGCAACCAGTCGCTGGACCAGATATCAATCTGGTACAAACACTGGACTATCTGGTCTGATCTGCTGCATGATCCGAGCAGCACCGAGGAACACCGAGGGGCCGGAATCTCACGTTCCCTTTCGGTTGCCGTCCCCCTCGCGGGGTGCCGCTCCCGTTTCCGGGCGCCGCACCCGTCGTGGGGGCCGCCATCCGTCGTGGGGACCGCTATCCGTCCGGGGCCGCGTGCGTCCCGGAGTCGGGTCGCGTGCGTCCCGGAGTCGGGTCGCGTGCGTCCCGGAGTCGGGTCGCATCCGCGCAGCCACCCCGGGGGCTCCCGCCCTCCGGCCCTCCGTGCCGCCGCCTCCATCCGCAGAGCCAAGGAAGTCCCGATGTCGATGCCGACGCCCGTCAGCTCGCCGGTCCGCCTCGCCGTGATCGGCGCGGGAACCATCACCCAGTCGGTGCACCTGCCCGCCGTCCGGCGCCTGGGCGCCCTCTTCGAGCTGGCCGCGGTGTGCGACCTCTCGCCCTCCCGGGCCGCACAGGTCGCCGCCGGGGCCGGAGCGGGCGTCCGCGCCACCCATGACTACGGGACGGTCCTCGCCGACCCCGGCATCGACGCCGTACTCCTCGCCACCCCCGGCACCCACGCCCAGGCCGCCCGCGCCGCCCTGGAGGCCGGCAAGCACGTACTCGCCGAGAAGCCGCTCGCCCTCACCGTCGCCGAGGCCGAGGAACTGGGCGCGCTCGCCGCGGCCAGGGGCCTCGTCCTCCAGGTCGGCTACATGAAGATGTACGACCCGCTGACCGAGGTCGCCGCCGCCGAGCTGGCCGCTCTCGACACCCCGCGCACCGTCCGCGTCACCGTGCTCCACCCGGCCGACGAGCCCCAGGTCGCCCATCTGCGCATGGCCCGGCCCGCCGACGACGCCGACCCGACCGTGGTCCAGGAGGCACTGGCTTACGAGGCGGAGCGCACCGTCGAGGCCCTCGGCGAGGTCCCCGCCGCGCTGGCGGGCTACTACCGCGATGTCCTCAACGGCTCCGTCATCCACGAACTGTCCGTGCTGCGCGCCCTCGGCTTCACCCTGCCCACCGCGTTCGACTCCGCCGAGCTGTGGCCCTGGCCCGTCGAGGGCGAACCGCCGTGCCTGCTGGCCACCGGCGACCTGGGCGGCGGCGCCCGGCTGGTCCTCAACTGGAACTGGCTGCCCGACCACCCCGAGTACGGCGAGGAGATCGCGGTACTGGCCCGCGACGGACGCCTCCGCCTGGACATGGCGGCCCCCTACCTGGTCGATGTCCGCAGCTCACTGCGGGTGGAGCGGGCCGAGAACGGCGTCCGCCGCGATGCCACCGTGACCTCCGGTTACGACACCGGATTCGTCCGCCAGCTGGAAGAGTTCGCCGCCTCCGTGCGCGACGGCGCCCCGGTCCGCTCCGGCGCGGCCGGCGCCGCCGAGGACATCCGCTGCCTCCAGGCCCTGCTCGCCGCGCTCGCGGCCCGCGACGGCGTGAAGGTCGGCGGCGAGGCGGCCGGAGAGGAGAACGGCAAGTGACCACCGACCCCCGGCCCACCGCCAACGGGACCACCGCCCCCCGGGCCGTCGACCCCCAGACCGCAGCCCCCCGGACCACCGTCAACCGGCCCACCACCCCGCAGCCCACGACCCCCCAGCCCACCACCCGCCCGAGGCTCGGCAACGCCCCCGTCAGCTACGGCGTCTACGGCGAAGGCGCGGGCGGCTCCGGCGCCTCCGGCGACGCCCTGCTCGCGTCGATGGCCGAGGCCGGCTACGAGGGCAGCGAACTCGGCCCGCCCGGCTTCTTCGGCACCCCCGAGGAGACCGCCGCCCTCTTCGACCGGCACGGCCTGGCCGCCGTCGGTGCCTACATCCCCGTCCACTACGCCCTCGGCGACGACATCGTCGCGTACGACATGCGGCGCATGGAGCAGACCTGCCGCGAGCTGGCCGCCTGTGCCGAGCGGTCCGGTGAGCAGCCCCTCGCGATCCTCGCCGACGAGGGCAGTCAGGCCCTGCTGGAGAACCCGGCCCGCGCCTGGGACGACCGGTCCCTCGCCCTGGACGAGTCCGGCTGGCAACGGCTGGCCCGGCTCTCCGCCCGCGCGGTCGAGCTGGCCGCCTCGTACGGGCTGCGGACCTCCTTCCACCCGCACATCTCCACCTATGTCGAATCGCCCTGGGAGGTCGACCGGCTGCTGGAGCTGACCGAGGTCGGGCTGACCCTGGACATCGCGCACCTCCAGCTCGCCGGGGGCGACCCGGTGGACTGTCTGCGGCGGTGGCGCGAGCGCATCAACCATGTGCATGTGAAGGATGTCGACCTGGACGTCCTGCGGCGGGCCAAGGCCGAGGGACGCAAGGACTTCGACATCTGGTGGGCGGATGTCTGCGTGCCCTTCGGCAAGGGCGATGTGGACATCGACGCCTTCCTCGCCGAGCTGCTGCGCGGTGGCTACCGCGACTGGCTGCTGGTGGAGCAGGACCGCGCCCCGACGCCCGCCGACCTCTACCCCCGGGTGGCCGCCGAACAGAGCGCCAACCGCGCCTGGCTCGCGGCCAAGGTCGCCGCACACTCCTGAGCCGCACGCGCCGGAGCCCCCCCCCGCCGGAGCCCCGCCACGCCAGCCCCCCACCCCCTGACCCCCCCATCTGCACTTCACCCCTGTCTCCCGGCCCGCAACGGTGCGGGCCCCGGAAGTCGGAGCACCCATGAAGAAGCCGCGTTGGAGCCTGGCCGCGGGCGTCGCCCTGACGGCCCTGCTGGCAAGCGCCTGCAGTGTCCCCGGAGCGGGCGGCCCGGCCGCCTCCTCCGGGATCCAGGGCCCCCGTATCACCGACCGCGTCACCCCCGAGGATGTCGCGGCACTGGGTGACACCACCCTGCGCGTCCTCGCCGACGCCGGTGAGGAGGGCACCCTCAAGAAGCTCGTCCCGCTGTACGAGAAGAAGTACCCGAACGTCACCGTCGACGTCACCACCAAGGGCTTCGACGATCTGATGAAGACCGTCGTGAACTCGATGTCCGGCTCCGACGCGCCCGACCTCGCCCAGGGCAACCAGGGCTACGGCACCGACGGCCCCCTGGTCGAGGCCGGACTGCTGCGCCCGCTGGACGACGTCATGCGCACCTACGGCTGGGAGAACACCTTCACCGACGGCGCCCTCAAGCAGTACCGCTGGTCGCAGGACGGCTCGCTCTTCGGCTCGGGCAGCCTCTACGGCATCAGCCCGGCCACCGAGTACGTCGGCGTCTTCTACAACACCGAGATCCTCGACGAGCTGGGCATCGAGCCCCCCGAGACCTACGAGGAGTTCACCCGGGCCCTGGACAAGGCCAAGGAGGCCGGCACCCAGCCCCTCATGCTGGGCAACGCCGAGAAGTACCCGGCCAGCCAGGTCATCGGCCTCGTCCAGGCGCAGAACGTGCCCAGCCGCGACGTCCGCTCCTGGATCAGCGGCGTGCCCGGCGCCACCATCGCCGACCAGGGCACCGAGGACGCCGCCAGGACCGTCCAGAACTGGGCGAAGGACGGCTACTTCGGCAAGGGCTACGACGGCATCAGCTCCGACGACGCCGTAGCCAAGTTCAGCCAGGGCCAGGGCGCCTTCCTGGTCGCCGGCTCCTGGAACGCGCCCACCCTCCAGGAGTCCATGAAGGGCGAGGTCGGTTTCACCCTCCCCGCCCGCGCCGACGGCACCCGCGCCTCGGTCGGCTCCCTCGGCCTCGGCTGGCATATCTCGGCCAACTCCAAGAACACCGAGGCCGCCGTCGCCTTCCTCGACCTGCTGATGAGCGAGGAGTTCGCCCAGACCATCGCCGACGTGGGCCGCACCCCCGTCACCGGCGGCACCGGCGTCAAGGCCGCCAGCCCCGTCGTCGAGCAGGTCAACGACATCGGGCTGAAGCTCCTCGCCGACGACGGCCAGAACTTCTATCTGGACTGGGCCTCCACCACCATGTACGACACCGTCGGCGCCACCACCCAGGACCTGCTCTCCGGACGCATCACCCCGGCCGGCTTCACCCAGGGCCTCCAGAAGGACTGGCAGGCGTTCGCCGACAAGCAGCGGGCCGCCGCCCAGGCCGACGCCGAGGACAACTCGTGAGCAGCCCCACCGCACCCGCCACCCGGACCGGCACCGGCACCGGCACCGGGACCGGCACCGGCTCCGGGACGGCGAAGACGCCCGAGCGCCCCACGACCGGAGGAAAGGGCGTGCGCGCCTGGGCCGCCCGCCAGTACTGGCCCGCCTTCCTCTACCTGGCGCCCGCCGCCCTCTTCTACTTCCTCTTCGTGCTGCGCCCGCTCGGCCAGACCGCCTGGGTCTCGCTGTTCCACTGGGACGGCATCACCCTGGGCCGCTGGGCCGGACTCGACAACTACACCGCCCTGTTCACCGACGGCCGGATCCCCGCGGCGATGGCCCACTCCCTGGTCTTCGTCGTCTTCTACTCCTTCTTCCCGGTGGCCATCGGCCTGGCCCTGGCCGGACTGATGTCCCGGATCAAGGTCCGCGGCCTCACCTTCTTCCGCGCCGTCCTCTTCCTCCCCCAGATCCTCGCCACCGTCGTCGTCGCGGTCTCCTGGCGCTGGGTGTACGACATCGACGGCCCGCTCAACGCGATCCTGCGCGCCGTCGGCCTCGACTCCCTGGCCCGCGCCTGGCTCGGCGACTACTCCACCGCCCTGCCTTCGGTCGGACTCATCGGCACCTGGGTGATGTTCGGCCTGTGCATGGTGCTGTTCCTGGCCGGGGTGCAGAAGATCCCGGTGGAACTGTACGAGTCGGCCCGCCTCGACGGCTGCGGCCCCATCCGGGAGTTCTTCACCGTCACCCTGCCCGCCCTGCGCGGCGAGTGCGCGGTCGCCCTGGTGCTCACCGTCACCTACGCCCTGCGCAACTTCGACCTGGTGTGGAACACCACCGCCGGTGGCCCCGGCTCCTCCACCACGGTCCCCAGCGTCTTCATTTACCAGGGAGCGTTCCTCACCCGCGAGGTCGGCGCCGCCTCCGCGATCTCCATCTGCCTGACCGCGGTCGTCCTCGTCGTCACCGCCCTCATCATGCGCCTGGTGCGCGGGAAGGAGAGCTGACGGATGATCACCACCAGCAGCCGCCGCCAGAGCGTCATCGGCCACGCCATCCTGTGCGTCGCCGCGCTCCTCGCGCTCTATCCGTTCCTGTCCGTCGTCCTGCTCGCCCTGAGCGAGCCGGGCAGCCGCCACAGCGGCTTCTCCCTCCCCACATCCATCAGCTTCGACAACTTCGCCGAGGCCTGGGACCGGGGGCTCTCCGCCCAGCCGCTGATCTCCAGCCTGCTGGTCGCCACCGTCGTCGTGGTCGTCACGATCCTGCTGGCCGTGCTCGCGGGCTACGCCTTCGCGGTCTTCCCCTTCCCCCTCAAGGGCCTGCTGCTGGTCCTGCTCCTGGCCGGGCTGGTCATGCCCTACGAGGCGACCGTCATCCCGCTCTACCACCAGCTCAAGTCCTGGGACCTGATCAACACCTACTGGGCGCTGATCCTCCCGCAGATCGGCCTCTCCCTGCCGTTCGCGATCTTCTGGATGCGGACCTTCTTCGACTCCACCCCGCCCGCCCTGCGCGAGGCCGCCTCCGTCGACGGTGCCTCCAAATTCCGGACCCTGCGCTCGATCCTGCTGCCGATGTCGATCCCCGCCATCGGCACCCTCGCCACCCTGCTCTTCCTCTTCGCCTGGAACGAGTTCCTGCTGGCGCTCGTCCTCGTCCCGGACAACGAGAGCGTGCAGACCGCACCGCTCGCCCTGTCGTTCTTCGCGGGCAACCGCCGCAACAGCGACCCCGGCGTCACCGCCGCCGCGGCCGTCCTGGTCGCGCTTCCCGTGCTCATCAGCTACATCGCCCTCCAGCGCCGCATGATCAGCGGCATGCTCGCCGGGGCCGTGAAGGAGTAACACCGTGTCAGCCACCCTGTCCCCGCGCGTCTTCGAGGGCCCCGACGCCCTCGGCGAGACCCTCGCCCACGAGATCGCCGACGGCATCGCCGAGGCTGGCCGCGCCGGACACCGCTACGTCCTGGGCTGCCCCGGCGGACGCAGCCCCAAGCCGGTCTACGACGCCCTCGCCGTCCTCACCGCCGAGCGCGGACTCGACCTGCGCCATGTCGTGATCGCCATGATGGACGAGTACGTCGTCCCCGCCCCCGGCGGCGGCTACCAGGACGTCCCCCACCGCGCCCACAACAGCTGCCACCGCTTCGCCGACGAGGAGATCGTCGCCCCGCTGAACGCCGCCGCCGGACCCGGCCGCGGCATCCCGGCGGACGCCGTCTGGTTCCCGCACCCGGCCGACCCCGCCGCCTACGAGGAGCAGCTGGTCGGGGCGGGCGGCGTGGACCTCTTCATCCTCGCCTCCGGCGCCTCCGACGGGCACATCGCGTTCAACCCGCCCGGCTCCCCCGAGGACAGCGGCAGCCGCGTCACCGAACTCGCCGACACCACCCGCGAGGACAACCTCGCCACCTTCCCCGGCTTCGCCTCCCTCGACGAGGTCCCGCACCACGGGGTCACCGTCGGCGTCCGCACCATCGTCACCCACTCCCGCCGCGCCGTCATGGTGGTGCACGGCGACCACAAGCGCGAGGCCGTCCGCCGCCTCACCAACGCCACCGGCTACGACCCGTCCTGGCCGGCCACCCTCGTCACCCAGTGCAAGGACCCGGCCCTGTACGTGGACCGTGCCGCCGCGGGCCCGCCCCAGGCCCCGGACCCGCAGGGTGACGGTGCCGCCGCCGGATCCCGGCGGGACCCGGCCCCGCTGGCCGACCGTGCCGCCGCGGCCCCGCCCCAGGCCCCCGCCCCGCAGGCCGACCATGCCGCCGCCCCATCCCGCCAGGCCCCCGCCCCGCCCGTCGACCGCACCCCCGCCGCCTCCCACCAGGCCCCCGCCCCGCCCGTCGGCCGCGAGGCCCCCGGCGCCCCCCGGGACCCGGCATGACCTACGACCTGATGACGCTCGGCCGGGTCGGTGTGGACCTCTACCCCGAGCAGACCGGCATCGGGCTCGCCGAGGTGCGGACCTTCGCCAAGTACCTGGGCGGCAGCGCCACCAATGTCGCGGTCGCCGCCGCCCGGCACGGACTGCGCTCCTCGGTCACCACCGGCGTCGGCGACGACCCCCTCGGCGGCTTCGTCCGCTCCGCGCTGCGCGGCTTCGGCGTGGACGACCGGCATGTGGTCACCGTTCCCGGCGCGCAGACCCCCGTCGTGCTCTGCGAGATCTTCCCGCCGGACACCTTCCCCCTCTACTTCTACCGGCCCGACGCCCCCGATCTGCGGATCACCCCCGGTCAGCTGGACACCGCCGCCCTGCACCGCGCCAGGGTCGTCTGGATCACCGGCAGCGCCCTGTCCGCGCAGCCCTCGCGCGACACCACCCTGAGGGCCGTCGCCGACCGGGCACCCGGCACCGACACGGTCTTCGACCTGGACTGGCGCCCCATGTTCTGGAGCGACCCGGCCGACGCCCCGGCCCACTACGCCCGCGCCCTCGCGCACTGCACCGTCGCGGTCGGCAACCGGGACGAGGTCGAGGTGGCCGTCGGCACCCGCGACCCCGACCGGGCCGCCGATCTGCTGCTGGAACGCGGGGTGCGTCTCGCCGTCGTCAAACAGGGGCCCGCCGGGGTCCTGGCGCGGACCGCCACCGAGAGCGTGGTCCTGCCGCCGGTCCCGGTCGAGGTCGTCAACGGACTCGGCGCGGGCGACGCCTTCGGCGGGGCGCTGGTGGCCGGGCTGGTGGCCGGACTGCCCCTGGCCCGGATGCTGGAGAACGCCAACGCCGCCGGCGCGATCGTCGCCTCCCGCCACTCCTGCGCGGACGCCATGCCCACCCCCGAGGAGATCGACCGGCTGCTGGCCGGCCGCCGTACCAGCCCTGGAGCACCGCAGTGAGCACCACGCCCCGCCCCGTCGCCGCCGATGCCGGCGCGGTGGCGCGCATCCGGCTGACCGACCCGGACGCCATCCGCCGGGCCGCCGCCGCCCGCCCCCGGTTCGACCCGGCGCGGCTCGCCCGGCCGCTGTTCATCCTGGCCGCCGACCACCCGGCGCGCGGCGCGGTCGCGGCCGGCGGCGACCCCACGGCCATGGGGGACCGGCATGAACTCCTGGCCCGCTGCCTGGAGGCCCTCTCCCGGCCCGGCGTCGACGGCTTCCTCGGCACCGCCGACCTGGTCGAGGACCTGATGCTGCTCGGCGCGCTCGACGGGAAACTGGTGCTGGGCTCCATGAACCGCGGCGGCCTGCCCGGCGCCTCCTTCGAACTCGACGACCGCTTCGGCGGCTACGACGCCCGCGGCATCGCCGAAGGCGGCCTCGACGGCGGCAAGATACTGCTCCGCATCGACCCCGCCGACCCCGGCACCGCGGGCACCCTCACCGGCACCGCCCAGGCCGTCAACGAACTCGCCGAACGGCGGCTGACGGCCCTGGTCGAGCCGTTCCGGTCGGTGCGCGAGGACGGCCGGGTCCGCAACATCCTGGAGCCCGACGCCCAGATCTGGGCCAACAACATCGCCCAGGGCCTGGGCCGCACCTCCGCCCACACCTGGCTGAAGGTGCCGGTGGTGGACGACATGGAGCGCATGATGGCCTCCACCACCCTGCCGACCCTGCTCCTCGGCGGCGAGGGCGGCGGCGACCCCGACGCCATGTACGCCTCCTGGCGCGACGCCCTGCGCATCGAGCACGTCCGCGGTCTGATCATCGGCCGCACCATGCTCTTCCCGCCGGACGGCGATGTGTCCGGCGCCATCGACACGGCGGTCGCCCTGCTCGGCCGGGACGAGGCCCCCCGATGACCCGCCGCCCCCTCCACCTGCCCGCCGGAGCGACGGCCACCGACGCCTTCGCCCTCACCATCACCCCCGAGACCGCCGGCTGGACCTACGCCTCCCTCCGCGTCCTGGAACTCGCCCCCGGCGAGACGGCACGGTTCACCACCGGCGACAGCGAGTGCGTCGTCCTGCCCCTGACCGGCGCCTGCCGCGTCACCGCCGACGGCCACACCGTCGAACTCACCGGCCGCCCCGATGTGTTCACCCGGGTCACCGACTTCGCGTACGCCCCGCGCGACGCCCAGGTCACCGTCCACTCGGCGGGCGGCGGCCGGTTCGCCCTGCCCGCCGCCCGCTGCGCACGACGCCTGGACCCGGCGTACGGACCGGCCGGGAACGTCCCCGTGGAGACCCGGGGCGCCGGGAACGCCACCCGCCAGGTCAACAACTTCGCCTCCCCCGAGGGCTTCCCCTGCGACCGGCTGGTCGCGGTGGAGGTCCTCACCCCCGACGGCAACTGGTCCTCGTACCCCCCGCACAAGCACGACGAGCGGGGCGAGGGTGAGGCCGTGCTCGAAGAGATCTACTACTTCGAACTCGGCTCGACGGGCGGTGGCCCCGGCGCCGCGCCCCTCGGCTACCAGCGGGTGTACGCGGACGGTGTGGACGTCCTCGCGGAGGTCCGCCACGGTGACGCGGTCCTGGTGCCCCGCGGCTACCACGGCCCCTCGATGGCCGCCCCCGGCTACCCGATGTACTACCTCAACGTCCTCGCGGGCCCGCACCCCGAGCGGACCATGGCCTGCGGCGACGACCCCGCCCACCACTGGGTACGCGCCTCCTGGGAGGGCATGGCCACCGACCCGCGCGTCCCCCTGTGCGACCCGGAGGGCCCCCGATGACCACCCCCCGCCCGACCCGGCGCCTCACCACCGCCCAGGCCCTCGTGTCGTTCCTGTCCCGCCAGTACACCGAGCGCGACGGCGTCGAACACCGCCTGATCGAGGGCTGCTTCGGCATCTTCGGCCACGGCAATGTCGCCGGCGTCGGACAGGCACTGCTCCAGCAGCCCGACGACCTGACCTACTACCAGTCGCGCAACGAGCAGGCCATGGTGCACGCCGCCGTCGCCTTCGCCCGCACCCGCCGCCGTCTGTCCACCCTCGCCTGCACCACCTCGGTCGGCCCCGGCGCCACCAACATGGTCACCGGCGCCGCCCTGGCCACCATCAACCGCCTGCCCGTCCTGCTCCTCCCCGGCGACACCTTCGCCACCCGGTCCGCGAGCCCCCTCCTCCAGGAACTGGAGCTGCCGTACGCCGCCGACATCACCGTCAACGACGTCTTCCGCCCCGTCTCCCGCTTCTTCGACCGGATCTGGCGCCCCGAGCAACTGCTCTCCGCCGCGACCCAGGCGATGCGCGTCCTGACCGACCCGGCCGAGACCGGCGCGGTCACCCTCTGCCTGCCGCAGGACGTCCAGGCCGAGGCATGGGACTTCCCCGAGGAGTTCTTCGCCCGGCGGGTGTGGCACGTGGGCCGCCCGGCCCCCGAGGACCGCGCGCTGACGGCGGCCGTACGACTGCTCCGCGACGCCGAGCGCCCCCTGATCGTGGCGGGCGGAGGGGTGATCCACTCCGACGCGAGCGACGCCCTGGCCCGGTTCGCCGCCGTCACCGGCATCCCGGTCGCCGTGACCCAGGCGGGCAAGGCGGCCCTGCCCCACGGTCACCCGGCCGCGGCGGGCGGCATCGGCCACACCGGCAGCCCGTCCGCGAACACCCTGGCCCGCGAGGCGGACGTGGTCCTCGGCATCGGCACCCGCTGGCAGGACTTCACCACCGCGTCCCGGACCCTCTTCACCGACCCGGACGTCCGCTTCATCAACCTCAACATCACCTCCTTCGACGCCGCCAAGCAGTCCGCGCTGATGCTCCAGGCCGACGCCCGTACCGGCATCGAGTCCCTGCACCGCGCCCTGACCGGCCACACCACCCCCGCCGCCCACCGCGCACGGGCCGGCCGGCTGATCCATGACTGGAACGACCGGACCACCGCCGCCTTCACCCGCCGCAACACCCCGCTGCCCGCCCAGAGCGAGATCCTCGGTGCGATCCGCGACGCCATGGCCGACCATGACGTGGTCATCAGCGCCGCCGGCTCCCTCCCCGGCGACCTGCACAAACTCTGGCGCCCCACGGACCCGCTCGGCTACCACGTCGAGTACGGCTACTCCTGCATGGGCTACGAGATCGCGGGCGGCCTCGGTGTGAAGATGGCCGCCCCGGACCGCCAGGCGGTCGTCCTGGTCGGCGACGGCTCGTATCTGATGATGGCCCAGGAGATCGCCACGGCGGTCGCCGAGAACCTCAAACTGGTCATCGTGCTGGTGGAGAACCGCGGCTACGCCTCCATCGGCGCGCTCTCCGAGTCCCTCGGCTCCGAGCGCTTCGGCACCCGCTACCGCTACCGGGACGAGGCCACCGGCCGCCACGAGGGCGGGGACCTGCCGGTCGACCTGGCCGCGAACGCGGCGAGCCTGGGCGCGGACGTCCTCCGCGCCACGGGCATCGACGCCTTCCGCGCGGCCTTCACCCGGGCCCTCGCCGCCGAACGCACCACGGTCGTCCACATCGAGACCGACCCCCTGGCCGCCTCGCCCTCCTCGCAGGCATGGTGGGAGGTACCGGTGGCCGAGGTGTCGACGCTTGCCTCGACAACGGCGGCGCGCGACGGCTACGAGCAGGAGAAGGAGGCCCAGAGGCCGCTGCTGCGCCCGGTGGACTGAGACAGACCGGCGTCGCCGCCGATGAGGCGGCCCTCACTCCCCATGGGAGCAGCGGAGCTGACATGGCATCGGGGTGGCCCGGCGTCGCCGTAGCACGGACCGGACCGCACATGCTCCGACCCGGCCGACCCGTCCGCCCGCGTCACTAGAGTTCGGCCATGAGTGAAGACGGCGTTCCCACGACCCCCTCCGAGCCGGATCCCTCGGGGACGGGAGGGTCATGGACGGATCTGCGATGGCTGGTGAACGCTGATCCACAGCGGGTTCTGGAGGTGCCGGTTCCCGGTGCGGAGCTGGTGGCGGCGGTCTACCGGGCGTCGCTGGACATCCACCGGGACGCGCCGCCCTGGGTGCGGCGGCAGTTGCTGGCCCTGGACGTGGCCCGGTACGGGGACCGGGAGTTGTCGCAGCGGCTCGCCGCCGTGCCCGTGGCGGACGCGGACCCGGAGCCGTGGCGGGTGCGGTGGTCCACCGGCACGCGGGAAGACCCGTACTCCCGGATCAACCCGTCAGGTCACACCGGCGGGGTGAAGGCGGTGGTGACCGCCCTCCTGGACGGCCGACGAGTCGTGGTCTCCGGTAGCGACGACCAGTCGGTGCGGGTGCGGGACCTCGACACCGGCCGCCCCGTCGGCGAACCCATGAGCGGCAGCGACGGCAGGGTGTGGGCGGTGGCGACGGAGGAGGTGGACGGCCGCCCGCACGCCGTCACGGCCGGTGACTGGGCGGTCCGGGTGTGGGACCTGACCACCCGGCGGCGGACCGCCGAACTGCCCGGCATCAGCGGTGAGGTGTGGTGCGTGGGCACGGCCGTCGTCCGGGGCCGTCCGTGTGCGCTGGCCAGTGACGACGACACAGCCGTGCGGATCTGGGATCTGGCCGGTGGCGAACAGATCGGCGAGCTGACCGGGCACGACGACTTCCTGATGGCCGTCGAGACCTGGGTGGTCGAGGGCAGGCCCCACGCGGTCGCCTGTATGAGCGGCGGCGCGGTCTGGACCTGGGATCTGACCACCGGACAACCGGTCGGAGAGCCACTGGCGGGCCACGACGGCGAGGCGTGGGCGCTCGCGACAGCCGTCGTCGGCGGCCGGCCCCACGCGATCACGGCGGGCCACGACGCCACCGTGCGCGTCTGGGACCTGGCCACGGGACGGGAGACCGGCAGGCTGGCCGGTCACGAAGGCACCGTGTCCGCGGTGGCGACCACGGTCATCGGCGGCGACGTGCGGATCGTCACCGGCGGCTCCGATGGAACGGTGTGCCTGTGGGACCCCGCCACCGGACGGCAGATCGGCCGGGAACTGGTCTTCCCCGCCCCCGTCCACACCCTCACCGTCACCCCGCACGGCACCCTCGTCACCGGCTTCGGCAACGACATCGCCGCCCTCACCCCGGCCCCACCGGACCCGGAACCGCCGACGCCCTGACCGAACAGTCCGCCGGTTCCGCAGCTCACCCGGCCTGCGCGCCGCCGCGATCTGCCCCTCCGGGCAAGGAGGTCCGGGCGAGCGGGCACGCCGCGCACCGCCGTCCCGGCCGATGATCGGGCCCCGCTACCCTGACCGCGTGAACGGTACGGATGAGGCCCAACGCCCGGCCGACTGGCGCGTTCTCGTCGTCGGGGGCGCCTCGGGGATGGGGAAGACCGGTGTCAGCCGGGCACTGGCCCGGCGCTACGACGTCCCCGTGGTGGAGGTCGATGACATCGTGGAGGCGCTCCTCGCGGTCACCCGGCCCGAGCACCTCCCCGAGGTCCACATCTGGCGCACCCGGCCGGAGGCCGCCCATGAGGCGCCCGAGTCGGTGGCCGAGCGACAGCTCGCGATCGCCGAAGTGCTGGCACCGGCGGTGGAGGCGGTGGTGGCCAACCATGTCGGCACCGACACCCCGGTGATCCTGGAGGGCGACTACATCCTCCCGTCGCCGGTGACGCCCGACGGCCGGGTCCGTGCCGTCTTGCTCCACGAGGACGACGAGGCACGGGTCACCGCCAACTATCTGCGCCGAGAGCCCGAATCCGGACCCCAGCGCCACCGCGCACGGGTCAGCGTGCTCTACGGCCGCACGCTCGCCGCGCGGGCACGGGCGGCCGGAGTTCCGGTGATCGCGCCGCGCCCCTGGGAGGATCTGGCGGACCGTGTCGCCGGGACGGTCCTGGACGACCCGGCGCCGGACGAGGCCTGACACCCTCGGGGCGCCCCACTCGCCGAGGTGCCCCGGTCGGCCACTCGGCCGGGCGATCGAGCGAGGGCCGGTCCTGCCCCCGCTCCCCGATCCCGCCCCCGAGGCACCGCTCCTCGGCCGACCTGCTTTCCTGACTCTGCTGACTGACGGGCGGGCAGGCGGGCACACCGCGCGCCCGCCACCACACGGCCGACGTAACTGATCTTTGCCGGTTGTTCATCCGGCCACTCCGTCGGCACTTGTCCGTAAGTGGCACGATCCGGCGCTGTAATGACTGTATGGGAGGGGAACGATGTCCCAGAAGAGAACGTATGCCGCGCTCACGGTGCTGTCCCTGGCAGCGGGGACGCTGGCCGGAGGGGGCGTGGCGAGCGCGGAGCAGCGCGCGGGGGCGGCCCACGGTGCGAAGCCGACGGCGTTCGAGCGCACCGCGACCTACCCGGTCTTCCAGAACCGGCCCACCGGCGAGGACCCGGCCGCCGAGACCGTGGCGGAGATATCGACGGTCAGTGAGGACGGCCGCACCCTCGTCTACACCGACGGCGTGGCCCGGCGGATCGGCTTCCTCGACATCGCCGACCCCGACCGCCCGCGCGGCCTGGGCACCCTCTCGCTCGCCGAGCTGGGCAACGCCGAGGACGAGCCGACGTCCGTCTCCGTGGTCGGCCAGTACGTCCTGGTCGTGGTGAACACCAGCGAGAGCTACACCAGCCCCTCCGGGCGGCTCGACGTGATCTCGCTGCGCGACCGCAAGCGCGTCGCCACCTTCGACCTCGGTGGCCAGCCCGACTCGATCACGATCAGCAAGGACAAGCGGTACGCCGCGATCGCGATGGAGAACGAGCGCGACGAGGAGGCCACCCCGCCCGGCGCGGAGGAGGGCGACCTGCCGCAGGCGCCCGGCGGATTCGTCCAGATCATCGACCTCAAGTCGGCCTCGTCGCCGGGGAGCTGGCGGCTGCGGCCGGTGCCGCTGACGCGGGGCGACGGCAGTGCGCTGCCCGCGCTCGCCGCCGCCGGTATCGCCGCGCCGACGGACCCGGAGCCGGAGTACGTCTCGGTCAACAGCCGCAACCAGCTCGTCGTCACGCTCCAGGAGAACAACGGCATCGTCCTCATCGACCTGCCGACCGGCCGGGTCACCAAGGCGTTCAGCGCGGGCACGGCGTCCGTGGCCGGGATCGACACCGTCGAGGACGGCACGATCGACCTGACCGGCTCGATCACCGATGTGCCGCGCGAGCCCGACGCCGTCGGCTGGATCGACGACCGCTATCTGGCCACCGCCAACGAGGGCGACTGGAAGGGCGGCACCCGGGGCTGGACCGTCTTCGACAGCCGCACCGGGGACGTCGTCTGGGACGCGGGCAACAGCTTCGAGCGGCTGGCCGTGGAGCATGGCCTGTTCAACGAGGACCGCTCCGAGAACAAGGGATCTGAGCCGGAGGGCCTCGCCATCGCCGAGTACGACGGCGTCCGCTACGCCTTCGTCGGCTCCGAGCGCAGCAACTTCGTTGCCGTGTACGACATCAGCCGCCCGACCCGCCCGGTCTTCCGCCAGCTCCTGCCCACCACCAACGGCCCCGAGGGCCTGCTGCCGATCCCGTCGCGTGACCTGCTCGCCGTCTCCAGCGAGGTGGACGACGCCGGGGCGGGCGTCCGGTCCTCCGTCAGCCTCTTCGAGCTGGGCAAGGACACACCCGACTTCCCCGCCATCGTCTCGGCCGACGACTCCGACGGCACACCCATCGGCTGGGGTGCGCTGGGCGCGCTGTCGGCGGTACCGGGCCGGTCGCAGCAGCTGTACTCCGTCACCGACGCGGCCTACACACCCACCCGGATCCTCACCGTCGACACCGCCCGCGAGCCGGCGCTCATCACCAGGGCGCTGACCGTGAAGGACGCCCAGGGCAAGCCGGTCGGCCATGACGCGGAGGGCATCTTCGCCCGGCCGCAGGGCGGCTACTGGCTCGCCGTCGAGGGCAAGACCGGGCCCGGCAACCAACTGGTCCGACTCGACCGCGACGGGGTGACCCGGCAGACCGTGTCCCTGCCCGCCGAGGTCGCGGCGGGCCTCGGCAGCCAGGGCGTCGAGGGTGTCACCGGCACCACCGACCGCAACGGCCGCGAGATCCTGTGGGTCGCCCTCCAGCGCGAGGTGAAGACCGACCCGGCGGGCACCGTCCGCCTCGGCCGCTATGACGTCGAGGCCGGCACCTGGAGCTTCTTCGGCTACCGCCTCGGCTCCACCACCACACCGGGGGACTGGATCGGCCTCTCCGAGATCACCGTCGTCGGGGACAAGCTCGCCGTCATCGAGCGCGACAAACTGAGCGGCCCGGCCGCCAGGATCAAGCGGATCTACACGGTCGACCTGCCGAAGTCGGCCGCACAGCCCGGCTCCCTGCCGGTACTGCCCAAGAAGCTCGCCTACGACGTCCTGCCCGAGCTGCGCGAGACCAACGGCTGGACGCAGGAGAAGCTGGAAGGGCTGACGGTGGCCGGAAACGGCGAGGTGTACGCCGTGACCGACAACGACGGCCTGGACGACGCCACCGGCGAGACCGTCTTCCTCGATCTCGGCTCCAGCAAGAAGATCTTCGGCCACCGCGGCTGACGCCCACCGCCGCCCGCGTGCCCCGGTCGCTCCCGCCGACCGGGGCACACGCGCGTCCCCGTCCTGAGCACGGCGACGGCCCCTCCTCCACCTGACCGGTCCCTCAGGTCCGCCACCTCACCCGCCCCACGCGAGTCACTCCGCCCCAGGGACGAACGGCCCCTCCGTGCGACGTCCCCTTACGTCAGTGGCATGGCGTTGTAACAGTCCTGACGAAGACTCATGGCGCACCTCCGGTCTCCTCAAGCTCTCACCCCCCACGTGACCGGGCTTACTGAACGACCGTGCCCGGTCGGGTTGCGCCCCGGGCGCGGATGAGGAGGAATTGATGGTCGCAGAACAATCCGCGGGATCCCGCCGCACCTTCCTGAGATCCGTGGGCGCCGCGGGCGGCGCCGGAGTCCTGTACTCGGCGATGGGGGCCCTCGGGCTCGCCCCGGTGCCCGAAGTCCGGGCGGACGCCTACCGGGCGCCCCAGCCCGGCGACTTCGCCCTCTCCGGGCGGGCCGGGAAGAAAGTGATCGTGCTGGGCGGCGGTATAGCCGGCCTGGCGACGGCGTACGAGCTGGGCAAGGCAGGGTACGACTGCCGGATCCTGGAGGCGAAGGACCGCCCCGGGGGCCGCAACTGGACGGTCCGCGGCGGTACGAGACTCACCGACCTCGACGGACGCACCCAGACGGCGTCGTTCACCAAGGGCCAGTACCTCAACGCGGGACCGGCCCGGCTGCCGCAGTCCCATGTCACCCTGGACTACTGCCGCGAACTCGGCGTCGAGCTGGAGGTCTTCGCCAACCAGAACGCCAACGCGTACATCTACCACGAGAACAGCGCCGCCCTCGCGGGCACACCCACCCGCTGGCGCACGGCCAAGGCCGATGTCTACGGCTATGTCTCCGAACTGCTCGCCAAGGCCACCGACCAGGGCGCCCTGGACGCCAGGCTCACCGCCCAGGACAAGGAACGGCTGATCGCCTTCCTCCAGAGCTTCGGCGCCATCAAGGGCAAGGCCGACGGCTACGCCTACACCGGCACCGGCCGGCGCGGCTACTCCGTCGAGCCGGGCGCGGCCATGGAGGCCGGTACGGTCCTCGGCCCGGTACCCACCCTGTCCGACGTCCTCGCCAGCGGCGTGGGCCAGCGCTTCTCCTTCGAACTCGGCTACGACCAGGCCATGCAGATGTTCCAGCCGGTCGGCGGCATGGACGCGATTCCCCACGCCCTGGCCAAGGCGGTCGGCCGGCACCGCATCACCTACGGCGCCAAGGCGCTGGAGGTCAAGGACCTGCCGAACGGCGCCGAGGTCACCTACAAGGAGCCCGGCGGCCGGACCCGCACCGAGCGCGCCGACTTCGTCGTCGCCGCCGTACCGCCGATGATCATGGCCCGCCTCAAGCACAACCTGGGCACCGCCGTCACCGCCGCGCTGAAGTACGCCACCCCCACCCCCGTCGGCAAGATCGGCCTCGAATACCGCAGCCGATGGTGGGAGACGGACCAGCAGATCTACGGCGGCATCACCCCGACCGACACCGACCTCTCCACCATCTGGTACCCCTCCTACGGCTACCAGGGCCGCCGCGGCACCCTCGTCGGCTACTACAACTTCGGCGCCAACGCCCTCGCGTACAGCGACCTGCCGCACGCCGAGCGCCTGGCGCGGGCGGTGAGCCGGGGTGTGCGGATCCACGGCAGCAAGTACCGCACCGAACTCGACCACTCCTTCAGCATCGCCTGGCACCGCACACCCGACATCGAGGCGGGCTGGGTGGGCTGGCCCTCGCAGACCGGCGCCGAGTACCGGCTGCTCAACCAGCCCGCCGGTCATGTCTACTTCGCCGGGGACTGGCTCAGCCATGTCATCGCCTGGCAGCACGGAGCGTTCACCTCGGCCCGCAAGGTCGTGACCGAGATACACGAGAGGGTGATGGCCGCATGAAGCGTCGTACACAGGTGGTGATCGGTACGACCCTGACCGCCTCGCTCCTCACCGGCGGCACCGCGCTCGCCGGGGGGAAGAGCTGGTGGCCCGGCAGCAAGGAGGTCCGGGTCATGCTGCCCCAGGGCCAGTCCAACCCGGCCATCGCCAACGGTGTGGCGACCGGCAGTGAGGTGGCCGTCTACACGAGCAGCGGCCTCGGCCCGTCCGCCCTCAACCCGTCGGCCCCGGCCGGTTCCCCCGAACTGTTCACCGACCCGGCCCTCACCCAGGGAGCCACAGGGGTCTCGGTCACCGAGGCCCAGTCCCTCGTCGTCCTGCGCAACATCAAGACCAACCTCGAAGCGGCGGGCCTGAGCCTGTCCGATGTCATCACCATGAAGTGCTATCTGATGAAACCGCCCGGCGCCGAGAGCGCCGACTACGCGGGCTGGAATCGCGCCTACCGCCAGTACTTCGCCAACATCGACCTCACCTCGCACAAGGTCGTCCCCGTCCCGATGGGCACCTCGGCCCCCAAGGCACCGCTGGTCGCCAACAAGGCCCGTCCCGCACGCGCCACGATGGAGGTCGTGTCCCTGGCCGTGAAGGGCTGGATCGTGGAGGTCGAGGTGACCGCCACCTACAAGAAGCGCTGACGGTGACGGGTGAGCGGGTGACCGCAGCCCGACCCTCCGCGCCGCGATGACCCACCCCTGCCGGGGGTGCCCCCGATCACCGTCGAGGGCGCCCCCGGCAGCTTGCTGTGGTGCTGCCCGGGTCCGGCAAGGGCTCACCCGGGTGGTGGATGTTGGTTAGGCTAACCTAACTTCATGGTCCGTGCCGCTGTCCCTGTCCGTGCCCCTGTCTGTGTCCCTGTCCCCGCTCGCCCTCGCGGCCCCCGTCACGGCATCCGTCGAAACCCCGACCCCCCACGTCCTGATCGACGCCCGGAGAGCGGACCGCGTCCCGGTGCCGGCACGCACCCGAACGACCGACAAGCCACCCTGGAGCACTGAACCGTGAAGATCTACCGAGCCGCCGTGTCCCGAGTGCAGCGACTCACCGACACCATGATCCGGGTCACCCTGACCGGCGGCGACCTGCCGGAATTCGTCTCGACGGGGGTCGGGGACGAGTACGTCCGGCTGTTCTTCCCGGCCCGCTAGTCCTAGCTCGGACACCAGGGAGCAAGTAACCCGCTGGTAGCTTCGGAGGGCCGTTTCCTGGCGCCGGGGCGTCTCGTTGAGCTGATCGGGTGAATGCCCGCGGGGTCAACGACAAGGGGCGGGTGTGCGGCAGGAATGGTCTCCGGAAGACGTGGTGGCGTGCTGGACGCTGGTGGACGGCGACTGGGACTTGGTGGCGAACAAGTCCGGCCCGACCCGGCTGGGGTTCTGCCTGATGCTCAAGTTCTTCGAGATCGAGGGCCGGTTTCCGGAGTTCGTTGAGGAGTTCCCGCAGGCCGCTGTCGACTACGTCGCCGGGCTGGCCAGGGTGCCCGCCGTCGACCTGGCGAAGTACGACCTGGCGGGCGCGAAGCGGCACCGGAAGCAGATCCGTGAGGCGCTGGGGTTCCGGCCGTCGACCGTGGCGGACGAGGAACGGCTGACGGAGTGGCTGGCGGCGGAGGTGTGCCCGGTCGAGCTGGTCGAGGACCGGCAGCGGGAGGCCCTGCTGGTGCAGTGCCGTGTCGAGCGGATCGAACCGCCGGGCCGCACGCGTGTCGGGAAGGCTCTGGTGGCGGCGCGCAACCGGTGGGAGCGGGAGTTCTGCGCCCGGACCATCGAGCGTCTGGGTGAGGTGTGCGTGGACAGGCTGCTGGCTCTGGTCGCGGAGGGCAGTGACGACGGTACCGCGCTGCTGGCCGCGCTGAAGCGGGACCCGGGCGCGGTCGGGCTGGATTCGCTGCTGACGGAGATCACGAAGCTGAACGAGGTCTGCGGGCTCGGCCTGCCCGGAGGGCTGTTCGCGGACTGCTCGGAGAAGATGGTGGCCGCGTGGCGGGCGCGGGCGATCAAGATGTACCCCTCGGACTTCCGGGACACGGCGGAGGGCGTGCGGATCACCCTGCTCGCGGCGTTGTGTTCGTCCCGCCAGGCGGAGATCACCGACGCCCTGGTGGAGCTGCTGGTCGCTTTGGTCCACAAGATCAATGCCCGTGCCGAGCGGCGGGTGGAACGGGAGCTGACGGCGGAGCTGAAGAGGGTGCGGGGCAAGGAGGGCATTCTCTTCCGTCTCGCCGACGCGGCGGTGGGCCGGCCGGAGGGGACCGTGCGCGCGGTGCTGTTCCCCGTGGTGGGGGAGAAGACGCTGCGCGACCTGGTCGCGGAGGCCAAGGCGAACGAGAAGGTGTTCAAGGCCAGGGTCCGCACCACCCTGCGCTCCTCGTACAGCTCGTACTACCGGCAGATGCTGCCGCCGTTGCTGAAGACGCTGGGCTTCCGGTGCAACAACACGGCCTACCGGCCGGTGATGGACGCGCTCGCGCTGCTGGAGAAGTACGCCGGGGTCGACGGCAAGACGCGCTTCTACGACGGGTCCGACGCGGTGCCGATGGACGGGGTGGTGCGCAAGGACTGGCGCGAGGCGGTCGTGGACGACAAGGGCAGGGTCGAGCGCATCCCGTACGAGCTGTGCGTCCTGGTCGCACTGCGGGATGCTGTGCGGCGCCGTGAGATCTATGTCGAGGGCGCGCTGCGGTGGCGCAACCCGGAGGACGACCTGCCCGGCGACTTCGAGGCCGCCCGCACGGTGCACTATGCGGCGATCCGCCGGCCGATGGACCCCAAGGAGTTCGTCGCGGGCCTGAAGCGGCGGATGACCGACGGGCTGGAGCGGCTGTCGGCCGCGCTCGCGGACGGCAGCGCGGGCGGGGTGAAGGTCACCACCCGCAAGGGGGAGCCGTGGATCACGGTGCCGAAGCCGGTGCCCCTGGCGGAGCCCAGCGGACTGGCGGCTCTCAAGGACGAGGTGGTGGACCGGTGGGGGGTGCTCGACCTCCTGGACGTGCTGAAGAACGCCGACTTCCTGACCGGTTTCACCGACGAGTTCACCTCGGTCGCCGCCTACGAGCGCATCGACCGCGATGTCCTCCAGCGCCGCCTTCTCCTCGCCCTCTTCGGGCTCGGCACGAACATGGGCATCCGCGCGATCGTGGCGACCGGCGAGCACGGCGAGAGTGAAGCCGCCCTGCGGCATGTGCGCCGGCACTTCATCACCGTCGACAACCTCCGCGCCGCCGTCACCAGGCTGGTGAACGCCACCTTCGCCGCCCGCGACACGGCGTGGTGGGGCCAGGGGACGGCGTGCGCGTCGGACTCGAAGAAGTTCGGGTCCTGGTCCTCGAATTTCATGACCGAGTACCACGCCCGCTACGGCGGCAACGGTGTGATGGTGTACTGGCACGTCGAGCGGAAGAACGTATGCATCTACTCCCAGCTCAAGAGCTGTTCCTCGTCCGAGGTCGCGGCGATGATCGAGGGCCTCCTGCGGCACTGCACGGACGCCGAGATCGAGTCGAACTACGTCGACACCCACGGCGCGTCCGTCGTCGGGTTCGCGTTCACCGAACTCCTCGGCTTCCGCCTGCTGCCGAGGCTGAAGAACATCGGCAGCATCCGCCTGTACCGGCCCGACGACTCCCCGCCCGGCTGGCCCGCGCTCGGCGGCTCGCTGACCCGCCCGATCCGCTGGGACCTGATCGCCCAGCAGTACGACCAGATGGTCAAGTACGCCACCGCCCTCCGCCTCGGCACGGCGGAGGCCGAGCAGGTCCTGCGGCGCTTCACCCGCGGCGGTCCCAAGCACCCCACGTACGCCGCCCTCGAAGAACTCGGCCGCGCGGTACGTACCGTCTTCGCCTGCGACTACCTCTCCGTCCCCGGCCTGCGCCGGGAGATCCACGGCGGCCTCCAGGTCGTGGAGAACTGGAACAGCGCGAACACCGTCCTCCACTACGGCAAGGACGGCGCCCTCACCGGCCCGGACCGCGAGCACGCCGAGACCTCCATGCTCGCGCTGCACCTGCTCCAGTCCGCGCTCGTCCACGTCAACACCCTGCTGCTCCAGCAGGTCCTGGCCGAACCGGTGTGGGCGAGGAAACTGAGTGCCGAGGACCGGCGCGGCCTGACCGCACTGTTCTGGTCGAACGTCAATCCGTACGGCACTTTCCGTCTTGACATGGACAAACGGCTCGACCTGCTCGCGGCGGGGGTGCCGCGACAGCCGGGCGCCGCAGCAGCGTCTGCTGCGGGGCCCCTCTGATCCCGCCGCGGGACGCGGCGAGCCGGGCGGGCGCCGTCACCCCCGTGGCGGGCCCGGGGCGGGCTCTGTCCGTCCGGCGGCGGCTGGACCGGCGTCCTGAAGACGGCCGCCGCCGGGGACCGCTGTCCGGGCAGGTGCCGGGCGCTCAGATGCCCGGGGGGCGCGGGCTCGGCAGGGGGTGGACGGTGTCGTCCGGGAAGGGGTTGTATCCCGGGTCAGAGAGGTGCCAGTAGTCGTTGATGCTTGCGGGTCCGCTGACGATCCTGTCCTGTGGGATGCTGTAGCGGACGTAGCTGTCGCCGTGGAACAGCCATGCCTCGTCGTCGGTGCCGGGGGCCAGGCAGGCGGCGTCGATGCGCTGGCTGAAGACGGTGTTGTTCAGGCCGTTCCAGTTCCCGGAGATGGGCCTGGGCCCGCTGATGCGTTTGTCCTCGGCAAGCTGGTATCTCACGTACTGGTCGCCCGCGAAGATCCACACGGTGTTGTGGTCGTTGGGGTGTTGCAGGATGGCGTCGATGCCGTTCTCGAAGCCGGTTCCCGCCAGCCCGGTCCATCCGTCCCCGATGAGGCGGGGGCCGATGGCGACCTCGTCCTTGTCGATGTTGTAGAGGACGTAGCAGTTGTCCTGGAAGAACCACCCCATGAGAGGTGCGCCGAACTGCCAGGGGGCGACGAGGGCGGCGTCGATACGGGCGGCAAAGCCCCAGCGGGCCAGGCCCTTCCATGCCGAGGCGATCGGGGTCCCTCCCACGGCGACGCGAGGGCCGGTGGAGGCTTTCAGGCTGTAGCGGAGGTAGAGGTCGTCGTGGAAGAACCACAGGTCCTGGGAGGCGTTGCCGTACTCACAGGGCATGACGGCGGCGACGCCGCCGACGAATGCCTGGCCCCGCATCCTGGTGAAGCCCTCGTGGATGCGCTGGGGACCCTTCTCGACGGAGTTGGTCATCATGTTGTAGAGGACGCAGTCGTCGCCCCTGAAGAGCCAGAGCCGCCCGGTGCCGCCGTGGGCGGTCACCGCGCCGCTGACGCCGTAGGCGAAGGAGGTGCCCGCCAGGCCCGGCATCAGATCGGTGAGGGGCCCGGGGCCCCAGAGGCCCGTGTTGCTGTCCAGGTCGTAGGAGATGGCCTCGGAATCGCGGAAGAGGAGGAGATAGCGGTCGTTGCGGGGGTCGCGGACGGCGGCGTCGATGGAATCGGCGAACGCGGTGCCGGCCAGGGCGGGCCATCCGTCACGTATCTCCCCCACCGTGTGACTGTGGCCGCTGGTGTCGTAGGTGGCGTACTGGTGCCCGCTGAACAGCCACACCGTGCTGGAGGTGCCGGGGCAGGGAACGACAGCGTCCACACGCAGACCGAAGTCGGTGTTCTCCAGGCCGGGCCAGATGTCGGCGAAGGGCGCGTGCCCGCCATCGTCGACGGCGTTGTTGCTGAGGTTGTAGGTGTTGCAGGTGCCCGGACGGAAGAACCACGCCTTGTCCGGCTTCCCCGGCTGGTTCCCGGCCGCGTCGAGCACCGGGTAGAAGCGCGACGGCAGGACCGGACTGGTGTCCGCGGCCGTGCGGGCGGGGCGTACCGCGCCGGATCCCTGGCGGGAGGGTCCCGGCGCGCCGCCGGGGCGCAGGTGCAGGATGGTCAGCGCCAGCGCGATCGTGATGTAGTCGGGGAAGCGTCTGGTGAGCGTCGTCGTCGGAGGCGGTTGCGCCGGTGTCTCGATGTACCGGATGAACAGGGAGCTGATGGAGTCCCAGTCCGGCTCCAGGTTGCTGATCTCACGCCGCTGTTCCTTGGTGGTGATGCCGGTGCCCGTATTCCACAATCCGCGCAGGATCTCCGCGATGCGACGGAATCTCGCCGCCTCGCAGATCATCTCGATCAGGAAGCCCATCGCGGGCCGCTGGAAATCTGTGACGTCCGGCCGTTCGGCGAGCTGGGTGACCGCAGTGGCCAGGTTCGCCCAGCCGAGATCGCCCCGCGGAATGCCGTTGTCGCCCTCGTAGCTCACCCCCATATCGATGGATTCGAGGGTGTAGTTCTGCTGCCGCAGTGCCCGGACGCCGGCGGGGAGCCTGTCCAGGCTCCCCAGGTGGTACAGGGTCATCTGGTCGGGGAGGGTGAAGCCCCACCCGTACAGGTTGGTGTCCTGGATGAAGAAGTCGACCATGGCCTCGCCCCTCACGCTCACCCGCACGCGGAAGACGCTGGCGGCCTCATCTTCCCGGTGGGCGTGTCGCATCCGCAGCAACTGGGTCGGGGTCCTCTGCCCGGGGGTCCGGGACGTGTCGATCGTCCTGTCCAGCTGGGCGACATACCGCAGGATGAGTCCGATGAACTGGTTGTAGGTGTTGGCGGGCGTGTTCTCGTCGATGTCCAGCGTGGCAATGAGCGGTACGGGCATACAGCACTCCTGTCTCGGAGAAGCGGGAACAGCGGGGCCGGACCAGTGCGCACCCGCGGCGGAAGTCCTCGCCGGGCCCCGGACCGCGCCGGGCCCCGGCGGCCAGGGCACACCACACCAGCGCGGTGCTTCGGGTCCATCCCCCCCATGGCATCTCCCGCCACCCGGCGCACACCTCCCCATTAGGAGGCGGAACCCCCCATTTACCCAGGAGAAGAACCGGTCAGCTTTCCGGCCACGAACCGTCCGTGCGGCTACGACCGCCGCAGCCGGGACCACAGGAGTCCGAACCGGGGCGAGCACCTGAACAGCTCGCATAAACGTTCCTTTACGCGAGCAAGATCGGTACCGGGTCACCGGACCGCCGCCGGACCCGGATTCACTCTCAGAACCCGTTCTCACTCAAAAGCGAGGCAGACCCCCTTCTGAGACTTGCATTGTGCGAAAATCCGGGCCCATGACGGACCCTCAGCAGCCCACCCCGGACGACCGGCCGGACGCCGACGACGTCGAACGGCACACCTGCCCGAAGTGCGACGCCCAGCCCGGCTCCCCCTGCCGCTCGCGCGGCGGCGCGGTCGCCTGCGCCTACCACACCCGCCGCTTCACCCTCGTGCCCCGGCTGAAGAAGGCCCTGCGGGTCCCCACCCCCGCCGACCGCGGACCAGGACGGCCCTGGCGGCCGGGCACCCCGCCGCCGGTACCCCTCGACCCGGACCTCCCGGGCGCGGACATCCGCATCGGCTACGCCCGCTGCTCGACCCTCGGCCAGGAACTCGACTCCCAGCTCGACGCCCTCGCCAGGCACGGCATCCCGAGGGGCAAGATCTTCAGCGAGAAGATCAGCACCCGCATCCGCGTCCGCCCCCGGTTCGAGGAAGCCCTGCGCACGGCCCGGGAGGTCAAGGCCCACGCCCCGCACTGCCGGGTCATCCTCACCGTCTACGAGATGAAAAGACTCGGCCGCGACGCCGCCGAACTCACCGCCCTGGCGGACCACCTCACCGCCCACGGCCTCATCCTCGAAATGCTCGCCGGACCGCTCCCCGGGATCTACGACCCCACCGGCCCCGGGAAGCTGCTGTTCGCGTTCTTCGCCGCCATGGCGGAGACCGAGCGGGAAAACATCCGCGAGTCCACAATCGAAGGGCTCGACACCGCCGCCCGCAAGGGCAAGCACGGCGGCCGGCCCCCGGTCATCACCGACGACATGCTCCACACCGTCCTCCGGCGCCGCGCGAACGGCGAGTCCGTTGAGCAGATCCAGCCCCACCTCCGGATCGCCACCGGTAAGCGCGCTGGGAAGAACCCGTCGGTGGCCAGCATCTACCGGGCGCTCGCCGAGTACGGCAAACGGGAGGCGTACCCCGAAGCCGTCGAGGCCGCGCACACCGACTTCACCAACCTCCAGAGCAGCGAACTGCCCGGCCCCCGGCCACAGTCGCAGACCGAGCGGTGACCAAAGACCGTCAAGATCATCCCGGGCCCTTCTGCACTTGCCTCGGCGACGCCCCGGACACGACCCCGCGAAGCTACCAGCGGGTTACCTGCTCCCTGGTGTACGAGCTAGGACCAGCGGGCCTTCCCGCACGGCCCCGACCGTCATGACCTCTCCCTGCCGGTCGTGAGCGGCAGCGGCTGGGAAACCCCTGAGGGCCGGCCCGCCGCCCCGATGCGCACCTACACCGTGCGCGCGGTCCGCCCCGGGTCCGCCGAGATCGACATCGACTTCGTCGTCCACGAGGGCGGAGTCGCCGCCACCTGGGCCGCGTCGGCCCGCCCCGGCGACCCCCTCGGCCTGAACTCCCCGACCGGTCTGTACAGCCCCCCGGCGGACCTCACCCGGCAGATACTGATCTGCGACCAGACCGGACTGCCCGCCCTCGCCCGCATCCTGGAGAACACCCCGCCCTCCGTCACCACCAGGGCCGTCATCGAGGTGCCCGACGAGCGGGCCGTCCAGCCGCTGCCCGCCCACCCCGCCACCAGGGTCACCTGGACCTACGGCGGCAACGGCCACGGCCCCTGTCTGCTGGGCGACCTGGTCACGGCGGCGGTGCCGCCGGGGACGGACTTCACCGGCACCTATGTATGGGTGGCCGGTGAGACGACCGCGCTGCGCAATGTCCGCAAGCATCTGCGCCGGACCCTCGCCCTGCCCTCGGACCGCTTCAAGGTCGTCGGCTACTGGGTCCCCGGGGCCGACAGCTGGACCGAACGCTACGAGGCCCTCCCGGAACGGGTGAAGTCGGAACTCGCCGCCCTGTGGGAGGCCCCGACCGACGACCTGGAGGACGTGGCGATCGAGTACGAGAACCGCCTGAGCGGGCTGGGGCTGTAGACCAAGGGCAGTCCGGCACCGGACCGGGACCTGCCGTTCGCTTCCCGGCGCCGGACCGGGACCCGTCGGCCGCAGCCCCGCACCCCACCGGGACTTGTCGATTATCGATATGCTCGGCTATCTTGGTCATATCGAAAATCGATAGGTCGGAGCAGTGATGGACACGCGACTCACCAGGACCCTGGTCTCGGTAACCTTTGCGCTGGCGGTGCTCTGCGGGCTCGCCTTCCTCGGTACGGGGGTCACGCGGATGACGGACGACGGGGCGGTCTGCGTACAGACCGACTTCTGGCACAACGCCACGCTGGCGGACCGGCTGCCGCTGGGCGACGGCGTGGAGGCGTCCAGCAGCGCGGCCCGGCTCTGCCAGGACCAGCCCTCCGCCGGGCAGCGCGCCGCCGATCTCGGAAGCCAACTGCCCTGGCTGCTGTTCGGCGCGGTCGCGCTGCTGCTCTTCTCCCGGATGCTCAAGGCCGTCCAGGTGCGCGGGCCGTTCACCGAGGCGGTGGCGCGACGGCTCTCCGTGCTGGGCTGGTTCATCGCCCTGGGCACCCCGCTCGCCGGTCTCGTCGTCGGCTGGTCGCAGTCCTGGCTCGTCGGGAGCATGGCGCCGATCGTGGGCTCCGGCCCGGCGGTCTCCGGACCCCTGGTACTCGTCCTCGCCGGCCTCACCGCGGTGATCATGGGGAGGATCATGGGTGAGGGCGTGCGTATGCGAGAGGACCTCGAAGGGACCATCTGATGCCGGAAGACGAACCCCATGCGATCCGCATCCACCTCGACCATGTCCTCGCCGAGCGCGGTATGACCCTCACCGAACTCTCCGCGCGGGTGGGTATCACCGTCGTCAATCTGTCCGTGCTCAAGAACGGGCGGGCCAAGGCGATCCGCTTCTCGACCCTGTCGAGGCTGTGCGAGGTCCTGCGGTGCCAGCCCGGGGATCTGATCACCTTTGACCCCGGGGAGCCAGGGTCCTAGGTGTTCCGGCAGGGGAGGCCGCGGCCGGGCGACGGCGCCGATGTCATCGCCGTCGATCTGTGCGGGACGCTGCCCGGGGCGGCCTGCGCCTCGTCCGCGCCGACCGATCCCGGCACGGTCGTCGCCCTCGCCGAGGGGACCGGGCGGCGGGCGGTGCCGCTGGTGGCCGATGTGACCCCGGCGGCCGGGGGCTGTCAGGGGGTGGTGCCGGTCCACAGATCGGTGCTGTGCGCGGCGATGAGCGCGCCGATGCGGGTGAGCACGTCATCGGCCGGCCGCGGATCGAGTCGGCGTCCGTCGCGCAGGCGCAGGGCGACGAGGCCGTCGGCGGCCTCGCGGGCGCCGATGACGGCCTGGTAGGGGACCAGTCGGGCCTCCCGGATCCGGGCGCCGAGGCTGCCGCGGTCCGGTCCCGCGATCTCGGCCCGCAACCCGAGTCCGGCGCAACGGCGGGCGAGGGCCGCGGCGGCAGGCAGTTCGGATTCCGACACCGGGAGAACGACCAGTTGGGTGGGGGCGAGCCAGGCGGGGAAGGCGCCGCCGTGCTGTTCGACGAGATGGGCGACGGCTCGTTCCACGCTGCCGATGATGCTGCGGTGGACCATGACCGGGCGGTGCTTGGCGCCGTCGGCGCCGATGTAGTGGAGGCCGAACCGCTCGGGCTGGTGGAAGTCGACCTGGACGGTGGACAGGGTGGACTCCCGGCCCGCGCTGTCGGTGACCTGGACATCGATCTTGGGTCCGTAGAACGCCGCCTCCCCCTCGACCGCCTCATAGGGCAGGCCCGAACGGTCGAGGACCTCGGTGAGCAGCGCGGTGGACCGCCGCCACTTCTCGGGGGCGGCGACGTACTTGCCGCCGGGGCCGGGGAGGGACAGCCGGTGGCGGGCCGGGGTGATGCCGAGCGCCTCGTACGCCCGCCGGATCATCTCCAGGGCCGCCCGCGCCTCCTCGGCGACCTGGTCCAGGGTGCAGAAGATGTGCGCGTCGTTGAGATGGATCGCCCGCACCCGGGTCAGGCCGCCCAGCACACCGGAGAGCTCGGAGCGATACATGCCGCCCAACTCGGCCATCCGCAGGGGGAGTTCACGGTAGCTGTGGGGGCGGGAGCGGTAGATCACCGCGTGGTGCGGGCACAGGCTGGGCCGCAGGACGACCTGCTCGCCGCCGAGGTCCATCGGGGGGAACATGTCGTCGCTGTAGTGCGCCCAGTGCCCGGAGATCTCGTACAGTTCCCGCTTGCCGAGGACCGGTGAGTACACATGGCGGTACCCGGCGTGCCGCTCGGCGGTACGGATGTACTCCTCCAGGGTGTGCCGGAGGGTGGCGCCGTCGGGCAGCCAGTACGGCAGGCCCGCGCCGATGAGGGGGTCGGTGTCGAACAGGTCCAGCTCGCGGCCGAGCCTGCGGTGGTCGTGCGCGGCGGTCATCGGGGTCTCCTCGCGGTCATGTGGGGCGGGTGACCGCAAGGCGAAGCCCCGGGGCACTCGCCCCGGGGCTTCGGACCAGATCGTCTGTCAGCGCGCCGGGACACTCTCCGGCGTCGTCGTGATGCTGGCGCGCTTCATGCCGCAGACCGTAGCAGGGCGCGGCGGTGGGCGCGGGGTGATTTTCCGGTGGGTCAGGTGAGGTGGACGCCGGTGTCGCGGCGGGTGCGGTCGACGGTGAGGGTGAAGACATCGGGGCGCCCGTAGTGACCGGCGACATCGAGGTCGAGGGTCTCCTCGTAGCGGCGGGCCGTGTCGAGGGTGGCGGTGATGATGCGAGCCTCGTCCAGGACGGGTTCCACGGTCCAGGTGCCGTCGGGTGCCGCGATGCTGGAGCCGCCGTTGAAGAGCAGGCCGTGTTCGGGCGCGTCGGGGCCGACGCCGGTCCGGTAGGCGGGCAGGAGGTCGGCCGGGACATCGTCGGTGGACAGGATCAGGCCCGCCGACACCACGAAACAGCGGCCCTCCAGCGCGTAGGAGCGGGCGGCGATCATATGGGACTCGGGGATGTCGGGCCACGCGGCGACATGGATCTCCTCGTGCTGGGCGTGGAGGGCGTGGCGGGCCAGGGGGTGGAAGTGCTCCCAGCAGATGAGGGAGCCGATCCGCCCGGCGGGGGTGTCGACGGCCCGCAGCCCCGCTCCGTCCCCGGCCGCCCAGACGATGCGCTCGGTGTGGGTGGGAGTGAGCTTGCGGTGGGTGTTGAGGGTGGAGCCGTCCGGGCCGATGGTGAGGAGCGTGTTGTAGAGGGTCCCGGAGGTGGGCGCCGCGCGCTCGTTGAGGCCCAGGACGACGGTGACCGCGTGCTCGCGGGCGGCGGCCCGGACGGGGGCCAGGGCGTCGTCACCACCGGGGTCGAGGACGGGGCTCTGCTCCAGGAGGCGGGCGTGCCAGTGCCGTGCCGCCGGGTCGCGCCAGCCGGCCAGGCCGAACACCCAGGCGGGATAGCAGGTCAGCCAGGTCTCGGGGAAGACGACCAGCCCGGCGCCCGCCTCGGCGGCCTCGGTGATGTGCGCGGTGGCGCGGCGCAGGGACTCGTCCAGGTCGAGCAGGGCGGGCGGCTGCTGGACGATGGCGACGGTGGTGGTGGTCATGGCCGTTCCTCCGGGGAGCGCGTGTAGAGGGCGGGGCGGCGGTCGGCGTGGACGTCGTTGCGTTCGCTGATGGCCTTGTCGCGGGCCTGGGCGAGGTCGACGGTGGCCGTCAGGACGGTCTCCTCGCCGAGGTGGAGCGGGGTCGCCGGATAGCCGTCGGCGTCGAGGATCACACTGCCGCCGAGCCAGTCCTGGCCGCGCTCGGTGCCGGTGCGGTCGGCGACGGCGATGAACATGCGGTTGACCGAGGCATCGGCCTGGACGCGCACGATCTCCCCGGGCCGCTCACCCTCGGGGCGCGGGTAGAGCGGCCAGTTCACGGGGCCGCACAGCAGCTGCGCCCCGTCGAGGGCGGCGAGGCGCACCCACTCGGGGAATTCGAGGTCGTAGCAGACCATGAACCCGATCCGGCCGTAGGTGGTGTCCACGACCGGGGGGCGGGCCTCGCCGGGGGTGAAGCCGTAGGTCTTCTCCAGGTTCCACAGGTGCGCCTTGCGGTACGTGGCGCGCAGACCGGTGGGGTCGACGAGGGCGGCGGAGTTGTGGACCCGTCCGTCCTCGCCGCGCTCGGCGAAGCCACCGGTGATGACCAGGTGGTGGCGGGCGGCCAGCGCCTTCCACTCGGTGAGGGTGGGGCCGTCGGACGGCTCGGCGGCGGCGCGCAGCTCGTCGGGTCCGGTGAAGACATAGCCGGTGTTGGCCAGCTCCGGCAGGACCACGATGTTCGCGCCCCGGCCGGCGGCCGTCTCGACGGCGGCGCGGATACGGCGCCGGTTGCCGTCGGGGTCACCGACGCGGGGGGCGAGCTGGCAGACCGCGACGGTGACCTCGGTGCCCCGGGGTGCGGGCGGGGCGGATGGCTGGCTCATCGGCCGGCTCCCTCCAGTTCGGCTTCGCTGGCCTCGCGGGCGGCGGCCTCGGCCGCATGGTCCAGGTTGCGGGAGAGCACCAGGTACAGCACGCCGGAGACGATGAGACCGACGGCGAAGGAGAAGTCGGCACCGCCGAGGGCGTCGGCCACCGGGCCGGTGTAGAAGCTGGTGGAGAAGAACGGGATCATCGCGATGAACCCGGCGACATAGGCGGTGATGCCGCGCCAGGCCCAGCGTCCGTAGATGCCGTCCGGCTTGAGGATCTCGGCGATGGCGTACTTGCCGCGGCGCACATAGTAGAAGTCGACCAGGTTGACCGCCGTCCACGGCACCAGGAAGTACAGCATCATCAGCACGAAGTTGTTGAAGCTGCCGATGTAGTCGTCCGGGATCAGCAGGGCGACCACCAGGGACACCAGGCCGACCACGACGAGGCCGGTGATACGCAGCCGCACGGTGGGCCGCACCTTGCGGAAGCCGTCCAGGGCGCTGGCGCCGGTGAGCATGGCGCCGTAGGCATTGACTCCCATGATGGAGATCAGGGCGAGCACCGAGGTCATCACGACGATCAGGCCGAAGCCGGGGAACAGCAGGTCACCGACGTGGCGCAGGGCCAGGATGGGGTCCGGGTCGGGCAGATAGCTGGCCAGGAGCGCGCCCAGCGACATCAGCCAGACGGCGGAGAACCCGGCACCCGAGTAGACCGCGCCGATCAGGCCCTTGGCGGAGACGTTCGCCGGGAGGTAGCGGGTGTAGTCGGAGACATAGACCGCGTAGCTGATGTTGTAACCGGCGGCGAGCGAGAACTGCACCAGGAAGGCCGTGGTGTCCCACCCGGCGGAGGCGGCGGGCACATCGGCGGGGACCGGGTTGGACCCGAAGTGGACGATGGCGACGACCGTGAGGACGGCGAAGACGACGACCAGCAGATAGGTCAGCCAGCGCTGGACGAAGTGCAGCAGATCGTGCCCGACGACCGCGATGACGATGGACAGCGCGATCAGCACCGGGTACCAGAACAGCTTGCCGTCCGGCAGCAGCAGCCCGAGGCCCTGCTCGGCGAGCACGGTGTCGAAGACCAGGAAGCCCACATACACGAAGACGGTGGCCGCGAACGGCACGGTGGAGCCGCGGCTGCCGAACTGGGCGCGGGACTGGATCATCTGGGGCAGACCCATGCGCGGGCCCTGGTTGGCGTGGAAGGCCATGAAGAACGTACCGGCGGCGACGCCCAGCACGATGGCGAGCACGCTGTACCAGACACTCAGTCCCATGGAGGCGCCGACGAATCCGGCGACCATCGTGGGCAGCACGAAGTTGCCGGTGAACCAGAACGGTCCCTGGTGCCAGACCTTGCCGTGCCGCTCGGCGGCGGGCACATAGTCGATGGAGTGCTGCTCGATCGCCGAGTCACGCTGGGTCGCGATGTCCGAGGAGGTCATGGCCTTCCCCCTTGTCGTTCGTGGGGCCGGGGCTCGGGCACCGGCGGACGGTCGTGCTTCATGGCCGAGAGGGGCTCCCATGAGAAGGGAAGTTACCTATACACAACAAAGAATGCGTATTAGACAACTTTCATTCCGGGTAGTGTTTGCGCAGAGTGACCCCCCTGTCAAGGGCTGTCCGCACGCCGAACGAGTGACGCGAGGAAGTCGAGGAAGTCGATGAAAGCGCTGCACCCGACGCCGTCCACCGACCCGGTCCGCGTCGGGGCCCGGCTGCGGGCCAGCCGCAAGGCCCAGGGGCTCACCATCGAGCAGGTCGCCGCGGCCACGGGTCTGACCAGGGGATTCCTCAGCCGGGTCGAACGCGACGAGACCTCACCGAGCGTCACCACCCTGGTCACCCTGTGTCAGGTGCTCTCCCTGCCGGTGGGCTCCCTCTTCGAGGGCGCCGACACCGAGGTGATCCGCCTCCCCGCGGCGCCCCGCCTCAACATGGGCGGCCATGGAGTGGAGGACCTCATGGTCACCCCCCGCGCCCAGTCGAAGATCCAGATCCTGCGCTCCCGGCTCGACCCCGGCGCCCACGGCGGCGCCGACCTCTACACCATCAACTGTGATGTGGAGGTCCTCCATGTGATCAGCGGCGAGGTCACGGTCAGGTTCACCGACCACGACGAGACACTCACCGCCGGTGACACCCTGACCTTCTCCGGACGGGAGCCGCACACCTGGAGCAACACGGGGAGCGGCTCGGCCGAGGTCACCTGGACGTTCGTTCCGGCGCCGTGGAGTGGGTCGCACTGAGGGGGCGCTCGCGCTGAGGGAGCTGGCTCGGGCTGAGGGGGTGCTGGGGTGCGAGGGGCCGCCCGGCGGGCCATGCGCCTCGCGCCGGACACTGAGCGTTCGGCCCCACTGACCTTGCCGCTCCACTCCGCCCAGCTCGCCATAATGCCCGACGACGAGTCTGTCTCCGCCACCGTCACCGCCACGCTTGTCGATTGTCGATGCCTGGGAGGGGTCGGCGGCGGGGCGGTACGGCTGCTTCGCCGGGCACTTGCGGCGGGGGCGCAGGACAAGGCGTCCACCGCGGTGCCGTACGCCACCTCGGGCCGGCGCCGCCAAGCGCGCGCCGTCGATCCCATGGTGCCGGGCGCAGGCCGGGCCGGGCGGCGTGGGCGGGGCCCACGCCGTCGTCACGCCTGTTTCGAGACCGACGCGGCGGCGTCGGCCGTCGCCGGTGCCGGGGCGGCAGGCCCGGACGGTCGGTCCTGGTCGTCGTCCGGGACGGGCTGCGCGGGCCCCACCGGCAGGATCCTGGCGGCGACGGCGATGACCGCGCCCGCCGCCACCAGCCACCAGAACGTCGTACGGAACGCGGACTCCAGCGGCGCCGACGCCTCGGCCCTCTGGAGGACCAGCGTGAGCAGCGCGATGCCCAGCGCGCCACCGATCTGGTGGACGATGAACAGCGCCGAGGTCGCGCGCGAGGTCGCGCCGCGGGAGACGGTCCGGAAGACCGAGCCCATCGTGGCCGAGGCGACCGCACCGAGCCCGAACCCGACCACGACCAGCCCGATCACGGCGAGAACGCCCTGGACTCCGAGCGCGAACGGCAGGAATCCGGGGATGACCAGCAGCCCCCCGACCGTGGCGAGCGGCCGGGCACCGGTGCGGTCGGACAGCCGTCCGGTCAGCGGCTGCCCGACCAGGGCGAGCAGCAGACCCACCATCATCACGCCCACGAAGAACAGCACGGACACGCTCACGGTGAATCCGCCGCTGCGGAAGAGCCGCAGGTCGATCAGGGGCTCGTGACGGGTCTTGAGGGCGTGGACGGCGTAGCCGGTGAAGAGCGCGACACCGACGGCGGCCGAGAGCGTCCCACTGAGGTGTGGTCCGGCGGCCCGCCGGTCGCGCCCCCGTCAGCCAACCAGCCAGCCGGCACGCAGGCACCCCACCAGGCAGGCACATCGGCGTGCGGGAACACAGGAAGACCGCCGCCTCCCCCACGAAGCGACGGCCGTCCGTGCCCCGTCCAGCACCTCTCACCGAGGTCCTGTCGAGGCAGTCCCTGTTGCCGGGCGCCCCATCCGATCCCGTAGGGGAGTACAGGCGCGCCGGTCCACCGGGAAGCCGGAGTTCAGTATGAGCGCTTCCCGATGCGCTTCACACTCTCCCGCCGGACACGGCCCTGCACAGGAGGCGGGCGGTGGTCTGCCTCTTGTACTGATCCCTTCTGCACGGACGTACATGCCTGGGCCGGTCGTCGGGCACCGAGCTCTGCAATCAGCCCAGTTGTCCGAAACGCTCCGTCGCTGGACTCGTTGACTCATGATCACAGCTATGAACATGATGGGCGACCGCCGGGCGGATCCCCTCGGAGTGCCCCGGGTTCAACGAGTCGGTACGGGTGAGGCCGTGGAAGTCGAACTGATCCGGGCCACAGGGGTCTGCAAGGCATACCGCTCCGAGGTGGAGACGGTGTGGGCGGCGCGTGACGTGAACTTCGTGGCCCGGTCCGGTGAGTTCGTATGTGTCTACGGCGCCAGCGGTTCTGGCAAGTCGACCCTGCTGAATCTGCTGGCCGGCCTGGATCTCGCCGATTCCGGCGAGATCAGGGTCGGCGGTGTCGAGGTGGGGGCCGCGGACGAGAAGCGCCGGGCGGAGCTACGGCTGCGCACGGTGGGAGTCGTGTTCCAGGATCACAACCTGATCCAGGAGTTCACCGCGGCGGAGAACGTCGCCCTGCCGCTGGAAGCATGCGGACTGTCCGCCGCCGAGGCCCGTTCCGCGGCGCTGGAGCAACTGGCGCGGGTCGGGCTGGCCGGATTGGAGGACCGACTGCCCCGGCAGTTGTCCGGCGGGCAGCGGCAGCGGGTGGGCGTCGCGCGGGCACTCACCGGCCGACGCACGGTGCTGCTGGCGGACGAGCCGACCGGGGCACTGGACTCGGAGGCCACCCGGGAGCTGTTCGCACTGTTCCGGGAGCTGTGCGACGAGGGTGTCCTCAGCGTGATCTGCTCGCACGATCCACGATGCCGCGAGTACGCCGACACCGTCTACGAGGTCATCGACGGACGGCTGGAGAGGCGGTCGTGAGAGCCGCGGCGGGGTCCGTACTCGGGCAGGTGCGCCTGGTGTTCCGCCTCGCCCGGCGGCTGGCACGCGGGCGGGCGCTGCTCCGTTCCACCTCCACGGTGTTCGTCGCCGGGCTCTTCGTCATGGCGATGTTCGTCGTGCTCAAGACGCTGTCGCTCTCGGGTGCGCAGGTCGCCGACCGGGAGATGGGCCGCTTCGACGCCTCGGTGGGCTACGGCAGCATCGTGCTCCCGCCCGGGGACGACACCTTCGCGGACGAACTGCTCGGCCGGGTGCGGGGTGCCGGTATCACGGACGCCACGGTCATGCTCGTCGTTTCCGACGTCCAACTCGACGTCACGCCCGAGCGTGAGGTGGCGATGCTGGAGGCCGACTGGACCTCCAGCCCCTACCCGAAGCGCTACGCGTTGCAGTCCGGGCGGTGGCCGAACCGGCCGGGTGAAGTGGTCGTCACCGAGACCGGCGACGTGCGCACCTCGCCGGGCGAGGCACTGACCGTGCTCGGGGATGTGCGCCTCACGGTGGTCGGAACGGCCGACGACCGCCATGCCGACACCACGAATCTGCTCGCCGCGTCCGGCACCTGGGCGACGCTGGACGAAACCCTCGCCGAGGACCATCCGGTGCTCAGAGCCCAGCCCTTCCTCCTGTGGTCGCACGCACCGCCGGAACACGCCGTCGACGCCTTCACCACGGCCGTTCGCACCTGGGAGCAGCGGGAGGAGGGAACACGGGGGGAGGGCACAAGGGTGGAGGACGCCTCACCGGTCGCCGACACCTTGTCCCTGCGCGGGGACCGCGGCGCCGAGGGGCTGTGGATCGAGAAGACCCCGGCCGGATACACCGTTCCGGCGGTACTGGTGCCGATGGGCGCCGTGCTGCTGGTCTTCGGACTCAACGACCGGCACTTCCGGCGCACCGTGGACACACTGGCCTCCCTGGGCCTGTCCCGCCGGACGGCTGCCGCCGGGCTCACCCTGGCCGCCCTGATGTGGTCGCTCGTCGCGGCGACGGCGGGCGCGCTCGCAGGTCTGGGAACGGGGGTGGGCGCCCGTCTCGTCATCGCCCACCTGCGACAGCTCCCGTCCGGCCCCGTCGAAGGACTCGGCGACCCGGTGCTGCGCCTGTTCGTCCTGATCGCCCTCACCTCCCTCGGCGCGGGCCTCGCACTGGCCCGCACCCGCCGTCCCTTCGCCATCCGCCGTCCTCACCGCGACATCGGCCGTCCTTCCCACGCCATCCGCCGTCCTCCCCGCGCCCTCCGGCGCCCTCACCTCACCGACCGGCGTCCCCAGCGCACCATCCGCCGCCCTCACCTCACCGACCGCCGCCCTCAGCGCACCATCCGCCGCCCTCACCTCACCGACCGCGACGCCGATACGGTGCCGGTCACCAGGGCGGCGACCCGCCGCCTTCGGAGCGGCAGACGGCTCCTGGCCGTCGCCGCCTGGTGCGCCACCGGCCTCTACGCGGCCCGCGTCGATTCCCCGGCCATGGCGATGACGCTGGCGGGCGTGGTGACGGTGGCGGTGCTGCTGGTCATCCCCGAAGCGTTCGCCCTGGTGCTCGCGCTCCTCCCGGAACGGGGACCCCGACTCCGCCTCGCCCGGCGGCAACTGGCCGCCGACGCGCGCCGAGCCTGCGCCGCGATCGCCGTACTCACCGTCCTCTTCGGCGCGTCCATGGGGTTCCTGGCCCTGCTGGACACGCTGCTGCGCACCGCGAACACCCAGAACCATCCCGATGTCGTCCCGGGCCAGGTCCTGCTCGCGGACAGCAGCAGCGAGCGCTTCGCGCCCTCCCCGGCCGTACTCCGGGCCGCCGAGACCTCCGGCGTCCTCGACGGCCACCCCCGTACCGAGGTCGTCTCCGTCCTCACCATGTCCGAGGACGAGACGATCACGCGCACGGCCACCCGCCCCGGCAGCCACGGCGTCCTCCTCGCCGTGGACTCCCCGGCACATGCGGAGCGGCTGCTCGGACACCCCCTCGACGGCACCCAGACCGCCACCCTCACCGACGGTGGCATCCTCGTCTGGGCAGACTCCCCCGGAGCACCCACCGGCACCGACGCCCGCACCGAACTGCTCCTGCGCGAGAACGACGAGGTTCTCGGCCGGACCGCGGAGCTGCCCGCCGTGGCGGTGGACGCCGCACTCACCGGCTGGCGGGCCGGAAGCGACGGCCTCCTGCTCCGCTCCACCGTCCGCGAGCACCGTCTTCCGGCCCCCGAACACGGCCCCGTCATGATCACCGGACTCACGGACACAGCGGCCAGAGCCGTTCAGCAAGCGCTCATCGACGCCGGTCTCGACGCCCGCGCGGCGAGAATCCATGTACCGCCCGCACCCGAGATTCCCCCGGCCGCGCTTCTGGCCACCGCCGTCGCACTGGTCCTGCTGGTCCTGGCCACGGTCCTGACCGCGATCCGAGGGCAGACCCGCGCTCTCCGCGGCTATCTGGCGGGCCTCACGGCACTCGGTCTGCCCCCCGCGTGGGCGCGGCACATCCTGCTCTGCCAGCACGGGGTCCTCATCATCGCCGGTACGCTGCTCGGCCTGGTCATCGCCCTGATACCGACCCTGGTCATCGCCACGCGGATCTCCGGCTTCGTGCTGAGCGTCCCCTGGGGGCAGCTCGCCACGCTGCTCGCGGCGATCTATCTCGCCGCAGCCCTCGCGGGCACCCGCTCGGTCCTGCGGCTCCACACCAGGGACGAGTGGTGAGGCGGGCCGGGGACCCCGCTTCCTGATCGGGTAGGACTGATGGCTGTTGGGGTCGGGAGAGCGGGAATCGGACGGGATTGTTTCTTGCTGAAACTAACCTGTCATCATGGCGTCGGACGAACTCAATGGTCTGTTCCTGGTCTTGACAGGACAGCAGATGCCGGATGCGGATCCGGCGCTGATGCGTGCCCATCTGGTGGAGCCCCACCGGGAACTGGTGGAGCAGATCACGGCGGTGCAGGCGCTGCTGGTGAAGGTCTCCCAGTCGGTCGCGGGGGAGTCGAACGGGGCGTTCAGCGAGGCGTACTACGAGGCGATGATGACGCTGGCCTCCCCGGAGGGCAACGCCGCTCTTGAGGGACTGCGGGACGCCGCGAAGGAACTGGCCCTCTTCGCGGACGAGTCCGCCTACCAGGTCGAGTACACCAACCTGATGATCCTGCTCCAACTGGGCATGTTCCTGGTGGAGTTCGCGGCCACGTTCGTCATGGCGATCTGGAATCCGTTCGGCGCGATGATCCGGCAGGCGTATCTGCGGGCGTTCTACCGGAACATCCTGAACAGCCTGATGTTCAAGGTCGTGGCGGCGATCCTGACTCAGCAGGTGCTCCAGGTGGGCCTGGCGGTGGCGCTGGACCGGCTGACCCAGTGGATGCTGGCACGGCAGGGGCTGCGCACGACCAAGGGGAACACCTATCTGACGCAGGCGGTCGGCTTCGGGGTGGTGTCCGGGTTCGTGGCGGTTCCCATCCAGTTCGGGGCGGGGTGGCTGGCGCAGAACCTGACGAAGCGGCTGAACCGGGGAGCCGGCGACAAACTCTTCGACGGCCTCAACCGGTCCCTGGCCGGGCGGCCGGGGCGGAACGAGGTCAAGGACGCGGCGGACGACGCGGGAGACGGCGGAACACCCACTCCGACACCGGCGCCGCGCCCGCGCCCGGATCAGAACGCCGGTCCGTTCGACGGCGACGGTCTGCCGACGACCACCGCCAGTGGCCGCGGTGGCACGGTGTCCGCCGACGGGGTGTTCGCGCGGGACTTCGCCGACCGGGTGTCCGACACGGCGAACCGGGTGGCGCGCAACGAGGACCCGACCGTGATCGGTCCCGCGTTCTTGGACGGCATGGGCGATGTCTTCGCCCGCCGTTTCGCCGACGACCTCGGCGGCGTGGAACGGGCCCGCAACCTCGGCCAGCAGTGGGCGGGGACGTTTCTGACCGGCATGTTCCGCGACGATCTCGGCGATTCCCTGCGGACGGTGCTGGAGCGGGGCGGACTCGGGTCGCTGCTCGGCGACGATGTGGTGCGGTCGATGTCCGGGACGGTGCGGGACCTGTTCGGGCCGGGGACGTTCGGGAGCAAGTTCACCGCGTTCGTCGTGGAGGGCGTGGGGGACGGCGTTCTGGGCGTTGTCGCCGAGATGGTCTACAACGCCATCGCGTTCAAGCAGTTCAGCGTCAGCGGCGGCGGGTTCTTCACGTCGATGACGAGTGAGCGGGCCGCGGACGGGTTCAACATGGTCGCGCAGCGGCTCGCGGGCACGTTCAAGGTGGGTGATCTCGACCTGGCCCTTGAGAAGGCTCCCCTGTTGTCCATGATGAGCACGGACGACGGGACCGTTGCCGCCCCGGACCGCACCGGCACCCCCGCCCCGGGTCCGGCCCCGGTGAACACGGGTGGGGGCAACGCCGGGAACATCGACATGAGGACGCTCGTCACGGGTGGCGGCGTTCCCGGCGGGGTCGGTGGGGTCGGCAGTCCCGGTGGGATCGGGGGGACCGGTGGGACCGGTGGGCGGGTCGACGACTGGCTGACCGGCGACGACGCGAGTGAGGTCGCGCGGTTCGCCATGCCGACGCTCACCCCGGGGGAGCGGGTGGGTGATGTGCCGCCGCCGACGGTGGCGACCGTGGAGACGGTGGGGGAGAGGGGGCAGGACGCGCCCACCCGGCCGGAGCGGACGGGCGTACCGGTGCCGCCGGTGGTTGTTCCGGTGCCGCCTGTGGTGCCAGCGCTGCCCGTGGTGTCGGCGCCGCCTGTGGTGCCAGCGCCGCCTGTGGTGTCGGCGCCGCCTGTGGTGTCGGCGTCGCCGCATCCGACGGTCCCCGCCCCGGGGGAGTCCGGCGCGGCGGCCAGGCAGGACCCCGGTGACCGGGCCGGTGGGTCGCGGTCCACGGACAACCCGCTGGGCGACAGCACCGACCGGGCGCGCGACCCCTTCGCGGACCCCGCGACGGTGTCCCCGGCTCCCGTTCCGGACCTGGAGACATCCAGCGTCACCAGCTCCGACACCGACCACTCGGCGACGACGACCACCAGTACCGCCAGTACGCTCCTCACCGACCTCGACACCGCCCCGTCCTCACCCGGCGCCGACTTCGGCGAGCGGCGCCTGTCGAGCGCCGTGGACCTGGCCGTCGATGACGCGCGCCGGGACGCGTCCGACGCGCTCCGGGATCCCCACAGCGGCAGGGTGCCGCCGTCGAGCCCGGTCGAGGGCCCGCTGCTGCTGGCGCATCTGAACCAGCGCCTGTACCCGGCCGCGGAGGGCACCCCCTTCGTCCGCGCCACACCCACCCCCATGCCCGGCGACGACGCAGTCAGCGGGACCCGGCCCACCAACGCGCGACCGGCGCCGGGTCCCGGCTGGGGGACGGTCACCTCCTGGGACACGCTGGTGGACGGCCTCGATCACCTCGGCCCGGGGTCCACCGCGCTGGTGCTCACCCGGAGTCCGAGCGGCACGGAACACGCGTACGCGCTGCACCGGGCGGACGAGGGACTGCGCTGGGTGGAGATGCAGTCCGACCGGTCCGACGGGCGGGTGCGCACGCTGCTGCCGCTCGGCGAGCCCCTCGGGACGCGTGCCGTGCTGATCGACCCGGACGGCGCGATCACCGACCCCACGATGCCGTTGGTCGGCACCGAGGGGACGGCGATGCGGCATCCGCTGGTCCATGACCCGGCCGAGGCCCCCGGGAACGACGCGCCCGGCCCCCGGGACCCCCGGGACGGCGGAGTCGCCTGGGCGCCGCCCACCCCGCGCCCGGTCACCGAGGACGCCGACCCGGGGGCGCGGGACACGGCCGGGGCCGATGCCGTCCCCCCGCCCCGCCCCCCGGAACGCGTCACCCCCACCACCGCCTCCGGCCCGGCACCCGCGTACCGGCTCACCGCCCTCGACGGGACGGCCTCCCACCGCTACGAGGCGGCGCCGGACGGCACCCTCCTGCGGCCGGACGGCGAGCGCGTACCGCCGGGGGAGTGGAGCACCGTCGGCGGCCACTTCGTCCACACCGGCACCGGGACCGTCATCCACGGCCGTACCGGCTGGATCGGCCGTCTGCCGGACCCGACCGGCGCGGTGCGGCCGGACGCCACCCTCTACGCCCTGCGCGTCGACCGTGACGGCCTCCACTTCACCCCCCGCCCCGGAACGCAGAAGGGACCCGTCCGCATCCCCGTGGCCACCGAACCTCTCGCCACGGCCACCGAACCGCTCCCTGACGCCACCGAACCCCTCGCCACGGCCACGGAACCGCTCCCCGTCGCCACCCAACCCCTCCCCGCCACCATCACCGACCCCACCCTCACCCCCTCCCCCTCCCCTTCCTCCTCCCACCCGCTCCCCGCCACCGCCCAGGCCCCCGGGGCCCCCACCCAACCCCCCGGCCGCGACCACCCCTGGACCTTCACCCCCGCGGAGCTCCGCGCCGAGGTCAACCTGCGCCTGCACGACCTGCGGTGGACCGGCGGCGACCTGAACGACGCGGCGGTGGCCCGTCGTCTGAAGGATCTGGAGGAGAACTGGACCCCGGCCGCGGGCCGGACCCTGACCGAGGTCGGCCGGTGGATGGCCACCCGGGTCGCCGCCCCCGACGGCCTCGGACTGAAGGGCGGCGCCCGGAAAGCGAAGAACCGGGGAGCCGTCCAGAACCCCGCCCCCCGGCAGGAATCCCACGACTCGGCGGCCTCCCCGGCGCCGGAACCGGCGTCCGGCCCACCCGTCCACACCGTCTCCGAGCAGACCCGGCAGGAGGTGCAGAGGCAGGCCCAGACGTTGGCGGGGCGGGGCCGCCGGGCCGACGCGACCCGGCTCGCCGAGACCGCCACCGCCGTGCTGGAGCGCGCCACCCTGCCGGACGGCGTGAACACCGGAGCGGTCGTGGAGACCGCCGCCTGGGTACGCGGCCTCGCCAAACCGGTCCAGGACCAGGTGTGGGAGCAACTGCTGGCGCACCCCGAGGTCTTCTACACCCTGGCCACCCACAACGTACTGCGCGACTACCTCGTCGCGGCGCCGCACCTCGTGGAGGTGCTGGACGGGGTCCCCGCGGTGCTGGACGCCCTTGTGTCCGCGCCCCCGGAGTGGCATGGAGCGGGGGACACCAGGAGGGTCGCGGAGGTCCTCGGCCGTCCCGGCGTGGCCGTGGAACTGGAGAACGACATGGGCGTGCGGACGGCTGTCTTCGGCCACTCCCATCTGCTCGTGTATCTGGACGGCAGGCTGGACCTCGTCCGTGAGGCCACCACGATCGGCGCCAGCCTTGTCCCGGTCCTCGCCCGCGACGAGAACCTGACCGCGGCCCTGCTGGCCCAGCCCGACCCCGTCGCCACCCTGTGGGAGCTGGGCCGGGACGGCAGGATCCGGACCGCCCTCCAGTCCCAGCTGAACGGCGACGGCCGGCACAGCCGCGAGTTCTACGGCCGCATCCTGGGCGACGCCGGCCTCAGGGACGCCCTGCGCCGCTTCCCCGGCCAGCTGGGGCTGCTCCTGGACCGGCCGGAACTGATGGAGCTGGCCCTCACCCACGAGGGCAACCTCGAACTGCTGGAGGTCGCCGGAACCCCGGAACTCAGGGATGTGCTGGAGACCGTCCCCGGCTTCGCGCTGCGCCTGCTCCAGCGGTACGACCTCATCATGGCCGCCGTGCGCAACAACGCGGTGGCGGCGGCGCTCTCCCACGATCCGCGGCGCTACGACGGCATCACCGACGACGACCGGCTGCTGGCGGCGATCACCGCCACGACCGACCCGTCCCGAGGTGCCGTCATCGGCCGGCCCATGCAGCAGGACGTGGCCGCGCAGGCGTCCCCGCAGCAACTGCTCACCTTCCTGAACGGGGTGAATCCGGCCATCGCGGTGGCCCTGCGCGACCAGGCGGTGCGTACGGCGCTCGTCGACGACGTCCTGTACCTGCGGGCCCTCGCTCGCCATCCGGAATCCGTGCGCCTCCCCCACGAACTGCGGCGGGCCGCTCTCACCCCGGCGCGCAGGCTGGCCGTGTACGGCGACGACCGGGTCATCCTGGCCTCCCGGCGCCTGGCCGCGCGGCACCCGTTCACCTCCTGGATGGCGCAGCAGCACTTCTGGCCCCTGCTGGGATTCCAGATGGTGCGCGACCCCGCCCTGGCCGAATCGCTGTACCAGGACCCTGTCGCGACCAATGTGGCCCTCAACGACCTGCGGCCCTTCGACTCACCGGGGTTCACCTACCCGTACGGCGACCCCTGGCTGCCGATGGCGCTGCTGCGGCAGCCGGCCCTGGTGCAACTCGACCGCATCCGCCCCGATGCGACGGACCTGCTGCGCCAGCACCCCACACTGCTGGGGATCGTCTACCGGCACCTGCCCTTCACCTACGACGTCGCCCCGGGCGAGTGGACGCGCATCGGCCGGAACGTACGCGGCGCGGGCCAGGTACTGACCCGGCTGGAACCCTACGTCGACATCCTGCCGATGGCGCACTGGATCAGGCTGCTCCAGGACGGGGAACTCCTGCGGACCCTCGTCGAGCGCGCCGACAGCCCGGCCGCACGGGCCCTGCTCGCCCGGCCCGAGACCCTGCGCGAGGCCATCTCCCGCGTCGGATTCACCGCGGCGTGGAAGAAGGACCCCCAGCGGTTCGACACGCTCGCCGGGCCGACGGCGGCGGGCGACGACGGCGACTCCCGGCCCGCCCGGCTGCTCCAGGCCGTCAGGGCGGCGGGCGGCCGACGGACGATCACCGAGGACGGCCTGGAACTGCGACCGGACCTGGCACCGGTCATCACCCGGGTGAACGACATGATCGGCGCGCGGACCGGTGACAACGAGGAACTCGGCCTCCAGGGACGCATCCTCGCCATCGAGGGCATCGGCGAACTCGACGAATGGCTCGCCATCACCCGCACCGCCGCGATCCTCGACCAGGAACGCGGACCGCTGGCGGCGGCGGTCCGGGGCCACTCCTATCTGGCACAGGCCGTCCTCACCCAGCCCGCCATGCTGACCCTGCTGCGCACCAGGCCCTCCCTGCTCGACACGTTCCGGAGCACCCCTCAACTGCTGCGCCGGGTGGCCGAGACCGAGGGCCTGCCGCGGCTGCTCACCGTCAACGACGCGGCGTTCTCGGCGTTCCGGGACCACGACGAGCCGTACCGGAGGGCCTACGACGAGACCTTCGTGCGGGCCGTACGGGACAACCCGGCCTTTCTGACGGCCTACCACAGTCAGAACAGCGCGCTGATGACGTTGCCGCCCGGGCAGGCCACCCGGTCCGTGCTGACCCTGCTCCAGCACAGCGAACCGGCCGCGCGGGCGGTGACCGATGTCGATGGACTGATGGCCGTCTTCGTCGCCGCCCCCCAGACGGCGGACCTGTTCGTCCGCCGCGACCGTGACGACCGTGTCCACCTGCTGCGCTCCGAGGCCGTGGTGCGCGCCGTCCTCGCGAGTCCCGGACGGCTGCTGGCGGTGGCCCTGCGTCCCCAGCTCGCCGAGACCCTGGACGGTCTGCCCACCGTGGCCAGGGCACTCGCCGAACGGCCCGAGAGCGCCGGGGCACAGGACACCTTCGGGCAGCTGATGGACCAGCGCCCGCTGCTGGACCTCCTGGAACGCGACCCCGCACTGCACGGCCGGCTGCTGCGGCCCGAGGTGCTGGCGACCGTGCTGAGCCTGCCCCGGTTCGTGACCGCGCTGACCGAGGCGGACGACCACCGGCGTGCCGGTCTGCTGACCCCGGATGTGCTCCGGCTGGTCGAGGAGCGGCCGGAGACCGTGGACATCCTCGCCGAGAACGCCGAGATGCGTGACGCGGTGGCGGGGCTGCGCGGCTTCGCCCCGCTGCTGCTGGCCCGCCCCGAACTGATCGCACGCTTCCGTGACACCCCACCGCTGCTGGAGGCCGTACGGGACAACCGGACCCTGATCGACGACGCGTCCGAACGCTCCGCCCTGTGGCCGGTCGTCGAACGGCACCCCGCGCTGGGCACCCACCCGACCGGCCCGCTGCGGCGGACGCTGATCCGCCACGAGGCACTCGGCGAGACCCTCGTCCGAGCGGACCTCCCCCTGGACACCGACGGCATGGCGACCCTGCGCCGGGCACTGACCAGGCGCGATGTCGCCGCCCTGCTGGCGGGGGACCGCGAGTTCGCGCGGGCGTTCCTGAGCCGCCCGGACTGGCAGACCAGGGCCGCCACCGACCCCTTGTTCGGGAAGGGCGTGCGCCGCGTCATCAGGACCTCCGGCCTCGGCGACCTCCTCACCGCTCCGCCGTCCGCCCTGCTGGACGTACTGGACGCCCGGGACGCGGTGTACCCGGCCGGTCCCTCCCGCCCCACCGCGCCCCAGCGGACGACCGGCCCGGCCCTCGATGCCGCCGCACCGGCGCAGGGGCCGGACGACGCCACCCAGGCGGCCGGGACCGAGCAGGCGGCCCCCGCGCCCGCCCCGGCCGAGCGGTGGCCCGAGGAGATCACGGACCTGCTGGCGGGCGAGCACCGAGCCCGCCTCGCCGACGCCCTCACCCGGCACGCCGAACTGCTGCCCCTGCTCCACGCGATGCCGGCCGTGGCGGAGGAACTCGCCCGGCACCCCGAACGCCTGCACCGCTACCTCTTCGCCGGCCACCTCGCCACCCTGCCGGACACCGAGGCACCGGGAGGACGGGACGCCTCCTTCGAACGGGCCTTTGAGCAGTATCTGGGAAGCATCGACTTCTCCGTCGGCCATCCCACCCAGCGGGGCGCCCTGCGCACCGCCGCGCACCACACCTGGCGCACCGGGGCCGAGCGCCTGAGCGATGAACGCGCCGCGGAGGAGCAGCGCCGGACGGACCGGCTGACGCGCTTCCGCGCCGACCGGTGGGCGACCTGGGAACTGTCCGGCCGCATCGTCTACACCCAGGGCACACCCGAGGAGCAGTTCACCGCCGCCCAGCGCGAGGTCATCGACCGGCTCGCGCAATCGGGCGACGGCATCCGGGAGAAAACCCCGGCCCGGAAGATCAACAGCCAGCTCCACGCCCACCTCGACGGAGGACGCAAGGGCGTCGCCGTCATGTACACCCTGGCCGCCGACGGCAGAGTCGACACCCTGGTGTACGCCAAGGCCCCGCGCCGCGTGGGGAACGACTACGTCTGGAGCGGCGTCAACACCGACGCCGCTCCGCCGGAGAAAAAAACAGTGGCGGCCAACGCGGAACTCCGCCGCTCCGAGGACCTGGTCGGCATCCTCGGCCGCGGCAAGATGCCGGGACCCTCCACCGAGGCCGGTCCCCCCGTGCCCGCTCCGCTCTCCGGCGAACGGGACGCCGTGAACCGGGCCCATTCCCTGGCCGGAACCATCCGCGCCTACGAGACGGCGCTGGCGGACCTGAAGTCCCTTCCGGCGCGGTCCGGCGCCGGGGACGACCGGGCCCGCACCCTCGCCGCCGCTCTCCTCGACGCCGGGAACCGGCTGCGCGCGGAGGGCGCCGACGTCCTGTCCCACGCCGTGGAACTCCTCCCCGCCGACATCGTCGACCGGGCCCGGCCGCTCCTGAAGCTCCCGGCCACCCAGGACGACGACGCCGGGACGGCCGCGACGGACCACCTGCTCGGTGCCACCGCCCTCGCCCTGCACCACGGCGGCCCCCGACTGGGCACAGCCATGTCCCAGGTGATCGCCGAGCGGCACCCCCGGCCCACCGAACGTGCCTTCGAGGTCAGGCCGTCGATCGACTACCGCGCGGCGCTGCGCGGAACCGACCGGGCCGACGGGGACGACTGGGCCGCACATGTACGCGAGGCACTGGGTGTGCGCGGCACGCCGGAGAGGGATCAGGGCAGGTCCGGCCCCGCACCCCTGCGCACCGAGGGCGAGGTCCGCACCGACCGGTGGTCGCCGCTGCGCGGCACGGACGCCGAAGGGCGCGGCGCCCCGGACCGCACACCCGGCGCCCGCCGGGCCCTGGCACCCGGCGAGCGGATCGAGGTCGGCTACCGGTGGTCGTGGGAGCGCACGGACCCCGCCGACCCCGGTGTCCTCGTGCTGACCCGGCGCATCCGCCTGGACGAGTCGGAAGTCACCCCCCAGGAAGCGGAACGCGTCCGCGACGGGGTGCGCCTGGCGCTGGAGACGGTGGTCGACGCCCGCCGGTACCGGCTCCCCGCGTTCCACCCGGACACGGCGTCCGGAAGCCGCGCCGAGGGACCCGTACTGCGGGTCCGGGCCGAGTTCGTGACCGGCACCGAGTCGGCGCACGACGAGGTCGTGCTGCGCCCCGGGAAACCCGCGCGGGAGCGGCACATGGTGCAGAACGTCTGGCACACGTCGGTGCATCCGGTCGCGTACGCCCATGAGATCGTCCACGGCCTCGGCGTCCGCGACGACCGGAGCGATCCGGCACCCGTCACCGACGGCGAACCCAGCCTGATGGGTCCCCTCCCCGAGGACGTCCCCCCGGACGGACCGGTCCTGACTCCCGATCACCTCCGGCAGATCGCCGACGTCCTGACGCCGTACGCACGGCCGCCGCATGACACACCGTCCTCTCAGAACACCCCCGGCGCCGTCCGCCCGACCGAGCGGGAGGACCTCGGGACGACGACGCTGCCCGGCACGCCGACACCGGTCGTCGCCGACCCGGGCACGCCGTCCCGGATCCGCGACCACGACGACAACCCCCCGGGACCGGACGCCCACCGCCCCCTCACGGAGCGGCCCGCACCGCGTCCGGGACGGCCGGGCGTGCTGCGCGGTGCCGGTGACGTGGACACGGACCGCTGGATTCCGTACCGGCAGGACCGGACCGGCGTCCCGTCCCCGAGGGACGGGCGCTGGCCCGACCCCGCGGGCCGCGGCGAGCTGACGAAGGTCGCCTACACCTGGACCTGGCACGAGCGCGAGGGCCTACCGGACGGTGAGCTGACCCTCGTCCAGCGGGTCTACCTGCACGCTCCCGGCGTCCCGGAACAGGCCCTCGACCATCTCCGGGACTCCGTCCACGATGCCCTGGACGAGGTGATCAACCGTCATGAGCACCGGCTGCCGGTGCTCCAGGGCGATGTCCGCCGCGCCCCGTCGGCCGACGGTACGCGGTCGCCGCGCGGCCCGGTCCTGCGGGTCGAGGTCGACTTCGTCACCACCCCGCAGTCGGCGCACACCACGGTCGAGGTCCGCGACGGCGAACCGGACCCGGAGCACCCCGACATGGTCCAGGACGTCTGGTACACGGACGTTGCCGCTGCCGCCCATGTCCATGAGATCGTCCACGGCCTCGGCGTCCGCGACGACACGGTCTCCCCGCGCTACCTGCTGACCCCCGGCGGGCGCGGCAGCATCCCGAGCGACCAGCCAAGTGTGATGGGCCGCGCGCCCCTCGGCGCTGCGAACCCCTCGTTCGTCCTGGTCCCGGACCATCTGCGGCAGCTGGCCGACATCCTCTCGCCGTACCTCGCGCCCGGCGGCGGCGACGCGCGCCGCGCCCCGTCCACCGGGGACGAGTACCCGGTGCGGTCACCCCAGGGGGACCGCCCGGCGGTGGACTACTCCCTGCTCCATCCGGCGGACGAGAGGACCGAGTTCACGGTGACCGTGCCGGACAAACCCGTCTGGCACTACTCGGACGCCCGGCCCGAAACCGTGTTCACGGACGGACTGCGGACCCAGGAGGGTGTCTCCGTCCCGCTCCTCTACCACGCCCTGACCCACCGCAGCTCCCAGTTCCTCATCGCCACGAGCAACGAGGACCTGCTGCTCGACATCAGCCGCTACCGCTACGAGATCGACGTGTCCCGCAACACCGACCCCGAGGTCATCGACCTCAACCTGACCCTGGACGAGCTGTACCGCAGGGGTGAGCTGCCCTTCGGACTGAGCGTCACCAAGCAACCCTGGGTGGCCTTCGTCGGCCAGGTGGACAAGGGGGCCGTCATGAGGGTCCACGACCGGGTCGAGAACCGTACCGGTGTCTGGAACGCGGAGGCCGAGCGGGTGGACTGGCGCCGCGACCGCGAGGAGAGCGAGCACTCACCCACGCCCGGTCCGAGCCGGGGTGAAGAGGTGTTCCAGGTGCTCTCACCCGACCACGGCCCCGGCCCCGCCGACCTTCCGCTGTATCTGACCTCACCGCTGAGCTGGCCCGACGCGATGACGGTCACCAACGAGTACCAGCAGCGCGCCTTCAGACTGACGGACGACGCCACGGGCAGCGCGGTGTACGTGAAGGTGTTCCCCGAGGAGGAGGGCGAGCGCGCGCTCCACGCGGACAACATCATCCGGCTGGTCGGTGACATCCGCACCCCGCGCAGCAGCGTCCACACCTTCGGCACCCCGGAGGGCGCCGAACTGCGCCGCCGCATCACCGCGATGGAGGGACTCGGAGACGACCTCAAGGACGAGATCACCGGCGGCTTCCACCAGACCTACCTGGTGATGGAGCCGCTGAGCGGGGTGCCCCTGGAGGATCTCGACCATGACACCCTCCGGTCCCTGGTCGAGGACGAGCTATCGGTACGGCAGCTCGGCCGGCTGCTGGTGCTGGACACCTGGCTGGGCAACGACGACCGCATGGGCCGCTCCGGGGTCAGCCTCTCCAACATCCTCTTCGACCCGGCGGAGGGGGCCGGGAACCGTATCGGCGCCATCGACAGCGACGCCCGGCCCGACAAGCGGAAACCTGGCGGGACACTGGTCGCCCGGGAGAACCTCGAAGACCTCCTCAGCAACGACGGCATCACCTCGGTCGCCGACGCGATCAGCAGGGCGACCGGCGCGGACTTCGCCTGGGAATCGGCCCTCCAGCCGTTCATCACCCATATGGACAACGGGGTGAGCGCGTTCCTCCCGATGATCGACGTCATCTACCGGACCGTCCGGACCAGGCTGGAGACGATGCACAGGGACGCCTTCCCCGGACAGCCGCTGCCCGACGGTGCCGAGTTCGACCGCACCGCCCGCCAGACAGGCATGGCGCAGGCCGGGCGGATCCTGTCGGAGCGGGGGATCCAGGTCACCGCCGAGGAGGTCATCGCCGCGTGGCAGCGCCTGTCGGAGGCCGACTCACCACAGCAGGTCGCCGCGTTCCTGGCCATCGAGGCGCTGTCCCCCGGCGGGTCCCTGGACGAGCGGATCCAGTACTCCGAGCGCTACGCCCCGGTGATCCTCAATGTGTCGACCAAGGACGCGATGAAACAGACCCTCCGTTTCCTCCGCGCCCTCAACACGGGCCTGCTCACCGGGCATGTCACCGGGGCGGAGTTCTTCCGGGTGGTGCAGCTCATGGGGATCCCCGACGAGGTCTCGGTCGAGGTCATGAGGCGCGGCGTGGAGTACGTCGAACGCATCCGAGCGGAGACCGCCCCGCTGATCGAGGAACCGGCACCGGAGGACGGAGAGGGGTAGGGGCGGGCCCGCCCGAGGGGTGATCGCCCGGCGCGCGCCGGGCTGACCGAACGCGCACTCTCCCTGCCCGCTCGGGCAGAGGTCGCGTTCGCCTGGGTTCGTTTCCGGCCAGTCCCGTGCTTCCGTGCGGAGATCCCCCCGATGCGCCGCCACCGGCACGACAGACGGGCACGAAGCGACATGAACGTGAACATCCCCATGGCAGCACCCCAAGGCATATGCCCGGACTCGCCCCATGGCACTCCCTCAGAAACACCCCCGCGCGGACTCCCCGCCCCGCCCGCGGCGGAACTCCTGAACCGCGGACGTGACGGCGTCCGCCGTGTCCTGCTGGCCTCCCCCCGAGGCTTCTGCGCCGGAGTGGACCGTGCCGTGCGCACCGTGGAGGTGGCCCTGGAACGCCACGGCTCCCCGGTCTACGTCCGCCGCCACATCGTCCACAACCACCATGTCGTCCGGGCCCTGGAGGAGCGGGGCGCGGTCTTCGTGGAGGAGGTCGCGGACGTCCCGCCCGGCTCGGTCCTGGTGCTGTCCGCCCACGGTGTCGCCCCGGTCGTCCACGAACAGGCGGCCCGCCACGGGCTCGCCACCATCGACGCGACCTGCCCCCTGGTCACCAAGGTCCACCACGAGGCCCGCCGCTTCGCCGCCGAGGGCTACGACATCCTCCTCATCGGCCAGGAGGGCCACGACGAGATCGTCGGCACGACCGGCGAGGCCCCCGACCGCATCCATCTGGTCACCGGCACCGAGGACGTCACCGCGCTGGACGTCCGCGACCCCCACAAGGTGGCCTGGCTGTCCCAGACGACCCTGTCGGTGGACGAGACCGCCGCGACCGTGGCCCGGCTCGAACAGCGCTTCCCCCACCTGGTCAGCCCGCCCAGCGACGACATCTGCTACGCCGCCCAGAACCGCCAGACCGCCGTTCGGAACATGGCCCCGCACTGCGATCTCCTGCTCGTCGTCGGCTCCCGCACCTCCCACAACTCCTCGGAACTGGTCACGGTCGGACTGCGCCACGGCGCCAGGGGCGCCCATCTCATCGACGGCGCCGACGACCTGGACGAGACCTGGCTGACCGGCGTCGACACCATCGGCGTCACCAGCGGCGCGTCGGCCCCCGAGATCCTGGTCCAGGATCTCCTCGCCCACCTGGCCCGGCACGGCTACGACCGGATCGAAACCCAGCCCGCCGAACGGACGGAGACCCAGCGCTTCACCCTCCCCCGTGAGCTGCTGGACCCGGAGAGCGCCTGACCGGTCGACGGCGACACCAGGGCTGCATCCACGGCACCCCCCTTCTCGGCGATCGGCAGCCGGGCTCGGTCAGGTGCCGGGCGGGGCGGGGTCCCGGGGCAGGCGCAGCCGGAAGCATGCCCCGAGGGTCCGGGGGGGGGTGAGGGCGAGGGTGCCTCCATGGCGGTGGGCCAGGTCGCGGGCGATGGCGAGGCCCAGGCCGGTGCCGCCCCGGTCGCGGGAGCGGGCGTCGTCCAGCCGCACAAAGCGCTCGAAGACCCGCTCGGCGTCCTCGGCGGGCACGCCCGGTCCGTCGTCGTGCACGGTGAGCACGACCCAGGCGTCCTCGTCCCGGATGGTGATCTGGACCCGATGCGCGGCGTGGCGGACGGCGTTGTCGATGAGATTGCGCAGCAGCCGTTCGTACGCGTCGGGGTCGCCGTGGACGAGTGCTGCCGGGCCGGTGCTGTCGCAGGTGAGGGTCAACGGTCGCTCGCCGAGGGGGTGTTGCTCGGCCCGCCGCACCGCGAGAGCCGTCAGGTCGACGGACTCGGCGCCGGTTGCGGGAGCGCGGGTGTCGAGGCGGGCGAGGAGCAGCAGATCCTCGGCGAGGGCCTGGAGGCGGCGGGTCTGGCGGGCCGCGGTGGTGGCCGCGGCGGGCCAGTCGGTGCGTTCCGGGTAGGCGAGGGCGACCTCCAGGCTGGCCAGGAGTGTGGTGAGGGGGCTGCGGAGTTCGTGGGCGGCGTCGGCGACGAAGCGGCGTTGCCGGGCGGCGGCGTGGTCGAGGCGCTGGAGGGTGGTGTTGAGGGTGGTGGCCAGGGCGGTGATCTCATGTCCCGTGGCGGGGACGGTGACACGTTCGCGGGGGTCGCTCGGGGTGACCGAGGCGGTCAGCACGCGGATGGCCTCGACCGGCCGCAGCGCGATCCGGACGGCGAAGTAGGCGATGGCGGCGATCAGCACCAGGCTGACGAGCCCGGCCCTCAGCAGCAGCCGGTCCGTGGCGCTGGTGAGGGCCTCGGCCGCGTGCGGGAGCATCACCACATGGACCCGCAGCGTGGCATCGGGAGCGACCCCCAGGGCCGCGGCCTCGTCGCCGCTCAGCTCACCGGCACCGATGTCGGAGGACATCACCATGAAGGTCTCGCCCGCCATGTCGAACCGGTCCCGGGGCTGGTCCGGGCGCACCGGTACACGGACGGGCCGAATCACAAGGCCCCCGGAGTCCATGGACTCGCCGGTCTCCCTGGACTCCCTGGACTCCCTGGACTCCATGGTCTCGCCGGTCTCCCTGGACTCCCCGGACTCCGTGGTCTCGCCGGTCTCCCTGGACTCCGTGGGCGCGGGCAGCACATGGCGGGTGCCGGGATCGAAGTCGTCCATGCCGCCGCCGAAGGCGACCGCGGTCTGCCGCCCGGTCGCGACGACCTCGTACGGCAGCACGGAGCTTCTGCGCTCGGGAATCACACCCTCGTTCAGCTGATCCACAAGGGACCAGAGCTGCTGCTCGGCCTGTCCCTCGGTGATCCGCGTGCCCTCCCGGTAGATGTGGTGGTGCACCCACCAGCCGATGCCGGTCAGGACGACGGCTGCGGTCGCGGCGGCGGTCAGGGCCGCGCGGGCGCGCACCGAACGCGGCCACCAGCGGCGCCGCGGCGCAGGGGCGTTCACGGTCGGCCACCAGCGGCGTCGTGTCCCAGCGGCGTTCACGATCGTCCACCGGCGGCGTCGCGGCTCAGGGGCGTTATCACGAACGCCCACCAACGGCGTCGCGGCTCAGTCGCGTTCACGGTCGTCCACCAGCCGGTATCCGGTACCCCGTACGGTCTGTAGGGACTGCCGCTGGAACGCGCCGTCCACCTTCTTGCGGAGGGCGCTGACCCGCGCCTCCACCAGATGGGGATCGCAGGCTTCGTCGGGCCACGCGTGATAGAGCAGATCCGACTTCGAGACCGCCTGACCCGCACGCCGGGCCAGCAGTTCCAGGACGGCGAACTCCCTGGGGGTGAGGTCCACCCGGGTCCCCGCCCGGCGGCAGACCCGCCCGGCGACATCCAGCGAGAGGTCACCCACGGCCAGGACGGGCGGGGCGACCGTGGCGGCCCGTCTGACCAGCGCCCGCAGCCGTGCGACGAGCACCATGTACGAGAAGGGCTTGGCGAGGTAGTCATCGGCCCCGGTGTCCAGGGCCTCCGCCTGATCCCAGTCCCCGTCCTTGGCGGTGAGGACCAGGATGGGGGTCGCGTTGCCCTCCCGGCGGAGCTGGGCGCAGACCTTGTAGCCATTGAGTCCCGGCAGCATCAAGTCCAGTACGACCAGGGCGTATTCGCCGGTCCGGGCCATCCACAGCCCCTGCCGTCCGTCATGGGCGAGGTCGACGCTGTAGCCCTCGGCGGTCAGGCCGGTGTGCAGGGTATGGGCAAGATCCACCTCGTCTTCGACCACCAGGATGCGCATGCGGAGCAGCTTCGCACAGCGCGGGCCCACCTTCCTGATCGGCCGGTCAGGTTGGATCAGCGTCCGGTCAACGAGGTCCCGGCACGCTGGCGGAGCGTTGTCGCCGCAGCTGAAAGGCCCTGTCACCGATGTCCGTCGATGCCCGTGTACCCACCGCCACCGTGGCGGTGGCAGCCGCCTCCCCACCCGATCCCGCCCGCCGACCCTCCCCGATCACGGCCCGAGCCGTGGTCGTCATCGCCCCGCCGGCGCTCACGATCGCCCTGGGACTCTGGGGCATCCGCAGGAAGAACACCTTGTGGGGCGACGAGGCCGTCACCTACCAACTCGCCCGGCGCGACCTCTCCCAGATATGGCTCACCGCCCAGCCGGTCGATCTGGTCCACGCCCTCCACTACGCCATGACACACGAGATCTTCGCTCTCTTCGGCGCGGGACTGCTGACCTTGCGGCTGCCGTCGGTGCTGGCGATGTCCATGGCGGCGAGCGGGGTCGGGCTTCTGGGGCTGCGCCTGGCGGGGCCCCGTGCCGGGCTGCTGGCCGGACTGGTGTTTCCCCTCCTTCCCCAGGTGCAGAAGTACGCGCAGGAGGGCCGCTCCTACGCCCTGGTCTGCGCCCTGGTCACCTGGGCCACCTACGCACTCGTCGTCAGCATCCCGCGGTGCGCCCGGTGGCGGTGGGCGGTCTATGGCTCCACGATGCTGCTGGCCTGTCTGCTCCACCAGTTCGCGGTCCTCGCCCTGGTGGCCCACGGTGTCACCCTGGTCGTCTCCCGTGTTCCACGGCCGGTGCTGAGGGCGTGGAGTGTGGCCGCAGGGGGTGTCGCGGCCGGGCTGTTGCCGCTGGCGGTCGTCAGTGCGGGTCAGTCGGAGCAGGTGGCCTGGATCGGGGGCCCGGTGCGGCTCCCCGGCGTGCTCGCCATGACGATCGTGGGCGTGGCGTGCGCCCGACCGCGCCTGGGGGCGAGGGGCCCCGTACGCCTCACCGCGCTGGCTGTCCCGCTCCTTGTGCTTCCGGGACTTCTGCTGCTGATCGCCTCGCCGGTCAAGCCGCTGTTCGTCGACCGGTACGTGCTCTACAGCAGTGTCGGATGCGCGCTGCAGGTGGGCGCGTGGCTGGCTCGCTTCGAGCGACAGCGGCGGTCGTCCCCACTCGTGTGGATCGTGGCGGTCGCCGCACTGGCCGCGCTCGTCCCGCCGAGCCTGTCACTGAGGACGCCCGAGAGCCGGAGCAACGACGCCACCGCGATCGGCGCCGCCATACGGAAGGAGGGCCGTCCTGGTGATGGGCTCCTCTATCTCTCCGGCAAGCACCGGGCCTGGACCGCGGCCAACCCCGAGGACACACGCCGCCTCACGGATCTGGCCCTGGCACGGGACCCCGCTTCGTCGAACACGCTCGCAGGTGTGGAGGTTCCCGCCGGGGACATCGCGGCCCGGATGCTGGAGTTCGACCGCATCGTCGTGGTCCGTGATCCGGCGGGGGTGCATGTGCCGGCCGATCCGCGGGAGGAGGCGAAGGCGGACGTTCTGCGGCGGCACTTTCGCGAGTCCGGGACAACTCATGTCAATGGGGGGCGTGTCAGTCTCTATGTCCGGGATGACGGCGACTCGTCTCGGACGGCCGGTGGGGGTGCGGTGGTTCGGGGTGGGAGGGGTGGGAGGGGGTGGGGTGACGGGCCGTATCGTCCTCCCCTCGCCATAGCCATTCCATAGCCATAGCCATAGCCATAGCCAGAGCGGTTGCCGTTGCCGTGGCCGCTCCGGGTAGGCGCTCGGTCGGCGACGTATCGCTGACCGGTAGCAGATCGCAGGGCTTTTCGGCCAGGCCCGATGACTTTGTGTCAATTGTCGGCAACTGGCCTCCACCATCGCCGACGCCCGGCTACACAGAGAGACCGGGGTGGCGGGTTGCCGTCCCGGCGTGGTGATGCCCTGGCCGAGATCCCCTCCACACGCGGGATCCGGGCAGCGCGCGCCGACGCCTCCAGCGGGAAGCCGGTCCGGGGAGCGGGGGAGTGATGGCGGCACGTCGTCGACGGCGTCGGCGGTTGAGCAAGCGGACGCGCCGACAGTTGCAGGGCTGGGGCGCGCTGGCGCTGGTGGCCGGTGTGGTGTGGACGGCCGGGAACTGGGCGCTGGTGTGGCCCGTCCTGGTGGCGGTGCTCGCCACGGTGGTGGTGGGCGGGACCGGGTGGGTACTGTTCCGGGCACACCGGCGCGCGGTCGGCCAGGACCGGGTGTGGCGGGCACGGGAGGAGGCCAGGGCACGGGAGTTGTCGATGGCCGAGGTCGACGCGCTGTCGTGGCAGGAGTTCGAGATGTACGTCGCCGAACTGTGCCGCCGGGACGGCTGCACCAAGGTCGCCGTCACCGGCAAGGCCGGAGACCTGGGCGCTGATGTCGTCGGCTATCTCGCCGACGGCCGCAAGCTCGTCGTCCAGTGCAAGAAGAACGCGCCGCACCGGAGCGTGCCCTCCCACGACATGCAGAAGTTCGTCGGCACCGCCCGCCCCGAGCACGGCGCGGATGTCGCGCTGTTCGTCACCACCAGCCGCACCTTCACCAGAGGCGCACTGGGTCTGGCGCTGCGCCAGGACATCGTGGCCCTGCACCGCGACCTGCTCGGCTCCTGGGTCAGAGGCGCTCATCTGGAGACCCTGATCCCGCTGAACGGAAGCGGCGGCGGCACGGGTCGGGGGCGCCCGCGTTGAGGAGGGGGGTCGTCGGCCATGCCTCCTGAGGGTTCGGGGAGTGGGCCCCTGGGGGCGGGGGAGCGGGGCGGCCACTCGTCGCCGCTGGCCAGGGCGCCTATCGCGGTGGGTCGGCGCGCCCCTGGCCGATGACGCGGGCCGCGTCGCGCAGGGGGGGGCGTCGATGCGGTCGTGGGCAGACGTTCGCCGCTGACCAGGCACAGGGCCGCACCGTCCGAGGAAACCGCAATGTCCGCGTGGCCGACGATGCGGGGGCCGAGCACGCGGAGGGCGGGGAGCGAGCGGCCGAGCAGACCGCGCGGGCAGGGAGCCGCGGCGCCGAGGGCGCGGAGCCGGGTGCCCAGACGGTAGGAGCCATCGGCCGCCCGCTCCAGCCCCGCCCCACGCGACCAGCTCCCGCACCATCCGCGGCGCGGTCGGCACCGGCAGCCCGGTGGTCCGGCCGACGATCTCCGTCAGACGCAGCGTGCCCGGCGCGCCCACGAACGCGTCCAGCACCGAGAGGACCCGCCCGGCAACGCTGCCGGTAATCTCGCACCCCGTGCTTTGATCCAGTGAAAGCCCGGCATTGTCGCCGCACCGCCCGCTCCGCGAAGGTCAACGCATAACGACGGCGTAGCACACCTGGTGTCCCCGCCCCACTCCCCGAACGGGATGTGCACCGGGCCGGTGTGGCGCGCATCCCGTTCGGGGAGTGAGTTTCCTCCAACTTGAAGTCGCAGTTCAAAGGGCTGGTGTGACCGGTTCTCGGGGTACTCGTGCTGGTCGTGGGCGGCTGTCTGCGGAGTAGATCGTCTGTGAGCGGTTGACTTCGAGGTTCGTCAGAACGAGCAGGGCGCGCAGGAGTTGGGTGGCGCGGGTGGGGGCGGTGCGGAGCTTGGTGAGGATCCGCCAGTTCTTGAGGTGGGCGAAGCCGTGTTCGACCGGGGCGCGTCCGACGGCGAGGACGCGGTTGGCGGTCTTCTCGCCGGGGGTGAGCTTGTGGGTGCGGCTGGCGTGGAAGCCGGTGACGATCACGGGGTCGTGGATGTCGTTGTCCAGGCCGCGGAAGCCGAGGTCCGCCAGGGCCCCGAGGCCGGCGGCGCGCAGGTGGGCCAGGACGTGGTCCTGGCGGGCGGCGGTGTTGTCGTGGGTGCGGCCAGGCCTGGCGGCGGATATCCAGATCAGCCGGCCCCGCTCGTCGGTCAGGGCGAGGAAGTGCAGGCCGTGATGGTGATGTTTTCCGGAGTAGTTCCGCCGGTCGGCTTTTCCGGTGCGGCGCTGGGTGGCGATGAGAGTGCCGTCGATCAGGACCACCTCCCCGCCCTTCTTGGCGACCTTCTTCAGGGCGCGGTCCAGGCGCGGGGCCTGGGCGGCGAGCAGTCCGATCAGCTCGTCGCGCCAGCGACGGACGGTGGACTCCGACACGTCGTTGCCGCCGGCCATGTCGGCCAGGCGCTGGTCATGACGCAGCACGGCCAGGACGATCACCGCGATCTTCCCGGGCGGCAGGATCCGCCACCGGGACCGGATCACTTTCAGGTGACGTCGCAGCAGATCGGCGAGGTGGTTGACGGTCCGCGTGGACAGCGGCAGGCGGCACTGGTAGACAAGCGGGCAGGTGTCCTCGGCGTGCTTTTTGGTTTTCGTCACCCATTTCCAACGGCCTCCGGGGACACCCCGGTTACGCCCGCGCCCCACCGCTCCGGGTGTCGGCGTCCGCAGTCACAGGCGGGTGGTGAACCGGCCGTCGGGCAGTTTCCGCAGCCAGCCGCGATCGACGAGTCGGACCAGCTTGCTGCGCAGCGGTTCCAGCTTGGCCCTCACGCTGACATCCACTCCCACTACCTCGCCGACCTCGCGGGCCATGACCGGTCCGGCGGCCTGCCGCACGGCGGCAATGATGCGCTGGTAGTCCCATGGAAGCGAGTCCTCCTCCATGCCCGGTTCGCGGTGCGGGATCAGCATCACCGCCCGGCCGCCCACCTGCCCTGGCATCGGCGCAGCCTGGGCGCGTTCCTCGGCGAGCTGTCCGGTCATCCGTTCAAGGACGCGTTCGGCGACGGCGAGTTCGTCCCGCTCGGCCCGCACTTCCGCCAGCTGTTTGACCAGCTGCTTTTCGAGTTCGTCCAGTTGCGCACGCGGCGCGGTGATCCGTTCCAGCAGCTCGGGATCCAGCATGCACCGGATCGTAGAAGGTAGCCGATCGGTAGGGAGCAGGAATCGGATAGTTCAGCTACCTGAGCAGGAGTGAACCGCATCGTCCCAGGCACCGGGACTGCGGTAGTGGTTGTTGTGCCCTGCGGCAAGTACGTGGCGCAGGGCGGCAAGGTACTGAGTGTCCGTGGGAAGATTAAGCTGGTCGAGGAGGGCCAGTGCGGCGGCAGGTTCCAGGTCGCCGTAGACGTCGTGGAAGCTCGCCAGGAGGCTGCGGAAGACGGCCGGGTGCAGAGCGGGAAGCCGCGCGGCGGTGCGGTATGCCGGCTCCTTCACCGTCCAGCGCACCGGTCCCGAACACTCCAGAACCCGATGTGCCCGGCGGAGCAGGGCCTCCGATCGCTCGGCCACTACCCGGTCGATGTCCTTTCCGAGGACCTCGGCGAAGGCTCTCGCGGAAGTGGTGTGGTCCTCGAACCAGTCCACCCACAGCGAGTAGGTAACGGCCTCGACGTCCCGGTCCGCCTCCAGCCGCTGGCGGTAGCCGTCCCACAGCACGTCGGCCGGCAGGGGGCCCTCCGCGCTCTCGTCCGCGAACCGGATCTCGCACGTGACCCAGTAATCGTCGAGGAGATCCAGCAGCCCGAAGGCCAACCGCACCTGGTCGGCTGCATTCAGGTCCTCGGCGAACACATCGCCGGCCCGAGAATGAGCCACTTGGTTGGCGGTGAGCAGCACGTCCGGCTTTTCGTCGCTCACCCACCCATCGCGTACCTGGTAGATGCCCTGATCAGCCAGCCAACGCCGTGCCGCCTCCACGCCTTGCGTATCCATCCGGGCAGTATGACAAGCCTCGCAAGATCCGAATGAAACAGCCGAGCGCCATCGACGGAACCGGCATGGAGCCGCGAACCACCCCTTGGCGGACGATCTTCCCCACAGACTCCCGCCTACGACCAGGGCGAGTACCCCGGGCATCGGTCACACCAGCCCATTGACCGGCGACTTCAAGTTGGCGGAGGCTCACTGGTGCGCACCGGGCTGATCCCCGCCCTGCATCGGGCCCGCACCGGGGCGTGTCCGGCCGCCATCCGTATCCTCACCCCGGGCCCGCACCCCGTGACGGCGCACAGGCATCTCTTCGAGGCGGCGGAGACGTCCGTGGGCGGCCCTGCGGATGGGCACGCCCCGCGGCCCCGCCAGCCACCATCAGTGCATGGGACGAGGGGGATTCGAGGAGCCGGTGCTGTCGAGGCGTTCCCTCAACTCCCGTACTTCGGCCGTGAGGCCTTCCACGAGGCGGAAGAGGGCCTGGACGGCGACGAGAGAGACGCCGTTGGCGTCGACCAGGTGAATGGACCGATCGTCGGGGCCGATTCCGAGTTCCGCGTGCCAGTCCTGTGCCATCGGGCCGAGGTGCCGGACGTGTTCCTCGCCCCGGTAACTCCACGTGCTGACCGGCATCGAGGCGACCGTTCGCAGGATCGCGAATCCGTCCATGCCCGAACTGGCGGGGCCGTCGTCCCTGCCCTCCCGCCCAGCCGGGTCGCTGACATCGGCCTGCGCCGCCGAAGGCCAACTCACCGGAACGACATTGCACTTCAGGTCGCGGTCACTCATGCCCTCATCGTTGCCGCCGCCGGAGAACCGGTAGTAGGGCGGAGGCTCGCGGAGTTCACGGGTGTCTTCGAGTTTCAGCTCGATGCTCTCCAGGAGCGCCCCGGCAGCCGCTGAGTCCGGGTGCCCGGCCCCCAGCACCTGGTGGAGAAGGTCCACGGTGTCAAGGCAGTGATCATGTGCTTCGGCGGGGCCTCGAACGGACAGGAGAGCGATGATCAGATTCACCCGGATCCGAAGAGTGTCCGGATGCCCCGACCCCAGCAGGCCGGCCGACTCTGCGTAGAGGTGGGAGAAGCGGTCGACGGTGGATTCCGTCGGCCCCTCAACCGCGCTCTGGACCACCAGGTAGTTGGACTCCGTCTGCAACGTGTGGGGATGCCGGGGCCCCAGGCAGCGCACTCGGCGCTCCAGGGTGTCGTGGAAGGATGCCAGTGCCGCGTCGTTGTCCGCTCTCTCGAAGTGGCAGAGCGCCTCGGTCTCGGCAGCGTTGATACTGATGCGGTGGTCCGGCCCGAGGACCGTCGCACACTGCGTACGAACAGTGGAGGCCAGGGAGAGGGCCTGGTCGACGGCGCCGCAATGGAGAGCCGAGCTGGCGAAGGCGATGCGGATCCGGAAGGCCGTGGGGTGATCGGGCCGCAGCGCGGTGTCGGTCCGGTCGAGAAGTTCCTTGAGCAGAGCGTGTGCGGTGTCGGGATACCCCGCCTGCCCGACGGCCCGCGCGTGGGCGGCACTGGCGTCGAGCGTCATCGGGTGGTCCTGCCCGAAGGCTTCGATCACGCTCGGGAGCAGTTCCTCCAGTTCGGTGTGCGCGTGCGTCAGGTTGCCCGATCGGCCTCCGGTGCGTGCCATGCCCCAGCGCGCGAGCAGCCAGACCGACTGGTCGCGGTCCGGCCGGGCGGCCTCCGCACGGACCGCTTCGGCGTACAGCCGGTTGGCCGGGCGCCACTGCCCCAGGTGGCCGGTCCACCACGCCTCGCGCAGCACGGCCAGCCGGGTCAGGATGTGGTGGGCGCCCAGGTGTTCCCGGCAGTCGACCCGCAGCTGGGAGGTCAGCTCAAGCGCGCGCCGGATCCGGCCGCTCTGGCCGGTCCAGAAGGCGAGCGAGTGCCGGGCCGCGAGCGACTTGGGGTCGGTCCTGCCGAACTTCTCGGTCGCCCCGGCGACAAGCCGCTCCGCGGCCTCCCTGGCAACCGCGTGCTGGGATGCCTCGCTGAGCTGGGCGACGGACTGCGCCAGCGAGTCCAGCCATTCATGCCCCGAGGGCCAGACGGAGAACTCCCGCGCCGACGCATGCATGAGCACGGTGTCACCGGCTCCGTCCCATCCTCCGATCCAGCTGTCCGCCGCCAGACTCGGCGTCATCCGTGCCGTCTGCGGTTGCTCCCATGTCCGGGGCGGTCGCGCATCGCGGAGCCGGACCCAGGACTGCTCCCAGGCGCCGAAGTCGATGTCGACGGGACGTGCGTTGTCGCGGGCCAGATGACCGATGCAGAGAAGGAGGTTCGCAACGGTCTCCCAGTTGTTGCCGACCGGATCGTCGTTCTGTGCCACGTAGAGGTAGAGGGTGGACTTCCTGATCCATTCGAACTTCGGCCCCCCTGGGCCACCGGCGGGGTGCGGTGGTTGCCGGGCTGCACCGAGAAGCTGACTGGGGGTGACGCCTCCGCTTCTCATGAGCTGGACGAGGTCCGCACGAAACCGCCGCCATGTCGCTGCCACGGTGCCCTTTCCCCAACGCCGATCTGAGACTGGCGTCCATGGTGTCCGGCCGTTCCGGAGGGTGTCCAGGACAATCCAGGATTCCGGTGCCCAGCCCGCCACGAGTCCCGGAGCCGGGCCCGCCGTCCGGGAAACCCCCACGGACAACCCCCGGGGGCTGTACTCGGATCAGCGCAACTCCCTCGCACGCGGTTGCGGGCCTTGCCCCCGACCACGGCATGGTGTCCGCGCCCACCGGAACCGACCGCTTTCCCTCCGCACGTTCGCCACTTCCCCCTCTCCTGACACCCATGCGTACGGCGCCGCCGCGCACGCGAATCCGAAAGGGACGCCCATGTCCTCGCTCCACCTGATGCTCGGTCTGCTCCTCGTCCTTGTCACCGGTCTGCTCGTCGTCGCCGTCGGCTACGCGGTACACCGGCACCCGGCGCTCAACGCCTCGGTGATGGCCGGGGCGTGTGTCCTTGGAGTCCTGGTGGCCGTGATCGGCGTCATTCTCGGTGTGGGCGCCCAGTAGCCGCAGGTGCGCAGTGCCGGGGCGTCCGCCGAGTCACGCCCCGATGGGTAACCAACACCTCCAGCAGCAGGGGGTGATGCGGCACACCGACGCCCCACCAGCCACCAGCCACACGAAGCCGTGCCGACGCGCACGCACCGCAGTTGATCACGGCGCCCATCCGGACGGTGCCCGACAAGGACATGCCCACCCTCGACGCCTCAAGTCCCGCCCCTCGCCGCTCAAGTCCCGCGGCAGAAGGGGGCCGCGGCCTCGCGCCTCTCTCAACCCACAACACCTCAGATGCCCTCAGCCCGCTTCCGCCCATCCCGCCGGTGCACAACGCCATGGCAGGCCACCGCATACCCGGCCCCCCGCCCCCACGCGCGAGCCACGACCACCCCGTCCGTCACCCGAACCCCGCACTCGGTATCGTCGCCGACCGAGTCACAGCCGAGAGCGTCGGCGACCGCACCGTCGTCGCTGAACACAACACGCAGCCGAGGCAGTTCCCCCACCGGGAAGACCCGGCGCAGACAGCCGATGAGGTCGAGGAGACGGAGTCGCGCCAGCCTGCCGGTCTCGGCCGGGTCGCCCGTCAGGACGGCGATCGTCACCTCGTCGCCGGGCCGGGCCGCGCGGACCGCCTCCTCGGCCGCGGACAGCCGGGCCACGCCCAGCGCGACGACGATGCCGTCGCCGCCGAGGCCGACCGGACGGCCGGTGATCTCGTCACCCAAGCCCCCTGGCGGCACCCACTGATCCTTCGCAGGCCGCGCCGGAGCGACGAAGGGCGCGTGAGGCGGCTCCGTGTCGTCCGCGAGGGCGATGCCGGCCAGGTGCTCGGCGGCGTCGGCCAGGTCGAACGGGTCGCCGATCCCGGGGGCGTTCTCCGCGAGGCCGGCCGCACCGTGGAGCAGGGTCAGGGCCAGCGAGGCAGGGCGCGCCATCCGGGCACCGGACCCGGGGCACGACTCCAGGGCCAGAGCGAGCAACAGCGCCTCGAACCGTACGAGTCCGGCCAGCGCGGCCCTGCCCGGCGCGGTGTCGAGCACGCCGGACAGCGAGCGCAGTTGCAACTGTCCGCTGCCGGGGGTGTCACCGGCGAGGGGGAGTCGTTCGAGCCAGACCCGGGCGAACGCGCTCAGGGCACGCCCTGCGGAGCCGGGTGAGGCCACCGGGGCTTCGGCGGCGGCCACGCGCCGCTCGGCGTCCTCGGCGAGCACCGCGAGGTAGAGCGCGCGCTTGCCGGTGAAGTTGGAGTAGACCGCGCCCCTGGTCAGTTCGGCCCGCTCGGCGATGCGGTCGACCTTGGCCTCCGCATAGCCGTACTCGGCGAACTCCTCGCGGGCCGCGACCAGCACCGCGGCCCGCGTCCGCTCCTGCTGCTGCGCCCGGGTCAACCGCGCCATCGTTTCCCCTCTCCGCTCGATGGCATGATACAACCATCATCCAGATGTCAGCATCATCTGAATGCATCGAACATCGGAGACGGGATGGGTGGATGATCATGGGTGACAAGGGGTTCGAGGCCGACGGCCTGGTCAGGAGATTCGGCCCGACGACGACGGCCGACGGGGTGAGCCTCGCGGCCCGCGTGGACGACGAACTGACCGGGCGGGTCGATCTCGTCATGCCCGTGGAACACACCACGGCAGGCATGGTCCGCCATCGCGGCGGTACTCGGGCCGCCGAAGCGCCCGTACACGAACGACTCGCACAGCACATACGCATGCGTATGCCTATACCCATACGCCCGCCCACACGCCTCCGCACCACCGACAGCCTTCCCACCAAGCGAACCGCACACCCGGGGGACACGACATGACCTGGTCGGAAACGCCCACCACCAACAGCAGCCTCTGGGTGTTGCACGCCCTGCGCTGTGCCGGCGCGGCCAGCCTCGGCCGCCTCTCCGCCGTCACCGGCCTCGACGAACCCGACGTCGAGTCCGAACTCATCGACCTGGGGGCCACCGGTCTCGTCACCCGGTTCCCCGGCGACACGCCCTGCTGGGCGCTCACCCACACCGGCCGCGCCGCGGACGCCGAGCGGATCACATACGAGCTGGACTCAGCCGGCACACGCGGCGCCGTCGAAGCGGCGTTCGATCGCTTCCTCATCCTCAACCCGGAGCTGCTCGATCTCTGCAGTGCCTGGCAACTCCGAGCCGTCGACGGCGTCATGAGCGCGAACGACCACCTCGACCCCGCCTACGACGCCCGCGTCCTCGACCGGTTCACCGACCTCGACCGGCGCGTCGCCCCCGTCTGCGCCGAACTCCGCGCCGCGCTGCCCCGCTTCGGCCGCTACCGGATCCGCCTTGCCGACGCCCTCGCCCGCGCCGCCACCGGCGAGCTGGTGTACGTCACCGACAGCACGGCCTCGTACCACACCGTGTGGGCGGAACTGCACGAGGACCTGCTCGCCACCCTGGGAAGGCAGCGATGAGATGGATCCGCCCGCTCTTCACCGACCCGGGCGAGGGAGCGGAGCCGCGGGAGGGACCGGAGCCGGGCGAGGGGCCGGAAACGGACCAGAGAGCGGGGCCGGAAAAGACAGACGCGGCACCGGAAACCCTCGGCAGCAAGGCACTCGGCCTCGCCCTCCTGCACCGCCTCGGACTGCGGGTCCCGCCCGGGTTCGTCGTCACCACGGACGCCTGCCGCGCCTTCCTGCGGGACGGTCGGCTGCCCGACGGACTCCACGACGAGCTGGCGACCGCCGTCACCGACCTCGAACGCGCCACCGGCCGCACCTTCGGCGGACCGCCCCGGCCACTCGCGGTGTCCGTCCGCTCCGGCGCCAGCGTGTCCATGCCCGGCATGATGAGTACGATCCTCAACCTCGGCCTCACCACCCGGGCCCGCGCCGCCCTGGCCGCCGAAACCGGCGACCCGGCGTTCGCCGAGAACGCGCGACAGCGCTTCCTGTCGAGCCTCACCGACGCGACCACCGGCGACACACCCGTCCCGGACGACGCCCACCAGCAGCTGGAACGGGCCATCGAGGCCGTGTTCTCGTCCTGGAACGCGCCACGCGCCCGCGCCTACCGCGCCCTGCACGACATCCCCCACGATCTCGGCACGGCCGCGATCGTGCAGTCGATGGTGTTCGGAAACCGCGACGCCCGCAGCGGCACCGGGGTCGCGTTCAGCCGCGACCCCACCACCGGCGAGAAGACCCCGTACGGCGAGGTTCTCTTCGGGCACCAGGGCGAGGACGTCGTGTCCGGCCGGACGACGACCCGGCCCCTGCGCGCACTCGCCGAGCGGGAACCGGCGGTGTGGACGGAACTCCGCGACGCCCTGGGCCGGATCGAGGCCCACTACCGGGACGCCTGCTACACCGAGTTCACCTACCAGTCCGGCGCGCTGTGGCTCCTCCAGGTCAGACCCGGCCGGTTCACCGGCGCCGCCGCGGTCCGCCTCGCCACTGAACTCGTCGACGAACGGCTCATCGGCCGCCATGAGGCGCTGCGCAGGATCTCGACCGAACACCTCAGGCACGTCCGTACGCCACGCATCGCGTCGTCCGAGGACACCCACCTCCTGGCACGGGGCATCGGTGCCTGCCCAGGCGTCGCGGCCGGCCGGGTGGCGACCACCCCGGAGCAGGCCGTACGCCTGGCCAGGGACGCCCCGGTCATCCTGGTACGCCCGGAGACCTCCCCGCACGACATGCGGGGCCTCGCCGCCGCCGCGGGAATCGTCACCGCGCGAGGCGGACCGGCCAGCCACGCCGCGGTCGTCGCCCGCGCGCTGGGCAAGCCCGCGGTCGTGGGCGCGCCCGGCCTCGCCTTCGACAGCGAGGGTGACGGGCACGGCGAGGGCGAGGGCGGCAGCGGCTCCGTGACAGTCGGCGGTCTCCGCCTCGACGAGGGCACCTTCGTCACCATCGACGGGACCAGCGGCGAAGTCGTCCTCGGCCGCCCCCGCATCAGCACCGACCCGGCCGGCGGCCACCTCCGCCGACTGCTCGCCTGGGCCGACGAGATCGCGGGCGACCGCTCGCCGGAGGGCGTCCAACGCAGCGAAGCCCAACGCCTGGCGGCGGCCCAGGCGGCGCTGGCGTCCGGCGGCGACATCTGACACGAAGACCCCGAAGGGGCCGGAGACCGGGGCGGGCGAGCCACGCCAAGGTCCGGTTCCCCGACCGACGACAGCCCTCACCCATTTCGTGGCGACCCTTCTGAACCGTCCTCCGCTCCCGGCCGTGTACGGGTCGACATCCCATCCAGAACGATCGCAACAGGCAACAGGGGGAATGAACATGGGGGACAAACGGGTTCGGCCGCGCCGTTTGACGGCCGTACTGGCCACGCTGCTCCTCGCCTGTCTGGCGCTGCTCGGCGGCGGCACGGCGGCGCAGGCGGCGAACGCGGACAGCCATGTCGTGGCGACCTGGAACATGCAGGCCGGTCCGAACCAGTGGGGCGGCGCGTACACCCTCGCCCGTGACCACGACACCGTGGCTCTTCAGGAAGTGCCGCAGGGTCATCCCGCCGGGGCGACCTTCCAGGGCCTGGTCAACGGTGTGGAGCACTATCTGTGGGTGGAGGGCAACGGTCCGCTGCGGCATCTGTTCATCCTGCGGACGACCAGCCGCCACCTCGGCATGATCACCACCTATCAGCCGGACAGCGTCCAGGTCATCCAGGGGGTCTACCGTCCCGCGCTGGCGGTGGTCAACGAGGCCGACAACGTCATGTTCGCCTCCGTGCACGCGGCATCCGGTGGCGGCAACGACGCCGGTTCGCTGCTGCGGCGCATCGAGCAAGCCGCCATGTACGGGAACTTCCTGGACTGGGTCGCGCTGGGCGACTTCAACCGCAGCCCTCAGGACCTGGCCATGATGGGTGTGCCCCCGGGCGCCCGGATCTACCACGGCGGCCAGGCGACCCAGCTGTCGGGCAACGAACTCGACTACATGGTCTCCGATGTCCACACCAACCGCTGGCAGGCCACGGTGCTGCCCAACCACGGCAGTGACCACTGGCCCATCCGCTTCGGTTCGCTCCAGGCGGCGGCGGGACCGGTCGACCTGACGATCCACGCGGACAACAGTGACCGGGTCCTGGATGTGTACCAGGACGAGCGCGCCAACGGCACCCATGTGATCCAGTACCAGAACACCGCTGCCGTGAACCAGCAGTGGCAGCTCCGGCCGCTGGGCATCACCGGCGAGAGCGGCAGGCCGATGTACCGGATCGTGAGCAAGGCGAGCGGCAAGTGCCTCGACGTCGACTCGGGACCGAGGTCCGGTGCGGGCGACTACCTCAACATCTGGGACTGCCACCCGGACGGGGGCGACCCCGGTCAGGGCGCCCCGCACCACGACACCCAGAACTTCACCCTGGAGGAGCCCAACCCGACCTTCCCGAACCTGACGGCCCTGCGCAACGAGGCCACCGGACTGTACGCCAACATCAACAACAACGAGACCCAGGACGGCGCCTGGGTCATCCAGTGGCCCTACGAGCAGGGCCCGAACGGACCCGACCCGGTGGCCAACGAGACCTTCTTCCTGCATCCCACGGTGTAGGCCCGCCCCGTCCGCGAGCGACAGAGCGCCAGCGCCGCAGTCCCCGTCGGTCGGCGGGGGCTGCGGCCGTCGGCCTTGGGTCCGCGTGACGGAGGGGCTTGTGATCGGCGGGACATCCGACCGGCGGGGCGGCGGACGGCAGCGCGGGATCCCCGCCGTCCGCCGTCCGCCGCAACCCTCCCCGGCATCGGGCACCCGCCAGCCCCGGGACCCCAACGTGGAGGGACGGACGAGGGCACCGCGGACGGACGCTCATCCGCCAGGCGGCGCTCCCTCCCCGAGCCAGGAACGGTGTCCGTGCGGTAGGGCTCCACCAGCGGTGGGGCCCGGAGGCCGCGGCCCCCGGCGTCGCGCGGCGGGCGTCCTCCGGCCGTCAGCGGCGCAGCGTGGTCTCCCGCTCCAGACGCGACAGCTTCTCAGGATTGCGCATGGCGTAGAGCCCGGTGACGAGGCCGTCGTCGATGCGCATCGCCAGGACGGTGTCGATCTCGCCGCCCAGCCGGACGATCAGCGCCGGGTCGCCGTTGACCCGTGCGGACCGCCACGACATCGCGGCGCCGATCCTGCCCAGCACACCGGCCACCTGATCGGCTCCCACGACGGGTACCGGCGCGGCCCGCACCACTCCGCCCCCATCGGTGAGCAGGACGACGTCCGGGGCCAGGATGTCCAGGAGGCGTCGCAGGTCGCCCGTCTCGACCGCCTGCCGGAACGCCTCGACGGTGCGCCGGTTCTCGGCGGCGGACGCGGCCCCGCGTGGCCGGCGCGCGGCGACGTGACCCCGTGCCCGGTGGGCGATCTGACGGACCGCGTCCTGACTCTTGCCGACGGCCTCGGCGATCTCGTCGTATCCGAGGTCGAACACCTCGCGCAGCACGAACACCGCCCGTTCCGTCGGGGTGAGTGTCTCCAGCACCAGCAGCATCGCCATGGAGACGCTGTCGGCCAGCTCGACGTCCTCGGCGACATCGGGCGTGGTCAGCAGCGGCTCGGGCAGCCAGGGGCCGACGTAGGACTCCTTGCGCCGCCCGAGCGTGCGCAGCTGGCTCAGTGCCTGCCGGGTGGTGATCCGGACCAGGTAGGCGCGCTGGTCCCGTACGGTGTCCAGATCGACGCCCGCCCATCGCAACCAGGTCTCCTGGAGCACGTCCTCGGCGTCGGCGGCCGAGCCGAGCATCTCGTAGGCGACGGTGAACAGCAGATTGCGGTGGGTGACGAACGGCCGGGTGACGGTGTCCAGATGGTCCCCACGAGCGGCGCGGCGCCCCTCGGACGCGTCCTCTGCCCGGTCACTCATGATTGGGTCGTTCATCGCGGGCTCCCGTCCGTCCGTCCGTCCATCCATCGATTCGTTCACTCATGACTGCGCCGTACACCAGACGCCGGCCCCCACCACTCTGTGACGCCCGCGGAGGGTGACGGGTGCCACATCGCCATGGCGTCACAGGGACCGGGCCGCCGGCATCTTGTGTCCGTCCAGGTCAGTAACCGGCAACACCACGAGTGAGGACGACGCCATCATGGAACCCCGTTTCAACCTGTTCGACAGCCCGACCGCCGCGAAGGTCGCCAGGCGGTTCTACAACACCTCGATGGCGCTGGAGGCATCGACGCTCACGAAGACCCTGCGGGAACTGGTGGAGCTGCGGGTCGGCCAGCTCAACGGCTGCGGCTTCTGCGTCGACGTCCACACCAAGGAGGCCGCAGCCGCCGGTGAAACCCCGCTCCGGCTCAACCTGGTCGCCGCCTGGCGGCACAGCACCGTGTTCACCGCCGCCGAGCGGGCCGCGCTGGCCCTGGCCGAGGAAGGCACCCGCCTCGGCGACCACGGCGTGTCCGACGAGACCTGGGCCGAGGTGCGCAGGCACTACGACGACGACCAGGTCGGTGCGCTGGTCTGCCTGGTCTCCCTGATCAACGCGGCCACCCGGATGAACGTGATCGTGCACAACCCGGGGGGTTCGTACGAGCCGGGCATGTTCGCCCGAGAGACCCGCGAAGGGGTCGGTCCTCAGCGATGAACGGGACGACGCGGAACCCGGCTGGCAGCAGCGGCGGAACCGTCTCGGCCGCTCGGTGGACGCACCGGCCGCCCGCTCCCGCCGCTCTGCCTGTGGCAGGCATCGATCAGCAGTCGTCCGGGGTGTCGTGGTCGTCCAGGGCAATGAGTTCCGCCGTGAGTTCCATGCAACGCTGCCGGGCGGGGGAGAAGTCGTAGGGCATCTTCGTGCTCGCTTCGAAGGCGCTCAGCCGGGCGTCCTCATCGCCCGTCAGGTCGGCGTCGTAGATCTCGAAGAGCCTCTCCTCGGCCGCGTCCAGCCCGTCCGCCTCGGTGGCTTGCAACAGGGCCTTGTGGTGCGCGCAGTGCCGCGCGGCGAGTTCTTCGACTCGTGGGTCATGGGGATCGACGCTGTCGTCGAGGGCGGCGTCGGCCGCGTCGAGGCGATCCGCTTCGGCCCGCAGGTCGGGGTGGGTGGCCAGTGCGATGAAGACGCTGGCCTGGACGGCGGCTCCCAACGGTCCGAAGATCCGTTCCGTGATCAGCATGGCGTCCAGGTCGGAAGGGCGCAGGGCGCCCGTGGGCAGCTGGCTGAGCCGGTCCGTCACCAGGGAGGAGAGCAGCCCCAGGGGGCTGCCCACGGCCCGCAGCCGCTGGACTGCCGCGCGCTGACGCCTGATGTCGGCCTCCTGAGCGGCCAGGGTGTCCTCCAACCGGCCCAGGCTCTCCTCGATGTCCCGGGCTCCGTCGAAGGCGGACCGCATGTCGTGCAGGCTGATTCCGGCGTTCGCCATCTTGCGGATCCAGAGCAGCCGGATCATGTCGTCGTAGCCGTAGCGGCGGCGGCCGTCCGCGCCGCGCTCAGGCTCCGGCAGCAGCCCGATCTGGTGGTAGTGGCGGATGGCGCGCGGGGTGGTACCGGCGAAGGCGGCGGCATCACCGATCTTGACCTGGCGGGGAGGCATGACAGAGGCGTACATCGCGAAGCGGGCCTTTCTCGCAGTGGTGCCCCGACGACATCACATGCCGCTACGGCAGCTGCAACCCACCCGCGTCCCGCCACCACCGCAATCCGGTCCTTGGTCCTTGGCCCTCGCTCAGCACCGGGCCCTCGCCGCCGTCGCCGATCCGGGCATGCCGGAGTCACCCTTGCCCCTCACCCGTGAGCCGCCGAGCGTTGCAGAGCGAACGGCGGAGGGCACCGGGCTACTGCTCGCCCAGACCGGTGGCCCGCTGATCCACCTCGATGTCCGCGCGTCGTACGCCGGTGAATCGTGCGGGCCGGAAGGCCCTCAGGAGATCCTGCTCCTGGTCGGTGGAGATCTCGGCCGCGACCAGCCGTCCCAGAATCGGCGCCAGGGTGATCCCGCTGTGCGAGACGAGGCAGTAGACGCGGGACTGAGCGCAGGCGTAGCCGGCGACGGTGTGGCCGTCCACCGGCAAGGACCGGAACCCGACGCGCAGGTCGATCTCCGGCGCCCGGCCGGGGTGCGGCAGCAGGGCGGAGAACCGTCGGGCGAGGGCGTGCGCGATGTCCCCGTCCACGGACGGAGGGTCCGCTGGGTCGACGTCCGCATGGAGATCGAGGGCTTGCAGGACGGTACGCCCGCCGGACTCGGGACGGAGGTTGAGTCCGGGGCTGTGGATCACGCAGCGCAGGTCGAGCGCCGGGGACCGGGCGTACCCGAGCAGGCCGACGGTCTGCGCGCCGCGGCTGGTGTCGGTCACCATGGGAACGTCGATTCCGGCCGTCGCGGCGAGCCGTTCCGTCCAGCGCCCTGCCGCGAGGACGATTCGATCGCCGGTGCGGACCTCACCCCCGGCCAGGGTGACGGACACTCCGTCAGCTCTGTCGTCGATGGCCACGACCTCGCCGATCCGGCACCTGGCACCGTGCCGCTCGGCATCGGCCAGCAGGTTGTTCACCAGGAGGTCCGGCAGAACGTATCCCTCGCTCGGGAAGTGCGCGATGGAGGTGATGGCCGCCGGGATCCGGAGCTCACCCGCGATCCGAGCCGCGGTGCCGGGGGTGACCCAGCGCGCCGGGTAGCCGAGCGACCGCAGTCGTTCCACGTTGTCGGCGAGCCGCTGCTCGTTCGCGGCGTCCGCCCACTGGAGCGCCCCGCTGGGGAAGTACGACGGTGGGCCGCGCAGTTGCCCGGCGAGCCTGCTGTGCTCCGCCATCCCCGCGAGGTTGAGCCGGTGGTAGTCCGGGTCGGGCTTCCGACTGGAGTTGGTCCAGGCGAAGGTGGTCGCGGTGGTCCCGGTTCCCGCTCCCCGCTGGTCGAGCAGGAGAACCTCCTCCCCGGCGATGGCAAGCTGCCTCGCGACACTCACGCCCAGCACTCCGGCGCCGACGACGACGACCTTCATGGTGTGCGGATCTCCTTTCCGGCTGCGGTACGCGGCTCTCCGCCGCTCACATGACGGGCACGGGCAGTTCCACGAAGAACTCGGCGGTTCCCGGCCGGACGAGGGTCGTGACCACTTCGACGGCGCCTCCGTCGCCGTCGGCACGCAACTCCCTGCGGCGCATCAGCGCGGGCGTTCCGGCCCGGCTGTCCAGCAGCGCGGCGTCGTGTTCGTCGAGGACCACCGGGTCGAGGTAGAGCCGGATCGTGTCGACCGGCACTGCCTTGCGCTGAAGATAGGGGAGGGTGGCGAGGTCTTCGAGATTCTCGTTCAGCAGGTCGGGGGCGGCGGCGAACAGGACAACGTGCCGCTCGACCGACTGAGGCTCCTCACGCACATTCAGCTTGCGGCGGACCAGTTCCACCACGGCCGTGTCGGCGGAGGCGCCGGGCAGGGCGAGGACGGCGTCGGCGGCCCGGACGATCCGTGCGGATACGACCTCGTGTCTGCCCGGTGTGCCCTTTGCAGCCGCTGCGGGGGTGACGAAGTTGAGCAGATTGATCTGCCGCGTCACATCCGCGACGAACGATCCGTGGCGCCTCCGGCGGATCGCCAGTCCCGCTTCGGCCAGGTCATTGAAGACCCGTTGAGCGGTCGCACGGCTGACACCGTGCTCGGCACGCAGCTCCATCTCGCTCGGCAATCGCGCGCCGGGGGGCAGTTCCCCGGTCCGGATCTTCGCTTCGATCTCGCGCCTGATCTGTATGTAGAGGGGCACGGTCACGGTGAGACCGTACAATTGGTGGATTGACCGGTCAATATTGATTCGCCGAGGATATCTACTCAGCGACTGCCTTGCCGAGAGGCAGGCCAGCCCCAAGACCAGCCTCCCTGAGGTCCGCGCTGGCGGCCCATGAAGGTCGCCGCATCCGCCAACGGCGCGATCTCGACATCGAGTACGGCGATCAGCACGCCCCCGATCGCCGAGCCGGTCAGCGCCGCAGGACTTGCGCCGCACCGTCGTGCGGCCCAGCAGCCCAGCAGCCCGGCAGCTCTGGCCGGCGGTAATTCGGCGGGTTCGGCGAGCGTGGGCAACAGCACGGCGGAATGCCGCTGGCCGTGGGAATCGCCCGAGACGCGCCAGGACGAGGACCACCCACTGAGCTTGTTCTTCAAGCTCCGGCCCGGATGTCAGAGCCACCGCATAGAGTCCAGGTAATGGGGCCGGTACCGGGGCCACCAGCACCGAAGAGCGGCAGCCTCCCTGGTCTGCGCGGGGGTGGTCACGGCCCAACCGGCGTCCAGGCATCAGTCGAGGGCCATGAGTGCAGCCCGCCAGCCCGGCCCCATCCAGCGGTTGGAACTCCGCACACTCGGCATCCGGCACCTCAACCCCCATAGGGAGCGGTAGGTCCCGGCGAGCAGGGCGAGGGCGTCTTCCCGGCCCGGTCCGGCACGAGCAGCCACGCCCCCTCCGACGACCCGCAACACACCACCCGCAGAGCGCCCGTACCAATCCCCCTTCCACAACAGGAGGGCCCGAGACAACCGTCCCCGACCCCTCCCGCCGTACGGACCCCTGTCACCCCTCCGCCGCCGTCGGCACCACCAGCGGCACCGCCCCCGGACGCCCCCGTCGCCACTCCCTCACCGCGCCGACCACCGCACCCAGCACCAGAAGCCCCGGCATACAGTTGATCAACGTTGACTCACTCCCCGTCACCTGTGGATAGTGCGTGATGATCAGCACCACGCAGGTCAACAGTGCGGGCAGGGACAGCGCCGGAGCGATGCGCGTGGCCCAGACGGATCCGGTCAGGGTGCCCTTGAACGCCGCCACCAGGACGCTCGCACTGCACAGCACCATCAGGGTGAGCAGCCCGAGCGAGGTCACCCCGGCGATTGCCGGTACGAGACTGAGCAGCGGGTCCAGCCCGCCCACCGCGAACGGCACCAGAAGTCCGACCATCACGACCACCTGCGCGGTGTGCGCGATGTGCGGAGTCCCCCGGCGCGGATGCACCGCCGCCAGCCGCCGCGGCAGCAGCCCGGCCCGCCCCACCGAGAAGAGATACCGCGCGGCCACCGTATGGAAGGAGACCGTCGCGCCGAAGAAGCTGACGGCGATGATCCCCCCGAGCACCGGCTCCAGCCACGCCCCCAGGTGAGCCGTGGCCACCCCGGTCACCAGCCCGCCCGGATCGGCCTGCGCCGCACCGGCGACATCCCCGACGGCCGCCACCACGGTCCAGGAGGCCGCGACAAAGAGCAGACTCAGCAGCCCGAGCGCCAGATACGTGGCCCAGGCGACCTGCCGGCGCGCGTTCCCCGCCTCCTCGGAGTAGCTCGCGCTGGCCTCGTAGCCCGCGAACGACAGCAGCACGAACACGATCGACAGCCCGAACTGACTGCCGAACACCGCCTCCGGAGCCAGCACATCGGCCCGATACGAACTCCCCGGATCGGCCAGCACCGCCACCATCAGTGCCAGCACGATCGCGAACTGCACGAGGCACACCACGGTCGTGACCTTCGACGCGATCGAGATACCGAGATGACCGAGCACCCCGGTCGCCGCGACGACCACGGCCGCACACACCCACCAGGCCACATCCACCCCGAACGCCGAGGCCAGAAACCCCTGGGTGAAGTAGCCCGTGAGCGCGGCCATCCCCACCGTGCCCGCGTTGTAGAGCACCGCCGCCACCATCGCCGAGGCCGCGCCCACCACCCGGCCGAGCCCATACCCGATGTACGCGTAGTACGCGCCGCTGTCGACCACGGTCCGCGCCATCGCCAGATACCCGGCCGTGTACACCGCGAGCAGCGCCGCGACCACGATGATCACACCCACGGTCCCGGTCCCCGCGCCGAGCGCGAAGGTGAGGGTGAAGTTCGAGGACAGCGCGGTGAGCGGCGCGGTGGCCGCCATCACCATGAACAGCATTCCGGGTACGCCGATGGCGCCCCGTCTGAGCGACTTCCCGGCGGCGGGCTGGTTTTCCATGGGGACTCCTCCGGCACATGCAGTGAACGGAACGAACGGGATGGGGCGGGATGAAGCGGAACGCGATGGAGCGGGATGGAGCGGGATGGAGTGGAACTGGATGGAGCGGGATGAAGCGGATTGGAATGAGCGGAACGGGGGCCTCACGCCCCCGGCGCGGGGCAACGGGGGGCGCTTGTCGGGCCGGAGCTGCTCGCATGGATCGCCGTAAGCAATCTCCTGGCCGCGTTGACCGCAGTGAGGGCGTTGACGGCATTGACCGCATTGACCCAGTGGGGCATGGGGTCCATGACCCGCCCGCCCCTTGACTCTCTGATCAATTTGATCAACAGATCCCTTGATCTTGGATCAAGACGCTGGATTCGGCGTCAGTACACTTGAACGAGGATCAATGCGTCAAGAGTGCGTACGCGATGAAAAGTCGAGGCGTCTCCGGCGTCGACGCCGGCGATCCGCTCCCGGGTGGCCATGAACCCCTCTTCTCCCGGGTGGCCATGAACCCCTCTTCTCCCGGGTGGCCGTGAACCACTCTTGACGGGTCCGCCCGTGCCTCCGTACCTTCATGTCACATTCTCTTGATCCTGGATCAATAAATGGTTCTCCCAAGGTTGTGAGGCGAAGGTCATGGCAGATGTCATCGTGGTCGGCGGGGGCCCGGTCGGGTTGTGGACCGCGGCCGAACTGCGGCGAGCCGGTGTCGCGGTGCTCGTCCTGGAGGGGACGGAGGTCCGGGACGCGCGCTCACGTGCCGTGGGCATGTCGGCCAGCACGCTGGAAACCTTCGCCACCCGGGGCATCGCGCAGCCGTTCATCGACGCGGGCAGCGTCATCCCCACCGGGCACTTCGGGGCGTCCTCCACCCGCCTCGACCTCTCGGTGCTCGGCACCCGGCACCCGTTCTCGCTCTGCATCCCGCAGTCCACGACGGAGACCCTGCTGGAGAAGCACTGCCTCGATCTCGGTGTGTCGGTCAAGCGTGGCCGCAGGGTGATCGGCCTGGCGCAGGACGCGGACGGAGTGACCGTCCGGGTCCAGTCACCGCAGGGCCATCGTGAGGAGTACCGGGCGGCCTGGGTGGTCGGCGCCGATGGCACCCGGAGCGTGGTCCGCGCGCAGGCCGGGATCGGGTTCCCCGGGCTGCCCGGCACCCAGACCGGCTGGCTCGCCGACGTACGGCTCACCAGGGAGCCGGACGGGCCGCGCGGCGGGCTCGGCAGGTCCGGTTCGATCCTGGTCCAGTCGATCGGCGACGGACTGTACCGGGTCGCCGGTGTGGACACCGGGACGATTCATCTCCCGCCCGAGGAGCCGCCGTCGTTCGAGCAGGTCCGCCAGTGGGCCATCGGCCTCCTGGGGGACGACTTCGGCATGCACTCCCCGGTCTGGATCTCCCGCTACGGCGACGCGACCCGCCTCGCCGACGACTTCCGCAAGGAGCGCGTCCTGCTCGCCGGGGACGCGGCCCACCAGTTCTTCCCGGCCGGCGGCCAGGGCATGAACACCGGTATCCAGGACGCCACCAACCTCGCCTGGAAACTCGCCGCCACCATCAAGGGCTGGGCCCCCGAAGGGCTGCTCGACACCTACGGCGTCGAACGCCGCCCCGCCGCACAGGCCGTCATCGACAACACCAACGCCCAGCTCGCCCTGTTCGCGGCCCGCACCCCGTCGGAGTTCGCCCTGCGTCAGGTGTGGTCGGAGGCGCTGGCCCTGCCCGAGCTGAACACCCTCTGGGCCCGCCGGGTGACCGGCTTCGCCGACCCCAAGCCGGACGAGGACCGGTACATGGCCGACCCCCTGCTGCTCGACCGGGTCACCCACATCGAGCACGACGGCAACGCGGACGGCGGCCCGCTCACCGGCACGGGCGTCGACACCTTCGCGCTGCTCGCCCTGGACCCGACGGTGACCGGCGCGCTGGCGACGCACTCCGCGCCTTGGTCCGGACGGGCCTCGGTCGTGTCCGGCCTCACGGCCACGGGCCCCCAGTGGGACGGCGTCCGCGCGGCCCTGATCAGGCCGGACGCCCGGGTGGCCTGGGTGGCGCGGGAGAACACCGACATAGCGAAGGACCTGCCGGTCGCGCTGGGGGAGTGGGCCGGCCGGGGATGATCCAGGGTGGGGCCGCGTCACCCCTGGCATCGCCTCTCCCTGGCCCCCATCCCGGCCCGGCCGCCCGGCCCTACCTCTCCGGCCTCGCCTCGCCGGGCCTTACCTCCCGGCGTCACCTCTCCCTGGCCGCGACTCCGGCCCCACCCCCCCGCTGTCACCTCCAGGGGCCTCAACCCCGGCCCCGCCGCCCGGCCCCACCTTCCTGGGCCTTACCCCACCTGCCTTGCCCCCGGGGCCTCACCCTCTCCCTTCCCCTTCCCCTTCCCCCTCCCTGTCGTCGCCTTACCTCTCCTCCCCTTCCCTCCCATCCCGCTCCCTCATACCCCGCAGCCCCGTCAGGAACAGCTCCACGTCGAACGCGAACCGCTCGCCGTAGGCGCTGTCGGTGTGGACCCCCACGATCCGGTCCAGCAGGGGATACCGCTCGGCGTCCACCCCTTGGCGCAGCCGGTCGCCGATCGCCGCGGGGGCCGCCTGTTCCTCCTGCGCGGACCCGATCACCAGGTGGGAGGCGTGCCAGGTGGCCCAGGACGCGGTCCGCTCGGAGAGCCCCGCGTCGATCAGTGTGGCGAGCAGGGTCTCGGCGAGGCGCAGGGTGTTGGGCAGCACCGGATAGGTGCCGGCCACGACCCGTGCCCCGTCCCGGTGGCCCAGCAGCGCGTCCCGATAGCGCCCGAGCAGCACGCGCAGCCGCTCCTCCCACGGCTCCGGCAGCGGCCCGGTGACGGCCGGGGCGAGCAGTTCGTCCGCCATCAGCTCCAGTAGCTCCGGCTTGCTGGAGGCGTGCCAGTACACCGTGTTGAGCTGAACGCCGAGATGCTTGGCGACCAGTCGCATGGTCAGTCCGTCGTAACCCGTCTCGTCGAGTACGTCGATCGCGGCCATGACGACCTTCTCGCGGCTGAGCGCGGTGCCGGCCCTGCGTGGCGACACATGTCCCCCTGGTTTCCCGGAGAAGTCGGTTCCGTTGCCCTGGGGGCAATCCCTACCGCCCTCTTGACGAATTGATCCGGGATCAACTCTACTGCACCTATCCCCCTTGATCCGTGATCAATTCCAGGAATGCCGGGAACGCTCATGAAACTTCTGAACTTCTCCATCGGCAAGGTGACCGTCCATGACATGGGGGGACAGGACGTGCCCAGCGCGCACATCAAGTCCCCGGCCCCCCGCCCCTGGCTGATCACCCCGGACGGGCCGCTCGGAAACGAGAAAGCGGTACATGTCGACGCGGTCTACGCCTTCTCCCGCGACCACTACCGCTACTGGGGTGAAGAACTCGGCACCGCCCCGGATTCCTGGCCGGACGGATTCTTCGGCGAGAACCTCACCCTCACCGACTTCGACGAGACCGAAATCCGCCTCGGCGATGAATTCGCCCTGGGCGACGAAGTACGGCTGGTCGTCGCGGGGCCCCGGGTGCCGTGCTGGAAACTCGCCTGGCGACTCGGCCTGCCCAAGACCTTCCTCTCCCGGTTCGCCGTATCCGGGCATACGGGAATGTACCTGGGCGTGATCGACCCGGGCGAGGTCCGCCCCGGCGACGCCCTGCGCCTGCTGCGCCGCGACGAGCGCAACCCCACCGTCGCCGACCTCGCCCACTACTGCTCCGGCGGCGTCGAACCACCCCTCGAACCCCTGCGGCGCGCACTCGACCAGCCCTGTCTGTCCGGCACCGTCCGGCTGGTCCTGGGTGCGAAGGCGACCGGCGCCGCCCGCCGGATCCGCCCTCGCGCCTGGCAGGGCTGGCGGCCGTTCACGGTGAGCGAGGTGGTGCGGGAGAGCCCCGAGGTCTGCTCGTTCGCACTGCGCCCCGACGACGAGGAAACCCTGCCGGAATTCCGCCCCGGACAATTCGTCTCCGTACGCCTGCCGGCGCAATGGTCCGAGTCCGGCGCGTCGCACGTCCGCCAGTGGAGCCTTTCCGAACACACCGAGAAACCAGGCACCTACCGCGTCACCGTCAAGGATTCCGGCCTGGCATCCGGCCTGATGCACACCCGGGCCACCACCGGGACCTCTCTCGCGCTGCGAGCCCCCGCGGGTTCCTTCACCCTCGACACCGGCGGATTCCGCCCCGTCGTCCTGATCGCCGCCGGAATCGGTATCACCCCGATCCTCGCCATGCTCCAGGCCCATGTCCGACGCGGCACGCAGGCCCCACCGCTGTATCTCCTCTACGGCGCCAAGAACCGTTCCAGGCAGCCCTTTCGCGACGAAATCGACCGCCTGATCGCGGAACTCGGCAATGCCACCGCCACCCATGTCTTCAGCGCACCCGAGGAATACGACCGGCCCGGCACCGACTTCCAGATCCGCGGCCGGATCACTCTCCCGCTCGTCCTGGAAATCCTCAAGGACAACTACCTCGGCGACCCCGCCCAACCCCTGCGCATCCCCTGGTACGAGGCCGATTTCTACCTCTGCGGACCCGACGAGATGTGCACCGGGCTCCGTGACGCACTGATCGAGGAGGGCGCGAACCCCGACCGCACCTTCACCGAAGTGTTCACCCCGGTCACGGTCGGAACGGCCGGGATCGACACCGCGCGCGTCACCTTCGCCCGCTCCGGCATCACCACCGACTGGCACGCCCAGGACGATCTGACCCTCCTGGAACTGGCCGAGGAACTAGGCGTCGACGTCCCCTCCGACTGCCGCGCAGGCGCCTGCCACACCTGCCGCCACGCCCTCCTGGACGGCGACGCATCCGCCACCACACCCACCACCAACGGCTCCCGGGACGCCCTCCTCTGCATCGGCAAACCCCTCACCCGACAACTGACCATCGACGCCTGACCGAACACTCACCGGGGCGCGTCCGCACCACGGTGGTCTCCTGCTGCCCTCGGTCAGCCGACCGACGCGCGTTCTCGACTCACGGCAGTGCCCGCTCGCCCCCGTTTCGCCTTTCGTCGGCCGCGCTGCGGGCGGCCATAGTGGCCTTGGCCGTCGACGATTCAGATGTCGACGGCGAAGAAGTGGAACCGGTGCAGCTGCGCGGACACTTGTTGGTGTGGACTTCATACTGCGTGAACGGGCCCGGTCCGGTGATCGGGCGGCGTTCGCCGAGATCTTCGACGAGCACGCGCGTGTCGTCTATGCCCATGCGATCAGGACGACAGGCGACTGGTCTCTCGCCGAGGACGTCACATCGCTGACGTTTCTGGAGGCGTGGCGGCTGCGGGACAAGCTGCGCGAGGAAGTGAGAAGCGTCCGGGCGTGGCTGCTGGGGATCGCGACGAACGTGATGCGCAACACCGGCCGGGCGGCCCGCCGGCACCGGGAGGCGATGTCCCGTCTGCCGCTGCCGGAGGCGCTGCCCGACTTTTCGGACGAGGTGGTCGGGCAGATGGCCGACGCCCAGCGGCTGGCTGTCGCAGCCCGCGCGTTGCAGCGTCTGAAGCGGACCGAGCGGGAGGTCTTCACCCTGGTCGTCTGGTCCGATCTGGGGTACGCCGCGACCGCCGAGGCGCTGGGGATTCCTGTCGGCACCGTACGCTCCCGGCTTTCACGCGCGAGAGAGAAACTGCGCAGGCTGGTGGAGGAGGAACTCACAGCGGATGGGCGTGGCGCGGAACCGCGGACCGGCAGCGGACACCCGTCGCGGAGCGGGGCGGCCACAGCCCGCACGTCCCACAGGAGGAGCACCCGATGAGCCCGGAGCAGAGCATGCAGCAGCGGGAACAGTCCGAGCGCGAGCGGGCGAGCCGGGTACTGCCTCCGGCTCCCTACCCGGAGCCGCTCCCCGGACGAATGGCAGCTCGTCGTGCGCACTTCCTGAGCGAGGTCGACCGGCAGCAGGCGCGATCCGGATCGTCCCTCGTGTCACTGCGCCCGAGCAGGCGCTGGGGGCTGGTGCTGGGAACGGCGGTGGCCGCCGGAGCGACCGTCGTCGTTCTCGGTGCCGGCTTGGGATCCCCTGACGCTCCGTCCGACCTGCCGCCGGCTTCGGCGGCCTCGGTCCGACTGCTGGAGAGGGCGGCCCTCGCCGCCGCAGCCACGCCCCAGACGACGGTGCGCGCCGGGCAGTACACCTACGTCAGGACGGTCGGCCACACCTCGGTGCTGTCCGAGACCGCGTCCGGCACGATGCGACTCTCGCGTCAGGACGAGGGCATGGAACAGTGGACCTCGGTCGACGGCAACGAGCCCACGCTCCAGCGCAAGGACGGCACCGACTCCCTGATCCCGGGCACGGCGGGCGGAGGCAACCTGAACTCACCGACCTACTCCTTCCTGGCCGCTCTGCCGACCGATCCCGACGCCCTGCTGAGGCGGATCCGCGACGATGCCGAGAAGAACCACGGAGCCGGCTCCGACTCCACGACCGGACCGGACCAGGAAGCCTTCGTCACGATCGGCGACCTCCTGCGCAACGGCGTGACGCCCCCCGGAACAACGGCAGCTCTCTACCGGGCTGCTGCCCTCATCCCCGGAGTCGATGTCGTCCCCGACGCCGTGGACGCGGCGGGTCGGCACGGAGTCGCCGTCGCCCGGACACATGACGGCGAACGCACCGAGTGGATCTTCGACGAGAGCACGGCCCGGCTGCTGGGTGAGCGCACGGTCCTCGTGAAGGACACCGCGTGGGGGAGGACCGGCACGGTCGTCAGCTCCGTCGCCCTCGTCGACAGCGGCATCGCCGACGAAGCGGGACACATTCCCTAGGGCGTGTCCGCAATGTCAGGTGGGGAGCCATAGTCGCAGGCAGGCGAGGGTGACCAGGGCTTGGTAGTGGTGGGCTCGTTTGTCGTAGCG